>CAYZSN010000303.1:0-12844 GCA_964481095.1 uncultured Oleiharenicola sp. | reverse complement strand
CGGATTCACGCGATTCGTTGCGCCGCAGCGCGGCGAGCTGCTCAGGCAGCTCCAGCGCGAGAAATTCCGCCGGCGGGACCGGAAACAGTTTTTCCTGCAGGTGAAAGGACAGCAGGAGCACCTCGTCGAGCTCGGGATCGGGTCGTTGGCTCACGGCGCGTTTCACGGCCCGGCGGAGCAGCTCGATCTGGCGCAGGATATAGTCCTGTTTCTGGCTGCTCATCGCCTGAGCCTCAGCGGGTCCGACCGGCCATCGATTCGACCAGGGCCGTGAGAAAGGTTTTGTCGCCGGGCAGGGAAGCGAGGGCCTTGAGCGCGGTGTCGGTGTGCTGGCGGGCGAATTTCCGCGAGGCGTCGAGCCCGTGCAGCTTCACGGAGGTGGTCTTGTCGGCCCGGGCATCCTTGCCCGCCGTCTTGCCGAGCGTCGCCGTGTCGGCGGTGGCGTCGAGGATGTCGTCGACGATCTGGAACGCGAGTCCGAGGTGCCGGCCGGCGGTGCGCAGCGCGGCGAGGTGGGATTCGGTCGCCCCGCCGCAGAGGCCGCCGGCCACGAGGGCCGCGGTCAGCATGGCCGCGGTTTTGTTGAGGTGGATGAACTCGAGCTCGCCGGCGGTGGCTTCGGCTTTTTTCTCCGCTAGCAAATCCTCCATCTGCCCACCGATGAGCCGCTCGCTGCCGGCGGCATCGGCGAGTTCGCGCGTGAGCGCGGCGGCGAGCGCGGGGTCGGCCGGGTAGTGTCGGCCGACCAGCTGGAAGGCGAGGGTGAGCAGCGCATCGCCGGCCAGCAGCGCGGTCGCCTCGTCGAACTGCTTGTGCGTGGTCGGGCGGCCGCGACGCAGGTCGTCATTGTCCATGCACGGGAGGTCGTCGTGGACCAGCGAGTAGGTGTGGATGCACTCCAGCGCGATGGCGACGGGGAGTGCGTCAGCCTTGCCGCCCAGGCCGTCGGCAACGGCGAGGACCAGCACCGGCCGCAGGCGCTTGCCGCCGCCGAGCAGGGCATAGCGCATGGCTTCGTGCAGGCGGGCCGGGCGGGTACTGCCGGCCGGGACCAGGCGGTTGAGACCCTGCTCAACGCGGTCCTGGTAGCCACGGAACTGGACGGCGAATTCCATGAAAAGAGCCGGAATGTCCCCCGGGCGGACCTGATTGGCAAATGGATTGTTAACGGCGAGTTGCGGCGGAGAACAGGCTCGCCTTGCGGTCCGGCGCCCTTTCTATCATGCACTCAGCGGAACCGTACCGCGGCTTCCGTCGCGGCGAACCCCTCACCTCCATGGCAGACAAGAAAATCGAAAAAGCCCTTTATGGCCCGAGCACCACTGAAGTCGCGCTGGGCGCGATCCTCGGCCTGGCCGCCGGCTTGCTCGCGGCCTGCGCCTTCCTGGTTTTCAAACCAGTGCTGCAGGTGAAGGAAATGCCCGCCGCGGACAAGCGGGTGCGCGGTGCCGTCTATTATCTCCCGGGTTCGGACGTCACCGCCAAGGGCAAGGCCTATGCGGCCAAGCAGAAGGCGTTCGTGGGCGGCGGCAGCGTTGAGCTGAACGAGGACGAGCTGAACGCCTGGTCCGCCGCGGTGTTCGCCAGCGCGCCGCCGCCGAAGGCCGCGAAACCCGGTGCGAAGGCCGAGACGCCCAAGGCGGACGCCGCCCCGACTTACGACGGCATTTTCAATCCCGATCGTCCGAATTTCAAAATCAAGGACGGCACGCTCCAGATCGGCACCAAGTGCGTGCTGAACTGGTACGGCCTCACCAAGGAAGTGATTGTGCTGACCACGGGCACGATCCAGCCGGCGGGTGACGATTTTGTCTACGTGCCCACGACGCTCTACCTCGGCTCCTGCCCGGTGCACCTGATCCCCGGCGCCGCCGGCCCGCTGCTGTCCCACCTGATCGCCAGGAAGAAGGCGCCGGATGAGATCAATTCAGCCTGGGCCAAGGCGACCAACGTGACGCTCGACGGCAGCACCCTCAAGATCACGATGCCGTGAACAGCCTTCGCCAAGGCTACGGCTGTCGAGCCAGCCTTTGTCGGGCCTGCCGGCGGTTCCTCTGGTTTGACGCCGCTGTCCTGACGTGTCGAAGAGCCTGAAAAACATCAGCGTTGTCGCCACGGCCACCGTGCTGTCGCGCGTGCTGGGCCTGGTCCGGGAGATCTTCCTCGCCGCGGCGTTCGGCACGAGCGTGCTGAACTCCGCCTTCGTCTCCGCCTTCACGCTGCCCAACCTGTTCCGCCGGCTCCTCGGGGAGGGCGCGCTGACCGCCGCCTTCGTGCCCACGATGGCGCATGAGCTGGAGCACCGGCAGCGGGCCGCGGCCTTCGCGCTCGTGAGCAAGGTGGCGAGCTGGCTGCTGGTGGTGACCACGGTGCTGGTGGCGCTGGCGATGCTGGTCCTGGCCAACGCCGGGACGCTCCTGCCGCTCGCCGGCGGCGCCCGGCTGGACGTCGGCACCCTCGACCGCCTGCTGCTGGGCGCGCACCTCGCGGTGATCCTGTTTCCCTACATGGTGTTTGTCTGCCTGGCGGCGGCCTTCAGCGCGGCGTGCCAGGTGCTGGGGCGCTTCACGGAGCCCGCCCTGTCGCCGGTCTGGCTGAACCTCGTGATCATCGGCGCGCTGGCCTGCGGCCACTGGTGGGCGCGCGACGACATGGGGCGGATGTACCTGGTGTGCGGCGGCGTGCTGCTCGGCGGCTTCCTTCAGCTGGCGGTGCCCGCCACCGTGCTCTGGGGCGAGGGCTGGCGCCCGCAGTTCGACCTCGGCGCCGACGAGCGCGTGCGCGAGATCGTGCGGCTCATGGGCCCGACCGTCATCGGCTCCGCCATTTACCTCATCAACATCTCGGTGTCGCGCTTCATCGGCCTGTCGCTGAACGACCACGCGGCGTCCGCGCTCAACCTTGCCACGCGCGTCATGGAATTGCCGATCGGGGTGTTCGCGGCGGCGATCGCCACGGTGGTCTTCCCGCTCATCGCGCGGCACGCGGCGCGCGCGGACTGGGCGAAGCTCGGCGAGGATTACCACAAGGGCCTGCGGCTGGTGCTGATCGTCAACGTGCCCGCGGCCATCGGGCTGGCGCTGCTGAGCGAGCCGATCATCCGGCTGCTGTTCCAGCGCGGGGCCTTCCACGCCAGCGACACGGCGCTGATGACGCCGATCCTCGCCGTCTATGCGCTCGGGCTGCCATTCCTTTCGTTCACGACCGTGGCGTTGCGCGGGTTTTATTCGCTCAAGGACACGGCGACGCCGGTGCGGGCCGCGGCCCTGAGCTTCGTGGTGAACCTCGTGCTCAGCCTGGTCCTGATGCGGTGGTTCTCCACGACCGGCCTCGCGGCGGCCAGCAACCTGGCGGTGCTGGTGCAGGCGGTTTACCTGCAGTTGAAGCTTTCGCGGCGGCTGCCCGGACTGGGCTTCGGGCCGCTGCTGCCGAATCTCGCCAAGATCCTCGCGGCCGCGGCGCTGATGGGTGTCGTGGTCTGGGGCGGCGGGCGGCTGGTGGGCGGATTCGCCTGGCCGGTGAAGATCCATGACCTGGTGCTCGTCGCCGGGCTGATCCCGCTGGCGGTCGCGATTTACGGCGCACTGCTCTGGGCGTTCAAAATCGAGGGGCGCGAGGAGCTGGGCCAGCTGCTGGCCAGGCTGCGCAACAAGGCGGCGGCGTGATGGCGGACGCGGTTCCAGTCCGGCACAACGGCGCGGCGCACCGCTATGAGGCGGTCGTCGACGGCTTTCTTTCGGTCTGCGAATACGAGATCGTGGAGGACAAGATGGTCTTCACCCACACGCTGGTGCCGCCGGAGCTGCGCGGACGTGGCATCGCGGAGCAACTCGTGCGCACCGCGCTGGCGGATGCCCGCGCGGCCGGCCGCAGGGTGATCCCGGCATGTTCGTACGTGGCGGTCTTCATCAAGCGGCACCGCGAGTATGCGGATTTGCTGGCGGATCGTGGAGGGCCCGCCTCCTGACGGGCCGCGGCCCAGCGGGAGCTGGGCCCTCCCCAATAAAAAACCCGTCCGGCAGGCGCGGGACGGGTTGAAAGGGAAGGAAGGGACTCAGGCTTTCTGGACGAGGCCGGCCTTGATGGCCTTGACCGAAACCCACATGCGCTTCGTGCCGCCGTTGGGCAGCTTGACCTTGATCCACTGCAGGTTCGGGCGGAACTTGCGGGTGGTCAGCGAGGTGACGTGCGTGCCGATGCCGCCGCTCTTCTTGGACTGACCCTTGCGGTTGATGATCTTGCCCATCGTGGGGCGTTTTCCGGTGATTGCGCAAATTCGTGCCATGGTGTTTCTTGAGTTAAAGGGTCGTGAGTAAAGGACGGGACTTTCGCTTAGCAAGGGAAATTTGGTTTCGGGGCGGACCGCGGCATTATTTGCGTAAGGCATGGAGGGCCTGAAACTTCTGCCCCATGTTGGCGGGGTGCAGCAGCGTGATCAGCATCCGTTTGCGCGGGCTGAAGGCGCTCGTCTCGACCTTCGTGATTTCCGCGAGCCTTTGCTTGGCGTGATGCATGAAAAACGCCTCCTGCGACTCGACCATCGGCTCGCCAAAGCCCGCGTGCATGAGCCCGTCCTCAAGCCAGTCCCAGCAGATGTGGCAGGTCAGGTCCTGTTTGCCGGGCCGGGCGAAGAGGTCGTTGCCCATTTTCTGGCGCAGGTAGGTGCGGCCGGTGCCGTGGGGGAGATTCTCCGCCAGCTCCTGCCAGCTCTTGCCATAATCGAAGGCGAGGAACAGCCCGCGCCACTTCTGGCCGACGATCCGATGCAGCAGGGGGATTGTCCGCAGCGGCAGGTCGATGTGGTAGTTCTCCTCACCCTTGGGCGGCAGGCGGCGGGCCTCGGCCGCCAGCTCGGCGGTGAATTCCGGCAGCTCCACTTCGCGCAGCGTGCGGCCCGTGAGGGCGACGCCGAGCTCGCGCCACCGGCCGCCGCGCCAGACGACGCGGTGGAACGGCTGCGCGTCGAACAGCTCGTTCGAAAACACCACCGCGCTCTCGGGCAGGGTGAACGGCTGGCCGAGCGAGATGGTGCGGTAGCTGGCAAACGGGTGGGCGATGTCGCGCAGCGTGCCGCCGTAGGTCTCGGCGCCGATCTCGACGAAGTCGAACTCCCGCGGGTTCGCCGGGGCGAGCAGCTTGGCCGCGGCGTCCGCGACGAGCTCGCCGAAGACCGGGTTGAATGACGTGGCGGTCGAAAAATCCGCTTTTTCGTCCCGCCCCACGCGCTTGAAGTCGCGGGTATAGTAACCGGCCGTCGGGTGGTACATCGCCAGCTCCATGTACTGCGCAAAGGAGACGCCGGTGGACGCACCGGGTATCGCGGCGAAGATTTCATAGAAGTCTGACGAGGAAGCCATTTGCCAACGCAAGCATTTGCGCCCACTGAAAGCCATGCCCAAACGCATCCTTGCCATCCTCGTCGCGGTCCTGGCCGGCTTCGGCCTGGCCCAGTTCGCCGGCCGGCACGCCGGCGCCCCGAGCTGGTGGCCCGACCGGGAGCGCGACAAGCAGGTGCGCTACTTCCGCGAAGTATTGCAGCTGGTAAAGGAGAACTATGTCGGCGAGGCGCCGGCGGATTACCCGGCGCTGACACGCGCGGCGCTCGACGGCATGGTCAGCCAGCTGGACCCGCATTCCCAATTCCTCGTCGCCGACGAGTACCGCGAGACTGAGGACGAGCTGACCAATGCCTTCACGGGCGTCGGCATCCAGGTGGAGCAGCGCGACGGGCACGTCGTCATCGTGGCCCCGATTCCCGGCACGCCGGCCGAGCGCGCCGGCCTGCGCCGCGGCGACCAGCTGGCGAAAATCGACGGCGAGGCGCTCGTCAACCCGACGCTCGACAGCACCATCAAGCTGGTCCGGGGCGAGCCGGGCTCGCTGGTGACGATCACGATTTTCCGGCCGAGCCAGAACCGCACGCTCGACTTCGCCGTCCGCCGCGAGCGCATCCAGCTCAACAGCGTGCGGCTCGCCGCGGTGCGGCCGGGCGGGATCGGCTACCTGCAGATCACGCAGTTCAGCGACCGCACCGGGGACGAATTCAAGGCGGCGCTCGCCGGCCTGGAGAAGGACGGCATCCGCGCGCTGGTGATCGACCTGCGCAACAATCCCGGCGGCCTGCTCGACGCCGCCATCGCGGTCTGCAACGAGTTTTTCGACAAGGACGAGCTCATCGTCTACACGCAGGGCCGCACGCCCGACACCCGGGAAAATTATTACGCCAAGGCGGGACATGGCCTGCGCAAGTACCCGGTCGCCATCCTGGTGAACGGCGGCACGGCGAGCGCCGCCGAGATCGTTTCCGGCGCGATGCGCGACACCAAGCGTGCGGTCATCGTGGGCGAGAAAACCTTCGGCAAGGGCTCCGTGCAGAGCGTCATCGAACTCCAGAATGGCGAGGGCCTGCGGCTCACGACGGCGCGCTATTACACGCCCAGCGGGGTGACAATCCACGAGAGGGGCATCCTGCCGCATGCCGAGGTGGAGATCAGCCCCGACGACGAGGCCAAAATCCGCGTGCAGCAATCCCAGGCGGTCGGCGAGGAGCTGCCCGATGATACCGCCAAGCCGATCGTCGACGTCCAGCTGGCGGCGGCCGAGGAAATCCTCACCGGCGTGCTGGCAATCCAGCCCGCACCATGATCCTCGCACTGGAAAGTTCCTGCGACGAAACCGCGGTCGCGCTGTTCGATCCCGCGAAGGGCCTGGCCGGCGAATGGGTGCACAGCCAGATCGCCCTGCACGAGGCCTACGGCGGGGTCGTGCCCGACCTCGCGAGCCGCGAGCATCTCGCGCATTTCGGCCCGCTGCTGCAGCGGGCGCTGGCCATGGTGGCGCCCGCGCAGGTGACGCGCATCGCCGTCACGCAAGGGCCGGGCTTGGCCGCTTGCCTCGCCATGGGCCTGGCGGCGGCCAAGAGCCTCGGCGTGGCGTGGGGCGTGCCCGTGGCGGGCGTCAACCACCTGCGCGCGCATGCCTTCTCGCCGTTCATCCCGCTGCACGCGGCGAATCCGTCCGCCTTCGACGAGGAATTCGCGAAACTGCTGCCGCATCTCGGGCTGCTCGTATCCGGCGGCAACACCGCGCTGCTCTCGATCGACGGGTCGCGAAGGATCACGCTGCTCGCCTCCACGATGGACGATGCGGCCGGCGAGGCGCTCGACAAGGGCGCCAAGCTGCTCGGCCTCGGTTACCCGGGCGGGCCCCAGGTGGAGAAACTGGCGGCCGGCGGCCGCGCCGGTGCGTTCGCGTTTCCCAAGGCGATGGCGCAGCGGTCGACGCTCGAGTTCAGTTTCTCCGGGCTCAAGACCAGCCTGCGCTACCAGCTTGAGAAAATGGGCGCAGCCGAGATCGAGGCGCGCAAGGCCGACCTCTGCGCGAGCTACCAGGCGGCGGTCTTCGATGCGCTGGTGCGCAAGTCGCGGCTGGCCCTCGAGGGCGGCGCGTATCGCAGCTTCGGCCTCTCCGGCGGCGTGGCGAACAACCGCACGCTGCAGGCCTTGCTCGAAGGCGTCGCGCGGCAGCAGAATCTGCCGTTCCTTCGCGCCCAGCCGCAGCACACCGGTGACAACGCGGGCATGATTGCCTTCGCGGCGTGGGCCGAGCGGGAACCCCGAGGGATCGATGGCGCCAATCTCGCGCTGGAAATCGCCCCGAGCCTCGCGCTGGCGGCGGGGTAGCGCGACGCGTCAGTTTTTGGGCGCAGTGTCCGGCGCCTGCTTGCGGCGGAACGGATGCTTGAACTGGGCCCAGTAGCCGGAAGCGACCGGATGGCCTTCGATGCCATAGCCGGACGGCCACTGGTCCTTCGGCAGGTAGTGCGTGCCGAAGACGCGGTCGAGAATGGGGAAGTGGACGGCGAAGTTCACGTCGATCGCCTCCTTCTCGATGCCGTGGTGCCAGTGGTGGAACCGGGGCGTGACGAGGAATTTTTCCACGAACGGGAAGCGCCAGCCGATGTTGGCGTGAACGAAGGTGGCGTAAAGATAGACGACGAAGATGTAGGCGTTCATCGGGCCGGGGCCGAAGCCCAGCACGAACATCGGGATCACGGTAAGGCTCCGCAGCGCCACGATCTCGAAAAAGTGCATGCGCGCGCCGGCCATCCAGTCCATCTCCTGCGCCGAATGGTGGACGGCGTGGAAATTCCACAGCCAGGGGACCCGATGGAAGGCACGGTGCACCCAGTATTGCACGACGTCGGTCAGGAACATGATCGCGACGAACTGGACGAGGAACGGCAGGCCGCCGACCCATGCGCGCAGCCCGGTCAGGGGCGCGAACGCCAGGATCGAGCGCGCCGGCGCGAAGGTCAGGTAGGTGAGGATCTGCACCAGCATGCTGCTCACGAGGAAGTAGAAGAGATCCTCGCGCCATTCGGTGCGGAAGACCGGCTGCTCCGTGCGGCGCGCGAACATCCGCTCGACCGGGATGAACAGGAAGCCGGTGAAGAGCATGCGGAGCACGAAGAAATCCAGCCCGAAGTACGCCTCGGTCGGGTCGCCCACCACCGGCGTGGCACGCGATCCGCCAACCAGGACGGCGATCAGGGTCAGCGAAACGCCGGTGAGGCCGAGGACCTTGTCCCGGCGCAGGGCGAGGCTGAGGCACGACAGGACGAAGCCGGCGATCAGGAGGACATGGACGATGACGCGGAACCACGGGCCGCGCCGCAGGGCGGCGAGTTCGGGAGTGGAGAACGTGCCCGGCGCCAGCAGGGAGAGCACAAGGGCCAGCCCGGCGACGGCGAAGACGAAGCCGAGCACGCCGCTCAACCAGCCGCTGCCAAAGCGGCGCAGGGCCGCGGGCGCTTCCAACTCGGCACGGAGTTTTTCGCGGACGATCATGCGGGGTGACGCAGGTAAATACGATCCCACGCAGGCCGTCGAGCAAAGTCAGCTGGTGGTAATGTCCTAATTTGAATTGTCATCGCGAGCCCGCCAAAGGCGGGCGTGGCGATCCAGCTGGATTGCTTCGTCGCCCGCGAAGCGGGACTCCTCGCAATGACAAATCTGGAGACTACCGAAGCCAGCCGGGTCGGCCTGTGGGCCATAGGCCCGGCGACGGCCCTCGATCATTTGGCCAGTGTTTCGCGAAGATAAGGAGCCGTCGGGCTCTTCTTCACCTTGAGCAGGCCGGGCAGGGCGCCCTGGTACAGGATCTCGCCGCCGTTGGGCCCGCCGCCGGGCCCCAGCTCGAGGATGTAGTCGGCCTCGGCCAGCAGGTCCAGGTGGTGCTCGATGACGACGACCGTGTGCCCCTGGTCCACCAGGTTGTGCAGCACCTTGATGAGCTTCTCGCAGTCGCTCAGGTGCAGGCCGATGGTCGGTTCCTCGAGCAGGTAGAGGTTGCGGACGGCGATGCCGCGCGACCGCTCCTGGTACGTGGGCAGGCCGGTCGTGAGTTCGGTCACGAGCTTGAGCCGCTGCGCCTCGCCGCCGGACAGCGTCGGGCTGCTCTGCCCGAGCGTCAGGTAGCCGAGGCCGCAATCGACCATGAGCTGGCACACCTGCGAAAGCTGCGAGTGGAAATCGAAGAACACGGCGGCCTCGTCGAAGGTCAGCTGCAGCACCTGGCCGATGGTCTTGTCCTTCCAGGTGATGTCGTTGAGCTCCGGCCCGAAGCGCGAGCCGCCACAGGCCTCGCATGGCAGGTACGAGTCGGCCATGAAGGCCATCTCGAGCTTGATGCGGCCGGCGCCGGAGCAGACCTCGCAGCGGCCGCCGGGGGTGTTGAACGAGAACCGGCTCGCGGTGTAGCCGCGGATCTTCGACTCGGGCAGCGAGGCGAAGAACTGGCGGACGAGGTCGAAGATGCCGAGGTAGGTCGCGGGCGTGGAGCGCGGGGTTTTGCCGATGGGCGACTGGTCGACCTCGATCACTCCCTTGAAGTCCTGCGCATTGCGCAGCTCTTCAAAGGGCAGGCTGGAGGCCGAAGGCGGGAGGCGGGAGGTGACAGATTGAGCGCTGTCGTTCTCGAACTTCCCGTGCCTGAGGAAATCCTTGCCGGTGAGGCGGGCCTTCTTCTGCTTGATCGCGCAGGAGACGGCCGGATCGAGGATGTCGCGGAAGAGCGTGGATTTGCCCGCGCCGCTGGGTCCGCACGCCATGATGAGCCGGCCGCGCGGCAGGCGCAGGTCCTGGTTCTTCAGGTTCCGGTAGTTGATGCCGTCCAATTCCAGCCAGTCGGCGGGCGGCGGCAGGTCACGGTAGGAACCGCGGATCGGGTGGGGGATTCCCTTCGCGAGGAAAAGGCCGGTGAGCGAGGCATCGTTCTTCTTGATCTCGGCGGGCGTGCCGTTGGCGAGGATGTCGCCGCCATGCCGGCCGGCGCCCGGCCCGAGGTCGATGATGCGGTCGGCGCGTTCCATCACCACGTCGTCGTGCTCGACGACGATCAGCGAATTGCCCTTGTCGCGCAGCGCGCCGAGCGTGTCGATCAGCCGGTCGTTGTCGCGCGCGTGCAGGCCGATGGACGGCTCGTCGAGGACGTAGAGCACGCCGGAAAGGTTGGAGCCGAGCTGGGCGGCCAGGCGGATGCGCTGGGCCTCGCCGCCGGAGAGAGTCTCGGTGGAGCGGTCGAGCGAAAGGTAGTCGAGGCCGACGTGGGCGAGGAACTTCAGGCGCTCCGCGATCTGCGGCACGATGTCCTGCGTGATGAGCCTGGCGCGCGCATCGAGCTGGAGGTTGTGCAGGGTGGCGAGCAGTTCCTCGGGCGTCAGTCGCGTCAGGGCCGGGAGGGAAATGGATTCGCCGCGCTTCACGGGCAGCTTCACCGCGCGCGCGATGCGGTTCAGGCGTTCGCCGTGGCAGGTCGGGCAGAGCTTGCCGTGCGAAGCCGGATCGTCGGGATCGAAGGCGCGGAGCGCATCGGCGACCTCGTCGGACCTCTCCTCGTCTTCGTCGGGCTGGAGCATCCAGTCGTAGATGCGGCCGTGGCCGCGGCAGGTCGGGCACCAGCCGCGCGGCGAGTTGAACGAGAACTGCTTCGGATCGAGCTCGGGGAAGGATTCACCGCTGGCAATGTCAGTGCGCGTCGTCGAGAACCAGGAAAGGATTTCGCCGGCCGGCGTGAGCAGGAAACACGAGCCCTTGCCGAGCTTCAGGGCCTTATCGAGCTGAGAACCTGGAGCCAGGAGCTTGGAGCCAGATCTCTTGCTCCCCGCTCCCTGCTCCTTGCACGGAGCTTTGAGGTCGGCGATAACGACTTCGACATCGTGCTCCTTGTAACGGTCGAGCTTGGTGAAGGTGTCCGTGCGCAGCAGACGTCCGTCGGCGCGCATCAGCTCGAAGCCCTGCCTGCCGATCCATTTGGCGATGGGCTCGTGGTGGCCCTTGCGGCCGCGGATCAGCGGGGCGCAGAGATAGAGATGTTTCGCCTTCTTTGCCTTGGGCGAGGCGAGGGTCTGGTCCAGCAGCTGGCGCAACTGTCCCGGCGACAGCGGGGTGACCGGGCGGCCGGATTCGGGATGGTGCTGGATGCCGGCGCGGGCATAGAGGAGGCGCAGGTACTGGGCGACCTCGGTGATGGTCGCGACGGTGGACTTGCGCGAGCCGCGCGTGACGCGCTGTTCGATGGCGACGGTGGGCGGGATGCCCGTGAGGCGATCGATGTCGGGCCGCGGCAGCTGTTCGACGAACTGGCGCGCATAAGGCGACATCGATTCCATGAAGCGCCGCTGGCCCTCCGCAAAGATGATGTCGAATGCCAGGGTGGACTTGCCCGAGCCGGAAACGCCGGTCACCACCACCAGCTCGTGATGCGGGAGGGAGAGCGAGATGTTCTTCAGGTTGTTTTCCCGGGCGCCGAGCACCTGCAATTGTGGAGTGGGGAGTGCGGAATGCGGAATGATTTCATACGCGGCGGCATCTTCCGCTGCCTGTAAACCGGACTCCGCATTCCGCACTCCGCAATCATCATCCAGGACCGCCTTAAGGAACGGGGAAGTTGCCGTCTTCGCCGCCGCAATGGCTTCAGGGGTGCCCTCGGCCACGATCCTGCCGCCATCGGCGCCGGCCTCGGGGCCGACCTCGAGGATCCAGTCGGCGGATTTCAGGACGTCGAGGTTGTGCTCGATCACCACGACGCTGTGGCCCTGGTCCACGATGCGCTGCAGCACGGCCAGCAGGCGCTTCACATCGTGGCGATGCAGGCCGGTGGTGGGTTCATCCAAAAGCAGCAAAGCTGCTGTTGAGCTGTCAGCTGTCAGCTTTCGGCTATCAGCTTGCTGGATTGGCTGACCGCTGACTGCTGAAAGCTGACCGCTTGCATATCCGCTGAGGTAGCGGACGAGCTTGAGGCGCTGCGATTCGCCGCCGGAGAGCGTATTGAGCGGCTGGCCGAGCGGCAGGTAACCGAGGCCCACGGCTTCGAGCGCGGTGAAGCGGCTGCGAATCGTGGCAAGCGCGGCGGCATCTCCGCGGGGTGGGGGCACCCCGCCCACAGGATCCGCGAAAAAAACGATCGCTTCGCTCACGGTCGTGGCCAGCAGGTCGGCGACGGACTTGCCGTTCCATTGGATCGCGAGCACCTCGGGCTTGAAGCGCCTGCCCTCGCAAATCGGGCAGGGGACGAACACATCGGACAGGAACTGCATCTCGACCCGCTCGCTGCCGAGGCCCTGGCAGTGGTCACAGCGGCCCTCGCCGCTGTTGAAGGAGAAACTGGAGGCGTTGAACCCGGCCTCCTGGGCCTCGGGGGTCTGGGCGTAGAGCTCGCGGATCAGGTCCCACGCCTCGCTGTACAGCGCGGCGTTCGAACGCGGGGTGCGGCTGAGGGGCGACTGGTCGACCAGCACGATCTCGGAGAAATCGAGGTCCGATTTGATCGCGGCGATCGGTGC
>CAYZSN010000302.1:0-16318 GCA_964481095.1 uncultured Oleiharenicola sp. | reverse complement strand
TGAGCGTGGCCGGCGTCTCCATCTTGATCGTGGCGAACTTGCGGCCCGGAATCGCGTTCTCGGCGACCACGCGCGGCTGCTCCGGCACCGTGGCGGAAATGACGGCCTGGGCGGCGTCGAGGTATTTCTCGAGCAGCATGGGCGAGATGGTCAGCACGTCCCCGATGTTGTCGAAGCCGTGGCCGGTGTCGTCGGCGGGAAATTCCTTCAGCGTGTCGTAGTTGAACCCCATCAGGTCGCGGATCGTGTTGCGGTACTCGACGCGGTTGAGGCGGCGGACGGTGATGCGGCCGGGATCGGGGTTCACCGGGTCGAGCTCGAACGCGTCGCGCTTGATCCAGGTGGCGAGCTTCTCGATGTCGGCGGCCGGCAGTGGATCCTCGTCCGCCGGCGGCATGATGTGCGACCGGGTGTTCTTCAGCACGCGCAGCCACAGCTTGTGGTCCTTCAGCTCGGCGTCGGTCTTGAAACCGTCGAGCACGACGCCGCCCTTGCTGTTGCCTTCGCCGTGGCAGTCATAGCAATGCTCCGCCAGCAGCGGCTGGACATCGCGCTTAAAGGTATCCAAGGCCGGGTCCGCGGCGAATGCCGCCAGCGGGGCCAGGAAAGCAGGCAAAAATTTGGTGGGACGAGGCATGAGGGGACCAGTCGAGATGAAACCTTATGAATAACGATTGCAAACACCAGAATTCATTCGACCCAAAGGAAAAGGAAAGATCTTTGTTCTGACGGCGCGCCTGCCTCCGCTGTTACAATGGGTCGGAAAAAAACATGCAATTTCGGGAAATTCCATGCAACTGGCCGGTCGGGGCCGGTTGATGGCGCCCACCAAGTCGGGCTTGCGCTTTTGCAGGCGCAGCGTCCCATTCGCCCCTTCCCTGATGACCCCCCTCCTCCGCCGCCTCGTCCTTCCTGTCCTGCTGGCCGGCTTCGCCGCGCCACTTTGCGCCGAAGAGGTGCAGCAACTGCCCGCCATGGCCATCACCGGTTCCGCCGGCACGCATTCGCTGCAGCCCAGCATCGTCGCCCCGCCGGTCATCGCCGATTCCTCCGCAGGCCTCGCCGACACGGCGCGCTATTCCGCCGGTTTCTCGATCAACGACGCGGGCGCGCGGGGCTTCGGCCAGACGACCACGCTGCGCGGGCTCGGCAACACGCCGTTCTTCAGCGATTCGTCGTCGCCGGTCTACCTCGACGACATCCCGCTGGGCAGCGCATTCACCTTCCCGACCGACCTCTACGATTTCTCGTCGCTCGCCATCCACCGCGGGCCGCAGGCGGCGATGCAGTTCGGCCTCGCCGGTGATGCCGGCGTGATCCAGCTCGTCAGCGCGCCGCCCAGCGCCGGCACCGCGAGCCATCTCAGCCTGACCGCGGGGAACTACGGCCTGCTCGCCTTTGGCGCCTCGGTGCAAAGCTCCCGCGACGGCCAGTCCGACGTCAGCGCCGGCGTCAGCGCCACCCAACGCGACGGCTACATCCACAACAGCCAGCTCAACCAGGATGTCGACGACCGCCAGTCGGTCGCCGGCCGCCTTCGCGTGCGCTACCACCCCACCGGCGACCTCGAGCTCAGCCTCCACGTGCTCGGCCAGCGTTCCCGCGATGGCGCGCAGGCGCTCGTCCCGCTCGGCGGGGCGTACCACGACGTGCAACGCAGCAAGGAAGGCGAATCCGACACCGACTTCGGCGCCGGCGCACTGACCGTCACGCGCAAGCTCCCCGACGGCACGCTCTCGGCCACGACCAGCTACACTTCGTGGGAGCTGGCGCCCTACGACAACCGCCTGCTCTTCTTCGGCGCCGACTTCGACTCCGCGCTCACGCAATCGCAGCACACCTTCGCCGAGGAGGTGCATTTCAACAGCGAGCAGTACTCCGGCGGCGCGTTTTACTCGACCGGCCGCACGCGCGGCTCCACCGACCGCGTGTTCGGCGGCTTCCCCGTGGAGAAGTCGGGCTTCACGACCGACGCCGACAGCCTCGCGCTGTTCGGTCGCGCCAACTTCACGCCGGCGGCCGGCTGGATCGTCACGCCCGGCCTGCGCGTCGAGCGCACGGCGAAGGATTTCGTCCGCACGGAAACCGTGCCCGGCAACCAGGTCTACGCGCGCAGCAACGACTGGTCGGCCTTCCTGCCCAGCCTCGCCCTCACGCGCCGCTTCGACCCGACGACCGACTTCACGCTCACGCTGGCCCGCGGCTTCAAGCCCGGCGGCTACTCCGCGTTCACCGGCCGGGCCGACCTGACGACGTTCGACCCGCAGACCACGTGGGGCCTCGAGGCCGCGTTCAGCGCCAGCCCGCGCAACACGAACCTCAGCTACACGGCCCGCGCCTACGCCTACCGGGTCAAGGGCTACCAGATCGAGCGCTCCTTCGCGGTGCCGAACTCTTTCACCGACGAATACCTCGTCGTGAACGCCGACCGTGCGCGCGTGCTTGGCTTCGAACTCGAGTCGGAATGGCGGCCGGTGCGCGACGTCACGGTCACGCTCGCGGCGTCGGTCTCCCGCGCGACGCTCGAGGATTTCACCGACCCGTTCACCGCCATCAGCTACTCGGGCAACCAGGCGCCCTATGCGCCGGCCGGCAACGGCGGGCTGCGCGTGGACTACCACCCCGCGGCCGGTTTCTTCGCCGGCGCCGGGCTCACGTGGACCGGCACCACCTATTACGACGAGCAGGAGACGGCGATGTTCGCGCAGCGTTCCTACGCGCTGCTCGAGGCGCAGGCCGGCTACACCTTCGCGCGCGGCGCCGTGCGGGTTTTCGGCCGCAACCTCGGCGACCGCGAATACTACAGCTCGATCACGCCCGGCGTCCTCCACGCCACGCCCGGCGCGCCGCTGACCTGGGGCGCGCGGCTCGACCTGCACTGGTGAGACAGGGCCGAACCGAACGCCCACGTTCAGCATCGAACGTTCAACTTCCAGAGACGGACAAAAACCGGCGAGCCAAAGGAGTTCCTGAACGTTGAAAGTTGGACGTTGAGCGTTGAAAGTTCCGGTCGGTGATTAGCCTCGCCAAGTCCCTGGGCGGGGTTATTTTTTGGCGGGCAAAGCGACTTCGCATGGAGACCAAGAAACAAATCGTGACCAACTGGCTGCCGCGCTACACGGGCGTGCCGCTCAAGGCCTTCGGGCGCTACATCCTGCTCACCAACTTCGACCGCTACGTCGAGCTGTTCGCCCAGTGGCATCGCGTGCCGGTCCACGGGCGCCACAAGCCGATGACCAGCGCCACCGCCGGCGGCATCACCATCATCAACTTCGGCATGGGCAGCGCCACCGCCGCGACGGTGATGGACCTGCTCAGCGCCATCAACCCGGAGGCCGTCCTCTTCCTGGGCAAGTGCGGCGGGCTCAAGCACCGCGCCAGGATCGGCAGCCTCATCCTCCCCATTGCCGCCATCCGCGGCGAGGGCACCAGCAACGACTACTTCCCGCCCGAGGTGCCCGCGCTGCCCTCGTTCGCGCTGCAGAAGGCCATCTCGACCACGATCCGCGACCACAAGAAGGATTACTGGACCGGCACGGTGTACACGACCAACCGCCGCGTCTGGGAGCACGACGCCGACTTCAAGAAATACCTGAGGAAGATCCGCGCCATGGCGGTTGACATGGAGACCGCCACCGTCTTCACCACCGGCTTCGCCAACGAGATCCCCACCGGCGCGCTGCTGCTGGTTTCCGACGAGCCGATGACGCCCGAGGGCGTGAAGACCGCACAGAGCGACAAGGCGGTCGACAACAAGCACGTCTCGATGCACCTGCGCATCGGCATCGATTCCCTCGAGCAGCTCATCAACAACGGGCTTACGGTCAAACACCTGAGGTTCTGAACCGGGCTCGCCTTGAACCGCAAAGGCAGGGAGAAAATCCTCCGGCTTGGGTGTCCAACCCATCTCTCAGCCCTGCCTGCGCGTCCCCGTGATTGAAGACCTGAATTCCCGATGATCGTCCGCATCAAAGGCTCGATTTCGAACTGCTACCTGCTGCTCGGCGACCGGCCGGTGCTGGTGGACCCGGGCGCGCCCGGCGACCTGAAGCGCATCCTCGCCGCGCTCAAGGAAAACCGGATCGAGCCCAAGGACCTCGCGCTGATCCTGCTGACCCACGGCCACAGCAACCATGCCGGCTGCGCCGCCGAGCTGAAGCGCCGCAGCGGGGCGGTGGTGGCGTTGCACGTCGGCGACGCGGGCCTGGCCCGCACCGGCCAGAACGGCGTGCTCGCGGTGCGCGACATGCTCGGGCGCATCCTGCGCCCGTTCGTCGACGAACAGTACGAGGCCTTCGAACCCGACCTGCTCTTCCGCGACGGCTTTTCCCTCGAGGCGTATGGCATCAAGGGCCGCGTGCTGGCCACGCCGGGCCACACGGTCGGCTCGTCCTCGGTGGTGCTCGCGTCGGGCGAGGCGCTCATCGGCGACGTGCTCCGCGGCAGCCTGCTCCTGCCCAACACGGCGCGCCCGCACTATTTCTGCAATGATCCCGATTCGAACACCGCCAGCATCGTGCGTCTCGCGCGCGAAGGCCTGTTGCGCTGCCATCCCGGCGTCTTCGGCAGCTTCCCCGGCTCGCAGCTCGGCGATTTCCTCCGCACCGACTCCGGCGAGGTCATGGAGCTCTCCGGCGAGCCGGTGTAGCCCCCGGCCATTTGCCATATAATGTATGACAAGTGGTCGGAAACGGATTCATGCGAGCACCTCGATCCAGAACGGCACGAAGAGCTCCCGGCCGTCGAGGTTCACCTGCGCCCAGACGACGTAGCGGCCGGCGCGCGGGATCGTGACCTTGAAGTTCAGCTCCGGCCGCAGCGCGTCGGGCGGCTGCGACAGGTCGATCTCCTTCGGGTGCAGGTGGGCGAAGCCGCTGCGCGCGTCGTCGAAGGCCACGAGGTGCGCGAACACCCCCATCACCGGCCGCAGCGGCACCGGCTGCTTCACCGTGCCCTGGCTCTCGATCCGGAAGCGCAGGTCGGCGGTCCGGCCGGCGTGCAGCTCCGGCGGCAGGTCCAGCGTGAAGGTGTAGCCGCGCTCCTGCCACGTCGTGTTGACCTGCTGCGTGACGGTGGCCACCGAACCGGGCACCGAAAAATCCGCCGAGGCGTACAGCCCGCGCTGCGTGGCCGCCGGCGTGAAGTCGGCGAACACGCGGTAGACGCCGGCGCGGTTCGGCGTGACCGAGAACTTCCACTGGCCGTCGCGCCGGCCCGGCTCGGGGTGGACGTGCTGGTAGTCGGAGAGCGTGGGGTCGACCACGAGCAGGTGCAGCTTGCGCGTGTGCGCCACGAGCAGGTCGGCCGGGCCGATCGGCTTGCCGCTGGCCGTGCGCAGCGTGAGCGTGAAGTTCACGGTCGCGTCCTTCGCCGGCGGCCGGTCCGCCTCGAGCGTCAGCACGACCGGCGAGCGCACCGCCACGACCGGGATGAACTGCGGGTTGGCGGGATCGCAGAACTCGAGCACCCCCTTCCCCTCCATCCGGAAGTCCATGTGGTTCACATTGGACGTGGCGGGCAGCAGCCGCACGGCGAGGTAGAGCGCGAGCGCCGCGCCGGTGATGAGCGCGATGGAGCGCTTCTGCGCGGTGGAAAGCGCGGATATGGCCGAACCACTCACAACTCTCCTTTCCCGTCATCCTGAGCCGTGCGAAGGACCCAAGGTGAGGCATGTTGCGCCCATCCGCTCGAATCCTTCGCACGGCTCGGGATGACGGTGGCGGTGGCTTTCATGGTAATCCGACTCACTTCAACCGTTGCACGAAGTCGTCCGCCAGCCAGGCGCTGCCGTCGACGCGGTAGGTGATGCGTCCCGACGCGTCGATGAGCACGGTGGCGAGCGAGTGCTTGATCGTGCTGCCCTCGAATTCGCGGATGACGCCGAGCTGCGCGAGCAGCTGGCGCACGGCGGCGTCGGGCCCGGTGAGGAACGACCAGTTCGAGGTGTCGAGGCCGCGCGCCTCGGCGTATTCGCGGAGCACGCCGGGCGTGTCGTATTCCGGGTCGAGCGAAACGGAAACGAGTTCGAAGTCCTTCACGCCGGCCGCGCGCGCCTTCTGCTGCAGGTCCGCCATGCGCAGCGTCGCCGCCGGGCACATGGTCGCGATCGGGCAGCGCGTGAAGATGAAGTTGAGCACGACCTTCTTGCCGCGGAAGCGCCCGGCCGCGACCGTCTTCCCCTCCTGGTCGAGCAGCGTGAAGTTCGGGAGGTGCTCGCCGATCTCGCGGTAGGCCTCCTTGCCGCGCATCGCGGTGTCCTGCGCCAGCGCGTTGGCGGCGGCGGCGATCGTGCTGCGCGTGACGGTGTCGTCGGGCCAGATCCTCTCGAGCGAGAGTTCGTCGCCGTGCTGGACGAGTTCGCCGCGGATGCGCTGGCCTTCCTTCGCGTTGGCCAGGTCGGCCTTCGACACCTTGAACTCCATCGTCATCGCCATCATGAAGCCCGGGATCGCCTCGTGGCTCACGAGCAGCGTGGAGCGCGCGGGCAGGACCTTGACGATCTCGCCGGTGAGAGGGTGGCGGACCTCGCCCGGCGCGGTGGCGACCGGTGCCGCGGGCGCGGCGGCCTGTTTGCCGCAGCCCGCCATAAGGAGGCATGACGCGAGCAGCGCGACCGGCGAATAACCCAGCTTCATGGCCACAGACATTTGCCAATGCCCGCAATTGTCAAAAGGTTTGCTCTGCCCCGGGCCGAAGTATCACCTGCCCGGTTTTCCGCGATAACCCAGCCTGATGTCCCGCACCGCCACTTATCAACCCGCCCTCGCCTGGTTCGCCGCCGTCGGCAGCGCGTGGGTGTTCGTGCTGGTGGCGCTCGGGGCCTTCACCACCAGCATCGGCGCCGGCATGGCGTTTCCCGACTGGCCGCTGTCGAACGGCTCGGTGAACCCGCACGGCTGGCTGACGGAGATCGACAAGTTCGCGGAGCACTCGCACCGGCTGAGCGCCACGGTCATGGGCCTGGTCACGATCGTCCTCGTGGTGTGGCTGCACCTGCGCGAGGCGCGCGCATGGCTGCGCCGCCTCGGCTGGTGGGCGCTGGGCATCGTGATTTTCCAGGGCGTGCTCGGCGGCACGCGCGTGCTGCTCGACCCGGTGCACGTGCCGGGCTTCGACATGACGCTCGGCCAGATGCTGCGCATCCCGCACGGCGTGCTCGCGCAGGTTTATGTTTGCGTGCTTTTCGCCATCGCCGCCGGCGTGTCGAAACCGTGGACGCAAAACACGCTCGGCCACGCGGGCACCCCGGTCCGCCGCCTCGGCTGGTGGTGCGTGGCGCTGCTCTTCGTGCAGCTCACGGTCGCCGCCACGATGCGCCACAACTACGCGGGCATGGCGATTCCCACCTTCCCTTTTTCGACGCCGGAGGGCGCGCTGCTGCCGGCGGCGTGGGATTACCGCGTGGCGCTGCAGTTCGCCCACCGCGTGCTGGCGGCGGCCATCGGCCTCGCGATCCTCGCGTACGGCCACCTGCTCTGGCGGGACCAGTCGCTCGCCACTCCGCTGCGCGCCGCCAGCTTCGTGCTCGTCGCGCTGGTGGGGCTGCAAATCTGCCTCGGGGCGCAGGTCATCTGGACCGGCCGGAGCGTTGTGCTGACCGTGTGGCACGTGGTCACCGGCGCGCTGACGCTCGCGACGACGTTCCTCGTGGTTTTCCTGACGCGCCGCGACGCCGTCGAAGGAGCGAACGCATGACCGCCACTGAGGAAGTCACGGCCCCGGCCGTCCCGCGCGCCACCTGGCGGCATTACCTCGAGCTGACGAAGCCGCGGCTGAGCTTGATGTCGGTCATCACCGCGATGCTCGGCTACCTCGCGGCGGTGCCGAACTGGGAATGGAAGCGCACGCTGCTGCTCGTGGCGGGGACGGCGTTGTGTGCCGGCGGTGTCGCCGCGCTGAACATGTGGATGGAAGGCGACACCGACGCGAAGATGAAGCGGACCGCCGGCCGCCCGATTCCCGCCGGCATCATCGCGCCCGGCTCGGCCTTCGTCGTCGGCTGGGCGATGTGCGTCGCCGGCCTCGCGCTCCTCTTCAAGCTGGTGAACGGCTACTCGGCGTTCCTCGCGCTCGCCACCATCGTCGCCTATCTCGCGATCTACACGCCGGCCAAGCGCTGGTCGCGCTGGAACACCGAGATCGGCGCGCTCAGCGGCGCGCTGCCGCCGCTCATCGGCTGGGCTGCGGCCGGGCGCTCGAACCCCGGCCTCGGGTGGTCGCTCTTCGCCATCCTCTTCACGTGGCAGATGCCGCATTTCTTCGCCCTGGCGTGGACCTATCGCAAGGATTACGCCGCCGCCGGCATGCCGATGCTGTCAGTCGTGGACCCGAGCGGCACCAAGGTCTCGCGCTGGACCTTCATCTGGACCGTGTTGCTCGTGGCGGCCAGCGTGATGCCGGCGCTGCTCGGCTACTGCACGTGGTACTATTTCGCGGCGGCGCTGCTGCTCGGGCTGTGGTTCCTGCGCGCGGCGTTTCGCTTCCTCAACCCGGCGCTGCGCGAGACCGAGGCGCGCAAGGTGTTCCTGATTTCCATCGCCTACCTGCCGCTCCTGCTGACGCTCCTCGTCGCCGACCGGATGATCTTCAAACTCTAAACCAACCTTGTCATCGCGAGCCCGCGCCGCGGGCGTGGCGATCCAGCTGGATTGCCTCGTCTCCCGCTCGGGCGGGCTCCTCGCAATGACGTCCTGAAAAATGACCGTCCACGACATCCCCACCCTCAATGCCGCGCTCAACGCCACCGCCACCGTGCTGATTTCCGCCGGCTTCGTGTGCATCAAGCTGAAGAAGATCGAGGCCCACCGCGCGTGCATGCTGACGGCCGGCGTGGTGTCGGCGCTTTTCCTCGTGGGCTACGTGACCCACAAGGTCCTCATGCGCGGCATCCACACGCCGTTCGGCGGCGAGGCGCCGGCGCTCCGCGCGTTTTATTACACGATGCTGCTGACCCACATCGTGCTGGCCATGGCCATCGCCTACCTCGTGCCGCGCACGTTCCTGTTCGCGCTGCGCGGCGACTACGTGACGCACAAGAAGTGGGCGAAGTTCACGTTCCCGATCTGGTATTACGTCTCGGTCACAGGCGTGCTGGTCTATTTCTTCCTCTATATCTGGTGGCCGGCGGCGCCGGCGGGCTGAACGGAAATCGTGAAAGCGGGCATCGAGAATCTAAAATCTGAAATCTCGATCCCCATATGAGGGATTGGGGTTTGCGATTTTAGATTCTCGACGCCCGCTTTCACGATGGTTTACGCCGGCATGCGAAGGACCGAGCACGCCCGGCTCCTGCGAAAAAAAGGCCGGACCCGAAGGTCCGGCCGGCGATCAAATGCGGGGTCGCTTACTTGACGACGATCACGCCGTGCATGCCCGTCAGGTAGTGGGCCGGAAAGGAGCACAGGAACACGTATTCGCCGGGCTCGGTGGGCGCCTTGAAGGTGATCTCGTCGCTCTGCTTGGGCCCGAGCAGCTTGGTGTGGGCGATGACCTGGTCGGCCTTGTCGGCCGGCACGTAATCGGTGGCGGCGGCGGCCATGGCGGCGGTGGTGAATTCCTTGGGGTCCACGCCCTTCTTGAGCAGCACGAAATTGTGGCCCATGGCCTGTTTCGGCATCGTGCCCATGTTCGTGAGGGTGACCTTCACGTCCTGGCCGGCCTTCACCTCGAAGCGCGTCGCGCTGAACTTCATGCTGTCGTTCGCCGTCAGCTCGATCTCGGCCACGGCGGGAGCGGCCGGGGCCGCGGCGGCCGCCGGGGCGCCCGCGAGAGCGGCGGCGGTCGATGATTCTTCCTTCTTGCCGCAGGCCGTGAGGAACAAGGCGCCGGCCACGAGGGGGAAAATGAGGGATTTTTTCATGGTCCGGCACTAGAGCACAGGCCTCGGGCCCGCGCAATGGCGCAAAATTAGTTTATCCCGTGCTTATGCGGCAGGGAGCCTGCTTAATAGCGCCCACCGATGCCGTTTTCCGACGCGGTTTTGTGGTTGAAATGGCTAAAAAATCCCGAACCCTCGCCGAATACACTTGGCCTCGCGCACACCGCTGATGCCGCCGCTGTTACACATGATCCGCCCACGCTCCGCTTCACGCCTGTTTTCCCGCTTTGGGGTCGCGCTGACCGCCGCCCTCGCCCTGCTCCTCCTCCCCGGCTGCAACAAGCTGCACCAGGTCTTCAGCCTCAGCGGTCCGCAATCCACCATGGTCACGGCCGGTCCCGTCGCCGAGCGCCAGTGGGATCTCTTCATGATCACGGTGTACGTGACCATGTTCATCTTCGTGATCGTCGGCACGGTGCTGGCCTATGCGCAGATCAAGTTCCGCGCCCGGTCGGAAGCCGAGGAACACGCCCCGGTGTCCGCCGAGGCCGGCCATGGCAACCCGTTCGTGGAAATCGGCCTCATCGCCGGCTCCGTCGCCCTGCTCGTCATCATCGCCATCCCGACGGTCCGCGACATCTGGTACACCTATGATGTGCCGAAGGCCGACGTGGACAGCGGCAACGCGATGGAAGTGACCGCGACCGGCTACCAGTGGTGGTTCAAGTTCGAGTACCCGTCCGAGCCGGTGAAGGGCCCGGCCGGCGAGGCGCCCCTGGCCACCGGCAACGAGCTCGTCGTCCCGGCCGGCATGGCCGTGAAGGTCAATCTCCGCACGGTGGACGTCATCCACAGCTTCTGGATCCCGAAACTCGCCGGCAAGGTGGACATGATGCCGAACCGCGCGAACCATGTCTGGTTCAAGGCCGACAAGCCCGGCTACTATTACGGCCAGTGCGCCGAGTATTGCGGCGAATCGCACGCGGTCATGCGCTTCCGCGTCATCGCGCTCGCCCCGGCCGCCTACGCCAAGTGGCTCACCAACCAGAAGGAAGGCGCCCGCAGCGTCACCGCGCAGTCCCTCGCCGAGGAGGCCGGCAAGCCGGTCGTGAAGTTCGCCAGCCTGACGAACGTCGGCCCCGGCAGCACGCTCGCCGGCTCCCCGGACTTCGACGCCGACCCGTTCGCCGGGTGGCAGAAGAACCAGAACCATGACGCCGATGAGAACGCCGCGCTCATCGCCGCCGGCCGGAAGCTTTTCTCGGACAAGACCTGCATCACCTGCCACACCGTCCGCGGCCACGAAGGCATCGGCATCACCGGCCCGGAGCTGACCCACGTCGGCGCCCGCTCGACCATCGCCGCCGGCGTGCTCGAGAACACCCCGGAGCGCCTCAAGCAATGGATCAAGGACCCGGTCTACTTCAAACCGGGCAACAAGATGTACAACGGCGGCTACATCGACGTCGCGACCGGCCAGCACAAGTTCACCCTCGACGAGAATACGGAAATCCCGGCCCTGGCCGCCTACCTGCGGAGCCTAAAGTGAAAGTGAGAGTGAAAGTGTAGGAAATCCTCCCGATCACCTCCCTTCACTCCACCTGTCACCACCACTCCCCTCTCACTCTCACTTTCACTTTCCTCTCCCTCCCATGGCCCAAGCCATCGCAAAAACCGACTATACCGGCGCGACCCACGCCCCTGCCGCCAAGCCCACCTTCGAGGTCCTCACCCGGCCCACGGCCAAGACCGGGCTCGTCAGCTGGCTGACAACCGTCGACCACAAGCGGATCGGCATGCTGTACGGCGGCTTCGCCATCCTCTTCTTCCTCATCGGCGGCCTCGAGGCCCTGATGATCCGCACGCAGCTGATCGTCCCGAACAACCGCTTCATCAGCGCCCAGCTCTACAACGAGCTGTTCACGATGCACGGCACGACGATGATCTTTCTCGCGGTGATGCCGCTGAACGCCGCGTTCTTCAACCTGCTCATCCCGCTCCAGATCGGTGCCCGCGACGTCGCCTTCCCGCGCCTCAACACGTTCTCGCTCTGGGTCTGGGTCGTCGGCGCCTTCCTGCTCAACGTCGGCTGGCTGTCGCACTTCTTCCCCAGTTTCGCCGGCGGTTTTGGCGGCGCGCCGGACATCGGCTGGTTCGGCTACGCCCCGCTGACCTCCAAGCAGTTCACGCCCGACCTGTCCACCGACCTGTGGGTGCTCGGACTCCAGATCCTCGGCCTCTCCTCGATCGTCGCCTCGCTGAACTTCATCGTCACGATCATCAACATGCGGGCGCCCGGCCTCACCATGATGCGCCTGCCGGTTTTCACGTGGATGACACTGGTCACGAGCTTCCTCCTCATCCTGGCGCTCCCCGCCATCGCGATCGCGCTGGTCGAGGTGATGTTCGACCGGAATTTCGGCACCAACTTCTTTGAGGTGTCCGGCGGCGGCCAGCCCATCCTCTGGCAGCACCTGTTCTGGGTGTTCGGCCATCCCGAGGTGTACATCCTGATCCTGCCGCCGATGGGCTACGTCTCGGAGATCCTCCCGACGTTCTCGCGCAAGCCGCTCTTCGGCTACCCGATCGTGGTCTTCTCCGGCGTCGCCATCGGCTTCATCGGCTTCGGCGTGTGGAGCCACCACATGTTCACCACGGGCATGGGCACCATCGCCACCGCGGCCTTCGCGCTCGCGACCATGGCCATCGCGGTGCCGACCGGCGTCAAGATCTTCAACTGGATCGGCACCCTCTGGGGCGGCCGCATCGTCACCCGCGTGCCGATGATGTTCGCGCTCGGCTTCATCTGGATGTTCATGCTCGGCGGCTTCTCCGGCATCATGCACTCCGCCGCGCCGGCCGACGCGCAGCAGCAGGACAGCTACTTCGTCATCGCCCACTTCCACTACGTGCTCATCGGCGGCGCCACCTTCGCGCTGCTCGCCGCCATCCACTACTGGTTCCCGAAGTTCTTCGGCCGGATGGTGCCGGAGTTCTGGGGCAAGCTTTCCTTCTGGCTCCTTTTCGTCGGCTTCAACTGCACGTTCTTCCCGATGCACTTCCTCGGCCTGAACGGCATGCCGCGCCGCACGTGGACCTACGACTCCAACATGGGCTGGAACGAGGGCAACCTCTTCGCCACCTGCGGCGCGTACCTCCTGGGCGTTGGCATCTTCACCTATTTCGCGGTGCTCGTCTGGAGCTTCTTCAAGGGCCAGAAGTGCGGCAACGACCCCTGGGATGGCCGCACGCTCGAGTGGTCGATCCCCTCGCCGCCGCCGGAGCACAACTTCGACGCCATCCCGCACGTCCACGCCCGCGACGCCTGGTGGTATGAGAAGACCCACAAGGAGCAGGTCGCCAAGGAGCGCGCCGAGCTCATCCAGGCCGAGGAATCCCACGGCGGCATCCACATGCCCGACCAGTCGTGGTACCCGCTCTTCGCGGCCTGCGGCCTGGTGGTCGGCGCCTACAACTTCGCGCAGCTTCACCACCCGGTGGTCATGTTCGGCAAGCAGGTCCTTTCCTCGCACCTGCCCCTCGCCCTGGTCGGCCTCGGCTTCCTGGTGCTCTCCTGCTACCTCTGGTCGCTCGAAGGGCCGGGCGGCTACCACCTCCATCTCGATGCGAACGGCAAGGCCACGGCTTCGCGTGGCGACCACCATTAAAGTGATAGTGAGGGGGAAAGTGAAAGTGTAACCCCTCCAGCCCCCCTCTCCTCCCAATCATTCTCACCTTCACTCTCACTCTTACTCTCCTTCCATGAGCAGCCACGCGGCCACCGGGGCCATCGACCACCACCACGACCACACGACGTCGACCGGCATTCCGAACAAGAAGCTCCTTTGGTGGGCCTTCCTCGCCTCGGACTGCATGTTCTTCGGCGCGCTGATCTCGACGCACCTCGTCTACCGCCTCAACCCGCCCCCGGGCAACGCGGTGCCGACGCAGGTCTTCAATATCGAGCTCACGTCGTTTTCCACGTTCATCCTGCTCATGTCCTCGCTGCTCATGGCGCTCGCGGTCGACGCGATCCAGCGCGGCAATATCAAGAGCACCCGGGCCATGCTGCTCGGCACGATGTTCTTCGGCTGCATCTTCCTGGGCGGCCAGGTGTACGAGTTCACCCACTTCGTCTTCGTGAAGAAGATGACGCTCTCGAACAGCATCTTCGGCTCGACGTTCTTCACCCTGACCGGCACCCACGGCACGCACGTCGCCATCGGCGTGCTGCTGCTCGGCATGATGTACGTCCGCACCTTCAAGCCGACCTCCGGCCACGGCCTGCTGAAGAACCTCGTCCACCTCGCCTCCGTCGCCACGCTGATGGCCGTCTCCTTCATCTGGGTGGTCCCGGGCGGCATCGAGATGATCTACGGCACGCCGCTCAGCGAATTCCTCCACCACGCCACCGGGCCGCTCGTCGTGGGCGCCGCCGCCCTCGCGCTGGTCATCTGGTTCAGCCGGACGGCCGGGGCCGTCGAGTTTGGCGAGAAGAACGCCGGCGACGTCGAGGCCATCGGCCTGTACTGGCACTTCGTCGACATCGTCTGGATCATCATCTTCACGGCCGTCTACCTCCTGGAATATCTCTGAGTTCGGCTTCCGGCTCTCAACTCTCAACTCTCAGCTTCTCCACATGTCCGCTCCCGCTGCAGCCCCTTCCGCCGACGCCGGCCACCACGAGCCGAGCAAGTTCCACTACTTCATCGCGCTCGCGATGATCCTGGCCGTCATCACCGGCGTCGAGGTCGTGCTGGTCTACATGCCGCTCACGAAATGGGTGGTGGTCTCGGCCCTGTGCGGCCTTTCCGCCTTCAAGTTCCTCTGCGTCATTTTCATCTTCATGCACCTGCGCTGGGACAAGCTCTTCTGCACGATCCTGTTCTTCATCGGGCTGGTCCTGGCCGGCGGCACGATGTGGGCCCTGCTGCACCTCTTCGGCGCCGACGCCGCCAAGCCGCTCAGCGCGACCGCCGGGATGATCACGTTCTGAGGCTTCCCGCCCTTTGCCCGAGCCGCGACGCCCGTCGCGGCTTTTTTATGCCCGGACCAAGGCCATTTGAACCACGGAGGCACAGAGACACGGAGGCTATCCGGGTGTTCTCTGTGCCTCCGTGTCTCGGTGGTTAATGGATTGTTCTGTTTGCCGGCTGAGGAGCTTGTGCGTATCTCTCGTGGCCATGATCGAGTGGACCCACTGGCACAATGAACCCATCCTGATCGGCGGGCTCATTTTCCTGGGCTGGCTCTACGCCATCCTCGCCGGCCCGTGGCGCGAACGCCTCGCTCCCGGCGCCGCGTTCCCCACCCGACAGGCGGTGTGCTTCTACGCGGCCCTGCTCTGCTTCTACCTCGCCGTCGGTTCACCTCTGGACCAGGTGGGCGAACGCTTCCTGCTCAGCGCGCACATGCTGCAGCACCAGCTCATCATCTACCCGGCGGCCGTCCTGCTGTTGCTAGGGCTGCCCGCCTGGATGGTGCGGCCGGTGACCGGCCGGCCCGGGCTGCGCCCGATCCTGCGCGTGCTGACCAACCCGATCGTGTGCGGCGCGGTCTACACCGCCGTCCTGAGCGGCTGGCACATGCCGCTGCTCTACGACCTCGCGCTGCAGAACCGCCCCCTCCACATCCTCGAGCATTTCACAATGTTCGGCGCGGCCCTGTTCTTCTGGTGGCCGCTGCTCAGCCCGTCGGCGGAATTCCCGCGGGCCTCCTACGGCACGCAGATGCTCTACCTGCCGGCCGTGATCATCGGCATGACGCCCGTCTTCGCCTACATCACCTTCTCGCAGGATGTCCTCTACCCCACCTACGAATACGCCCCGCGCATCAGCCCGCTGACCGCCGCCGGCGACCAGTTGCTGGCCGGGTCGATGATGAAGCTCATCGGCATGGGCGTCGCGATGATCGCCTTCGCCGTCAGCTTCTACCGCTGGTACCAGGCCAGCGAACGGCGGGCCGGCCAGGTCTAGCGCCTGGGCCTGACGGAACCGGGGCATGAAAAAAGGCGGACCGAAGTCCGCCTTTCGTTTCGTCTCGCCGGCTCGGTTAGACCGTCGCCGCCGGGACCAGGTCGTCGATGTTGTCGCTCTCGACGTTCACATCGGCGAACAGCCACGAGGACAGGTACCGCTCGGCGCTCGACGGGACGATCGCGACGATCTGCTTGCCCTTGTTCTCGGGCCGCTTGGCCAGCTGCAGCGCCGCCCAGACGGCGGCGCCGGAGGAGATGCCGACCGGGATGCCGTCGAGGGCGTTGATCTGCTTGGAGACCGGGGCCGAATCGGCCTCCTTCACGCGGATCACCTCGTCGTAGATCTTCGTGTTGAGCACCGCGGGGACGAAGCCGGCGCCGATGCCCTGCAGCTTGTGCGGGCCGGGGGCGCCGCCGGAAAGGACCGGCGAGGCATCGGGCTCGACCGCGACGATCTTCACGCCGGGCTTCTTCTGCTTCAGGACCTCGCCGACCCCGGTGATGGTGCCGCCGGTGCCGATGCC
>CAYZSN010000301.1:0-3743 GCA_964481095.1 uncultured Oleiharenicola sp. | reverse complement strand
GCCCGGGATCAGCGACACGGCGAAGTCGAACGACACGAGCGTGTGCACGGAGAGCACGAGCGGCGTCGCGACGCCGGCGAGGATCAGGTACGCCATCTCGTAGTTGCTCCAGTGGCGGTTGGAACCGCGCCAGCCCATGGCGAAGAAGCCGTAGATGCGCGCGCGGACGACGTTGCCGGCCGCGGTCAGGCGGTCGCGCATCGTGCCGAGGTCGGGGATGAGGCCGATGTACCAGAAAAGCACGGAGACCGTGCCGTACGTCGACACCGCGAACACGTCCCACTCCAGCGGCGAGCGGAAGTTCTGCCAGATGCCGTTGGAGTTCGGGAACGGGAAGAGGTAGCCGGGCAGCACGGCGAACCAGATGCGGCCGACGTGGAAGACCGGGAAGATCGCGGCGCACACGACCGCGAAGATCGTCATGGCCTCGGCCGCGCGGTTGATGGACGTGCGCCACTTCTGGCGCAGGAGGCAGAGGATGGCCGAGATGAGCGTGCCGGCGTGGCCGATGCCGATCCAGAACACGAAGTTGACGATGTCCCACGCCCAGTTGACCGGGTTGGCGTGGCCCCAGACGCCGACGCCCGTGGACACGAGGTAGGTCAGGCCGCCGACGGTGAAGGACGCGACAATGGCCGCGATGCCGAAGCACCACCACCACCAGACCGGCGTCTTCGCCTCGACGATGCCGCAGATCTTGTCGGTGATCCACTTGAAGTCGCGGTGGTGCTCGACGAGCTCCGCGCGCGGCACGACGACCGGGTTGACCTCGGCGAGGATGGCGGGAGCGGGTTGATCAGGAGCGTGCGCGCCCATTATTCATGCCCTCCCTGCTTTTCCTCATGGCCGGCGTGGCCCGCACCGTGCGCGCCATGGCCGTTCTTCTGGTTGTATTCGACGCGGCTGAGCGGGAGGGACGCATAATCCGGCATGGCGGGATTCGGGTTGCGCAGCTTGCCGAGGTAGGTCGTGCGCGGGCGGATATTGAGGTAGCCGAGGACGGCGTAGTCGCGCTTCTGCGTCTTGAGCCGCGAGACGCGGCTGTTCTCGTCCTTGACGTTGCCGAAGACGATCGCCTCGACCGGGCACACCTGCTGGCAGGCGGTCTTGACCGTGCCGTCGGGAATGACGACGTCGCCGCTGGCGCCGGCCAGCCGCTTCTGCGCGATCTTGGCCTGCTGCACGCGCTGGACGCAATAGGTGCACTTCTCCATCACGCCGCGCATGCGGACGGTGACGTCGGGATTCTTCACCATCTTCACGAGCTCCGGCATCTCGCTTTGGTGGCCGAGCGGGCCCATGTAGAGGGCGTCGAGCGCGCGCTTGTTGAAGTCGAAGAAATTGAAGCGGCGGACCTTGTACGGACAGTTGTTCGCACAATAGCGGGTGCCGATGCAGCGGTTGTAGGCCATCACGTTGATGCCCTCGTCGTCGTGCACCGTGGCGTTGACCGGGCACACCGTCTCGCACGGGGCGAGCTCGCAGTGCTGGCAGGTCATGGGCTGCATGGAGACCTGCGGGTCCTCCGGCAGGAGCTTGTTGCCCTCGGCCCCGAACGCCTCGGCGTCGGCGTGGCCGTCGGAATAGTAGCGGTCGAGGCGGATCCACTGCATCTCGCGGCCGCGCTGCACCTGGTCGCGGCCCACGATCGGGATGTTGTTCTCCGCCTGGCACGCGATGATGCAGGCGTTGCAGCCGATGCAGGTGTTCAGGTCGATCGACATGCCCCACTGGTGGATGCCGTCGAGGTTCGGGGTCTCGTAGAGCGAGTTGCCGCGCGGCGTGTTGACGGCGCGGGCGGCGTCGAGCTTGGCGCGCTCCTCGGGGGAAAGCTTGGCGAACTGCTCGGGCGTGTAGTCGCCGTAGACGGCCGGGGAATGTCCCTCCATGCCGATGCCGGTGACGAAGGCCTCGTTCTCCTTGTACTCGTCGACGTTGGCTTCGCGCACGATGTCGCGGCCTTCCATGGACCAGTGCTCCTGGGTGTTGGCGAGGAGCTTGCGCTCCTCCGTCACGACCAGCCTGGCGCCGGTGGCGAAACCCTGCGCGTCGCTCGTGCGGATCGGGTAGGCGTCGAAGCCCGCGCCGCTGCCGATGTGGCCCGTGACGCGGCGGCCGTAGCCGAGCGGGAGGACGACGCTGTAATTGGCGAGGCCGGGCTGGATGTGCAGCGGGCCGGTGATCTTGCGGCCGTTCAGCGTGATCTCGCCGATGTGGGCCTTCTCCTTCCCCATCGAGAACTCGGCCTCTTCCTTGCGCGCGACCTGCAGCAGGCTGCCGGCGGGGACGATGCCCAGCTCCTTGGCGAGGCGCGGGCTGATGAGGATCGCGTTGTCCCAGGTGATCTTGGTCATCGGGTCCGGGCACTCCTGCAGCCAGCCGTTGTTGGCGAAGCGGCCGTCGTCCATCTTGTGGTCGGTGGCAAATACGACCTCGAGGTTGTCCTTCGACAGCGCCACCGCCGCCGGGCCGGTCACGGCCGCGCCCGCCTTGAACGAGACGCTGACGACCGGGTAGGCCGAGCCTTCGAGCAGGCCGTCGTGGAGGAATTTGTTGAACGCCTTCTGGTCGCGGCCGAGCGTGGCGAACACCTGCTCGTATGCGTCGGGCTTCGCCTCGCCGGCAAGGCGGGCCAGCAGCTCGACCTCGGTCAGGCCGTTGAACAACGGCATGATCATCGGCTGGATCGGCACGATCGTGCCGTCCACCGTGCGGGCGTCGCCCCACGACTCCAAATAGTGCGTCGCGGCGAGGTGCGTGCCGGAGAGGGCGGAGGTCTCGTCCTCGTGGTAGCCGTAGCGGATCACGTCCGGCACCGACTTCAGCGCCGCGCCGAACTCGAGGTCGGCCGGGGCGTTGTAGGCGGGGTTGCCGTTGAGGATGAGGAGCGTCTTGACCGAGCCGGCCTTGAGCGCGGCGGCGAGGTCGGAAATCGAGGCGGCGGCGGGTGCGTCGGCGGCGACGAAGTCCACCGTCGAGCCGATGGCGCCGAGCCTGGCGTTGATCGCGTAGGCGAGCACGTGGACCGCCACGGGCTGGTTGGCACCGGCGACCACGAGGCTTTCGCCCGGCTTGGAAAGGAGATCCTCCGCGCACTTTTCGATCCAGCCTTCCTTGACGTCGAGGCCCGCGGCCAGCGACGCGTATTGCGAAGTGCCGAGGATCCGGCCCGCCAGCGCGGCGGTGAACGCCAGCATCGAGCTGCTCGCGAGGCGCAGGCGGTGATCGGCCATGCTGCCGGTGAGGGAGAAACCGCTCTCCGCCACGTACAGGCGGTTCATCTTGTCCGCGTCCTCGGTGGAGGAAACCCGGCGGCCGTTGGCGAACGAGCGCGCGTAATAAAGCGAACCGGCCTCGGCGTGGAGAAAATCGGCGTCAAGGCTCAGGATGCGCTTCGCCTTCGCGAAGCGATAAAGGGGCTTCACGCTCCGGCCGAACGCGGCCTGCGCGGCGGCGACCGGGGCCTCGTCCGTCACGGCCTCATACTCGGCCCAGATCAGGCCGGGGAACTCGGTCTTCAGCTTCGCGACGAGGCGCGCGCGGGTCGGCGACGAGGAGGAGTCGGCGAGCACGGCGAGGCCGGCGCCCTTGCCGGCGTAGGTGGAGTGAATCCGGGCGAGGAGGTCGTTGACGTCGGCGACGGCGAGCTTCCGCGCGCCCTGGTGGTGGAAGGTGGCGCGCTCCGGGTCGTAGAGGTCGAGGACCGAGGCCTGCGCGAGCAGCGAGGAGGCGCCGCCGTGCGG
>CAYZSN010000300.1:0-46790 GCA_964481095.1 uncultured Oleiharenicola sp. | reverse complement strand
TCCCGCCGGTCGACGCCGAGGGCGAATGGGTCGTCGGCCCCGACTACCAGCCGGCGCCGGAGACGGCGGTCGTCGCGGGCGTGCCGCAGGGCCGGGTGGAGCAGTTCACGCTCGATTCGGCGGACAGCAAATTCTACCCGGGCATCGCGCGCGACGTCTTCGGCACGGTGGATCCGGCCAACCCGCGCACGCTGGTCGTGCAGACGCACCCGAAGCCGTACAAGCGCACCATCACCGTCTACATCCCGAGCCAGTACGTGCCCGGCACGGCGGCGCCGTTCCTCGTCGTCCACGACGGCCCGGCGGCGGGCAAATCCGACCCGCTGGTGGTGAACACGCTCAACAACCTCATCGCGCAGAAGCGCGTGCCGGTGCTGGTCGCCCTCTTCATCCAGAACGGCGGCGGCGACGCGCAGGGCCACGAGCGCGGGCTCGAGTACGACACGATGTCGGGGAAGTTCGCCGAGTTCATCCAGGCCGAGGTGCTGCCGGCGGTGGAACAGCACTGCGGCGTGAAGCTGACCGACGATCCCGAGGGCCGCGCCACGATGGGCAACAGCTCGGGCGCCGCCGCCGCCTTCATCATGGCGTGGTACCATCCCGAGTGGTACCACCGCGTCGTCTCGTATTCCGGCACCTTCGTGAACCAGCAGTGGCCGTACGATCCCGAGACGCCCGGCGGCGCGTGGGAATTCCACACGCGCCTGATTGCCGCCGCCGACCCCAAGCCGATCCGGCTGTGGATGCACGTGAGCGACCGCGACCTTTACAACCCGAACGTCATGCGCGACGGCATGCACGACTGGGTCGCGGCCAACCACCGCATGGCGGCCGTGCTGAAGGAGCGCGGCTATCACTACCAGTACGTTTTCTCGCTCAACTCGGTGCACGTCGACCGCAAGGTGCGCGAGCAGACGCTGCCCGAGGCGCTCGAATGGGTGTGGCGCGGCTACACGCCGAAAGGCTGAGCCGCCGGCCGGGCGCTAGTCCTCGCCGTCCGGCGCACCGCCGCCGGACGCGGTGATGTCCTCGGGCTTGATCCGGTCGAGGTTCATGCGCTCGACCTTGTCGCGGATCGTCTTGATCAGGTCCCCGAGCTCCGGCGGCTCCTTCATGAAGCGGAGCGGGTTAGAGCGGGCGACGACGAAGGTCTTGAGGTAGGGGCTCACGAAGCCCTTCGCCTTCAGCTTCGCCACGACCTCGGCGACCTTGGCGTCGAGCTCGAGCAGCATCGTGGCGGTCTTCTCGTGCGCCTGGAGGGATTTCACGAGCGGCTCGTCGCTGAAGGCGGTGAGGCGGCGGACGAAGGAATTGTACACCCCGCCGCTGAAGCGCGCGTGCTGCTCGTAGCACAGGCCCATGGTGATGAGGGACGCCTCCTCGAAGTAGTAGGCGAAGTCCTTTTCGGGCTTCGCGGCGGAATCCTCGAGCAGGTTGCGGAAGATGCGGATGACCTCGAGGGACTTGTCCTTCAGGTTGTGCGCCTTCTCGGTGTTGAGGGCGAGGATCTGCCAGGCGACCTCGCGCTTCGGGACGACGAGCGCCGTGATGGACTTGGCGCCGAGGCGCCGCATCGCGGCGAGGCGATGCCCGCCGTTGGGCGTCCAGAAGCCGGCGTTCGGCGCCGTGATGGCGATGATCGGGTCGAGGAACATGCCCGTGCGGTCGATGACGTCGGCGAGCTTCTTGTGGTGCAGGTCGGAGACGTCGCGCTGGAAGGGCGTGGGCTCCATGCTCGCGATCGGCAGCACCGCCAGAAGGAGCGGCTGCTGGCCGATGGGGTCGAGGTACTGACCGACGATTACGCCGCCGGCGCGGTCGATCGCGCCCTTGGTCTCGGCGGCGACGCCGGTGAGTTCGGGCAGGAGGGCGGCGGCGGCTTCCGCGCCGCGCGTGCCGGCCTTGGCCTTGCGCGGGCGTTTCTTGGGCGGGAGGCGTTTCAGGGTGGCTTTGGTCGGCATGGGATTTTTTTAACCGCTAATATTCACTAATCGAACACTAAGATACGACGGGCAGGGTTCATCGTTACGGACACTCGAGTGCAAATGGGAGAACGCCGAAGCGCATTGCGGCGGAGCGGAAATCGGCTCCGGTGAAGCCGATGGCGGACGCCGCCATCGAGAAGGAGATAGCCGACACGCAGGCCGCGATCGAGGCTGTCACCGGCAAGGCGCCCGGGTGGTTCTGGGCGCCGTTCCTCGAGCACGACGAGCGCGTGGACGCGGCGGTGCGGCGCGCGTCCGGCCTGGAGCATGATGCACGACGGAGCGCGAAAGCGCGGAGATGGACAAACCATAGGTTTGGCCCCGAAGGGGTGGTCGCAGCGGGTGCCCTTTGGGCAGTGAGACTACAGTGGCCGAAGGTGACGTCCGAGAACCTCGAATGGGTGATTCACGAACTCAGGAAGCAGGGCGTCGAGTTCGTGACCTTCAGCGAGCTGGCCGGAAAGTAACCTTGCCCCCGACTGATTTTAAACGCGAAGGTCGCGGAGGCTTGCTGGCAGCATTTCCCTCCGCGAGCGCTGCGACCTCCGCGTTTGACTGGATCGAGGGACCGCCCGTCGAGCGACCCGGAGCCGCGAGGCTCAGCAATCGCAGGACTTCTGGTCCTTGCCGACGGCCTTTTGGATTTCGCCGCCGGTTTCGCGCAAGGCGCCCTTGACCTGGAGCTTCGGGCTGCGGACGGCCTTGCCAATCGCGCGCTCGGCCTTGCCGGCTGCGATGTTGGTGTTGCCGCGGGTGATGTTGGAGGTGCTGGCTTTCATGGGGGAATTTGTTTGTGGGTTTCCGTGCGGGATGAATCCGTCTGCTTTCCCTGACCGGGCGCGCGGCCCGGCAGTTCCCGGATTTTTTCGGCTGCGCTCGAAGGCGGGATGCCGGTGGCGTGCGCCCTGGACGGAGACGGATCAGCCGCCAGGATCCGCCGGAGGCGCAAAAGCGGGATCAGCGGGCGAGCCAGCGCCCGAGGGTGAACAGCGCACCGAGGACGTAGAGCGTCCCGAAGACGGCCTGGTTGTGCCGGGCCAGCCAGAGCGGGAGATAGATGTCGAAATTGTCCCGGCGGTCGGCGGTGTAGCGCGCCGCGACGCCGGTCAGCGGACAGCGCATGCCGTTGAAGACCAGCACGAGCACCTCAACCATGACGATGCCAATCAGCCAGGCCGCCGCGCGAAAATGTCCGAGCCACCCGAGCACCGGGATCGCGCCGATGCACAGCACGAAGATGACCCACACGACCGTGTGGACGATCCGGACGAGGCGCAGGGCGGTCGTGGGTTTCATCGGGTTGATGGGCCGATCCCAAACCGCCGGACCTGCCGGCTCAATCCTCATCCGGTTTTTCAACGGGGCAGAGCGGGTCACGCGCAAGTCGGGCAGGCCACGGCCGGCGTCGGGAAACCGCCGTCCCCCGGGACCGGAAGTTACCCGGTATCGCAAACCTCCCCCGCGGTTACACTGTGGGCTGAGATAAATCCAGCGTCTCGAAAACTCCCAAAACCCACTCCCATGAAATCTTCCCACAGAATTCTCACCTTCCTGTTCAGCGGCAGCCTCGCGCTGCTGGCTGGCTCATTGTCCGCCCAGAGCTCCGGTTCCGGCTCGGGCTCCGGTTCGTCCTCGGGCGCTTCGTCCGGCTCCTCCGCCAATGCGTCCGGCACCGTCCAGCCGAACTCGTCTTCCACGTCGTCCGGCTCGGGCACGAACGCGACCGCCAGCGGCAGCGCCAGCACCGGCGCGAACATGGGCGCCGTGACCGACCCGACGTCCACCGGCACCAGCACCGGCTCGAACCTCGGTTCCGTCACCGATCCCGCGGTGACCAGCGTCCGTCCCTCGGATTCGGCGGCGGCGGCGAACGGCCCGGCCAATTCGCGCAACAGTTCGACGGGCGCGGCCGACACGCCGGCGGGTTCGCTCTCCGGCCTGCCCGGCAGCACGCCGTGGCTCGGCCAGGTCAACGCCCTCGACGTCGACCACGACGGCCGGATCTCCTTCAACGAGTTCACGACCACGAACTCCGGCTCGGCCTCCGCCACGATGACGACCCGCAACGGCCGCACCTCGGCCTCGGGCGCGGTGACCGGCCGGACGGAGACCACCACCACCACCACCCGCTCGTCCACGGTTCCGCTGTCGTCGGACCTCCCGGCCACCGCCAACGCCGGCCTGGCGGGAACCTACTCCGACCACGTGGCGCTCTTTCAACAGCTCGACACGAACCATGACGGATACCTGACGCAGGCCGAGCTGAACGCCTATCGCGCTGATTCGACCAATCCGCCGAAGCGGTGATCCGGGATGGGTCGCCGCCTGATCCGTGGCCCCTGCCGGGGCCGCGGATCTTTTTTTGGCCTGATCACAGTTTGTCATTGCGAGGAGTTCCGAAGAGAACGACGAAGCAATCCATCCGGCTGGATCGCCCCGCCTGCTGCGCGGGGCTCGCGATGACGGGGATTCATATGTGGGGCGGATGCCCTCATCCGCCATGTTTCGCGGGGTGATCCCGCAATCGCGGGACCGCCCACGTCAAACTGGGTGGGTCCTTCGCGCGGCTCCGGATGACCGAGCGAAAGAGGAGGTGATTCCGGCATGCTGCAGTTTGTCATTGCGAGGAGTTCCGAAGAGAACGACGAAGCAATCCAGCCGGCTGGATCGCCACGGTCGGCTTCGTCGGCCTCGCGATGACAGGACAAAATGGGACAGCAGGACACCACCCAATGGTTCGATCCCTGTCTTTCTCCCGCTCCGTGCACCTGCTCCCTACGGCTTCCAGCTCCAGGTCAGCTTCGCGAAGACGGTCCGCTGGAGCTCCTCGCGGTTGGGTCCGGGCGGGCCGTATTCCGCGTGGGACGAATGGAGCAGGTTGCGGCCGATCAGCGCGAACTGGAGGGACGGCGTCGCCTGCCAGGAGAGGCGGACGTCGAGCTCGGTGTAGGCCGGCACCGTGCCGGGCGCGCCGTTGTTGTTCACGATGAGTTCGCCGACGCGCCGCAGCGCGGCGTCGAGCTGCCAGCCCCTGGGCAAATCCATGTACGAATGCAGCCCGGCCTGGTTCTTCGGGTCCTCGGTTTCGTCGAGCATGTTCTGGAGGTCGAAGCCGCCGGGCTTGAGGCGGATCTCCTCGTGCAGATAGTTGTAGCCGGCGTTCAGGCGCCACCACGGCGTCACCTGCAGGTCGGCGTTGAATTCCACGCCGTAGGTCGTGGCCTCGAGCTCGTTCTTGAAGAAGACCGGCAGGACCGTGACCGGCGTGATGCCCCAGCTGCGGAGCTTGTCGTATTCGTTGTAGAAGACGGACACCGACGTCGACAGGCGCGGGCTCCACGTGCGGCGGTAGCCCGCCTCGTAGGCGCGGAGGATTTCCGACTGGAAGGTGCTGTTGCCCACGATCAGCGAGTTCGGTGGCGCGGGTTCGTAGAGGTCGCGGTCGAAGCGCGACGGCATGCGCACCGCGCGCGAGACGGCGGCCCACCAGGTCGCGGCGTCGGTGGGCTTCCAGCGCAGGCGGACGCTCGGCTCGTACTCGACGCCGGTGTAGTTGTTGTGCTCGACCTTGCTGCCGAGGGTGAGCGCGAGGTCGGGACGCAGGCTGATCTCGTCTTGCAGGAACGCGCTCGGGAGCTCGCGTTCCATACGGGAGGGCAGGAAGGCCACGTTGGGCGCCTGTTGTTTCACCCAGTCGCGGGTGTAACGGTAGCCGATGCCGCCGGTGAGGCGCTGGCGCGGGCCCAGCGGGCGCGTGTGCTGGGCCGAGAAATCCCACGTGTCGAGGCGGTCGTTAAGGTAGCCGGCGCCGGCGAACGGCGTGACGGGAAACGGATCGTTGAGCGAAGTGCGGTCGAAGTAGACCTGGACGCGGGTTTCGGTGTCGCCCCCCGACGCGCGGGTCCAGCGGCCGAGGAGGTTGCCGCCCGAGAGGCGGGCCGTGTTGCCGGTCTGGATGTCGAGGTCGCCCGTGTAGGTGTCGCCCTGCAGCGTGAGCGCGTCGCCGCCGGCGGTGGAGGCGTCGACCCGGAACCCGGCCTGCGTCTGGTCCCAGCGGTCGTGCGCCTTGGCGCCGCCGGTGAGGACGCCGGCGCCGACGTCGAAGCCCTTCGCGTAGACCCGGTACGAGAGGTTGCCGGCCAGCCGGCCGCCGTAGCGGAGCGTGGCGGCGGTCTCGAGCTCGTCGCCCACCGCGACCTTGGCGAGCCAGCCCTGCGTGTCGGCGGCGTCCTTGGAATGGATGTTGATCACGCCGTTGACGGCGTTGGCGCCCCAGAGCGTGCCGCCGGGGCCGCTGATCACCTCGATGCGGTCGAGGTCCTCGAGGACGTAGTCCTGCGAGCTCCAGAACACGCCGGCGAAGAGCGGGGTGTACACGGTGCGGCCGTCCATGAGGACGAGGAGCTTGTTGCTGACGTTGGCGTTGAAGCCGCGGGCGCTGACGGCCCAGTCGTGCGGGTTCTTGGAGGCGACGTTGAGGTTGTTGGCAAGGCGGAGGGCGTCGGGCAGGGCGACGGCGGTGGAGCGGGCGATGTCGTCGCCGGTGATGACCTGGATGGCAGAGGGGGCGTCCTTGAGTTTTTCCGCGTAGCCTGAGACGGAGGAAATCTCCACCTGCAGCAACTGCTCGAGGTCCATGCTCTTGAGGGCGCCATAGTTCCGGGCGGTCGGCGCGACCTGGGCGGCGGCCGGGAGGACCAGGAGCGCCAGCGCCGCGACCGGGAGGGCCGCGACTTGGCGGGGGTTGGGAAGCAGCTTCACCGGAAGGGTGAAGTAACGGATGGCAAAATCATGTCAATTTTGCGCGACGATCCGGGCACTATCTTTGCGTCCGTGAAAAAAGACGGGAACCTTTTCCCCAAAAACCGCGCACGAAGAAGGGAAGGACGGATTGCCCACGAAAAGCACGAAAGGGCCCAAAGAAACATGTCGCCTATTAAGTGACATGGGGCGGGAACGGATAAGCAGTGACTCACACAGGAACGCTGGGAGAACGGCGGTCAGCCGGAACCTTTGCCGGCTGGGCGCTTCATCGTCGTATGGAAGCCCATGGATTTCTGCGGTGCGGGCGGAGAGGGTGGTGGGTCGAGCAATTGCATGATGCGGCGCAACACCTCGGTGATGGCGGCCTCATGAAGATCGAGCCGGTCGGTTAGCTTGGCTTCCAGTTTTTTCAGCTCGGCGGCAAGTTCACGCGAGCCTGAGAGCAGCTCTCTCATCCTAATGAACGCGCGCACCACGAAGATGCTCATGCGCACGGCCTGCTCGCTGTTGAGGACGTTCGCCGCCATGACGGCGCCGTTTTCGGTGAATGCGTAAGGCAGGTAACGACGTCCACCGTAGTTCAAACTTGAGGTGCCAATTTGGCACCTCAAGTTTCCGAGCTCAGCTGGCGTGAGCTGAAAGAGAAAGTCGGGTGGAAAACGTTTGGCATTGCGCTTAACCGCCCGGTTGAGTGCCTTGGTTTCGACGCCGTACAGGGCGGCGAGGTCGGAATCGAGAATCACCTTCTGGCCACGGAGGGCGAGAATGCGTGACTCGAGGGAGTCGGCGTGAGCAATGCGGGTACGCTTCTTCATGGGAATAGCGGCCCGGTAACGAAGGGAATAAGGCGAACCGGCTTAAGAGGCGCAAACGTGATTTTCGGCCAGTCTAATCCATGCCGCGTCGCGTATCCCGCGTTGACAATTCATTGTCTGCGGGCGCGGGCCAGCGGGAGTCTGTCGCAATTAAGCAGACTCCGGCACAGTCGGTCTCCATATCTGCCGCCAGCGCTGCTCCCGGCCCATGCTCCACGATATCCGTTACGCCTTTCGTTCCCTGCGCAAGACCCGCGGGTTCACCGTCGTCGCCGTGCTGACGCTCGCCGTGGGGATCGGAGCCAACACGGCGATCTATTCCGTCGCCCACGCCCTGCTGCTGACGCCGCCGGACTATCCGGAGCCCGGGCGCATCATGGTGCTCAACGAAACCCGCCTGCCGCAGTTCCCGACCTATCCGGTGTCCGGCGCCAATTTCATCGACTGGCAGGCCAACGTGAAGTCGTTCGAGGCGCTGGGCGCCACGGCCAACATCGCCCTGACCTACACCGGCGGACAGGAGCCGCAGCGGCTCAAGGGCAGGCGGGCCACGGTTTCCTACTTCACCGTCTTCGGTGTCGCGCCCTGGCGCGGCCGGTTCTTCACCGACGCGGAGGACAGGGAAGGGGGCGAGCGCGTCACGATCCTCAGCCATGCCCTCTGGCAATCCCTCTTTGGCGGGCGGGATTCCGCCCTCGGCCGCACCTTCCTGCTCAACGGCGAATCCTACAAGGTTGTCGGCGTCATGCCGCCCGGTTTCCAGGAGGGCACCGGGATCCAGCTCTGGGTGCCGATGGCGTTCACCGCCGACGAGCGGTCCGACGACTACCGCGGCGCGCATTTCCTCGAGGTCTTCGGCCGCCTCCGTCCCGGCGTGACGCAGGCCCAGGCGTTGGCGGACCTCGTCACCTACAACGAGGGCCTGCGGATAAAGTACCCCGACTCGAACAAGAGCTGCGGCGTCACCCTCGTCTCGCTGGCCGAGTCCTACAACGGAAACGTCCGCGGCGTCCTGCAGGTGCTGATCGGCACAGTGGCGTGCGTGTTGCTGATCGCGTGCCTGAACGTCGCCAGCCTGCTCCTCGCCCGCGGCGCCGCGCGTTCGCAGGAAATCGCCGTGTGCAGCGCGCTCGGCGCCAGTCGCGTCCAGCTGCTCCGCCAGTTCCTGATCGAGAGCCTTTTGCTCGCGCTGGCCGGCGGCGGGCTCGGCATCATCCTCGGCGGCGGTTCGCTTGCGCTGCTGGTGCGTCTCATCCCGGTGAACCTCCCGCAGGCGCACCTGATCGCGCTGAACCTGCCCGTGCTCGGCTTCTCGCTCGGACTCAGCGTGCTCACGGGCTTGGTCTTTGGGCTCCTGCCCGCCTGGCGCGCGACGCAGGTCGACCTCGTGCGCGCCACGAAGGACGGCAGCCGCGGCAACACCGCCGGCGGTCGGCTTCGCCTGCAGTCGCTGCTCGTCGCGGTCGAGGTCGCCGCTGCCGTCGTGCTGCTCGTCGGCACCGCATTGCTCGCCCGCAGCTTCACTCGCCTGGTGGAAACGGACAAAGGGTTCCGCGCCGAGCAGGCGCTGATGTTCAACCTCCTGCTGCCGGAAAAGAAATACGACACGCCCGAGAAGCAGCGCGCCTTCACGCGCGAATTGCTGCACCAGCTCTCCGGCCTGCCTGGCGTCAGCGCCGCCGGCCTCACGCACCGCATGCCGCTCGTGCGCGACTCGGTGCTGCGCCTGATCGTGGAGGGCCGGCCGCCGGTGGCGAAGGGCGACCTGCCCAACACCAACTACTACGCCATCACCCCTGACTACCTCCGCGCCTTCGGCACGCCGGTCATCCGCGGCCGCGGCTTCACCGAGCAGGACCGGGAGGACTCCGTGCGCGTCGCGCTGATCAACGAGACGTTCGCCCGCAAATTCTTCCCGGGCGAGGATCCCATCGGGCAGCGCATCCAGATCACCAACGGCGACGAAGCCTGGCGCCAGGTCGTCGGCATCGTGCGCGATGTCCGGGGCGAGTCGCAGGGCATCGAGCACGCCTCGATCCCGCAGTCCTACGAACCCTGGTACCAGCAGCCGGACGCCTCCCTTTACGTTGTGCTGCGTTTCACGGGTGATACGGGCGTGCTGACCTCCGCCGTGCGCCGGACGGTCGCCGGATTGGACCACGACCTGCCCGTCACGCAGTTGCGCCTCCTCTCGGAGATGGTCGACACGCTGCTCGCCCGGCCGCGCTTTGCCGTGACGCTGGTGAGCGGTTTCTCCGTCATCGCCCTGCTCATCGCCGCCGTCGGCCTCTATGCCATGGTCACGTATCGCGTGATCCAGCAAACCCGCGACCTGGGCATCCGGCTCGCCCTCGGCGCCACGCCCGGCGCCGTGCTCCGCAAGGTCCTGCGTGACAGCATGCTGCTCGTCGGCGCCGGCCTGGCCATCGGCATCGCCCTCAGCCTCCTCCTCACGCGCCTGTTCCAATCCCTCCTCTACGAAACCAGCCCGCAGGATCCGATTGCGCTCGCCGCCGTCGCCTCCGCGCTCGCGCTGACCGGCCTCATCGCCTGCTGGCTCCCCGCCCGCCGCGCCGCCCGCGTCGACCCCATGGTTGCCCTGCGAGCGGAGTGAGGAAACTAGCCGGGGTTTTCCAGTCGAGGCAGGCTTGTGTCGATCCCGGCCTCCGCTGTCATCGCAGCCATGGAATGGATCGAAGCCGCCATCGAATTTATCCTCTGGATCACAGATGGCGGCCTGATGCTGATCGATCTCTATTCCTGGATGAAGGGAAAGGAGAACCGGATCGAGCGCCGCGCCGCCAAGAAAGCCGGCGAGCCCCTGCCCGAGCGGGACCCGTGGAACCGCCGCGTGATTTTCCTCAGCGTCACGATCCTATTCCTGACTTCCTATCTCGTCTGGGGGTTGTTGCGATAGAGCTCCAGTCCGGAATCAGACGGAGGATACAAAGGATTTTCAGTCCTCTGCATTTTCGATACGTCATTTGGTCATCCTCTTCCGTCGGCGTTTCAGCTTTCGCTTAAGTGGAGCTGCGAGCTTCGTCGGGTTGGGCTGCAGTTGGCTGAACGAATAGCGAAGAACGGAATCTGGCGGATGGAGGGCGATTTTGGGCCAGCGCAGGGGAAGGTCGCGATGCCAGTCTGGTATCTCAACCGGGGTAGTTGTAGCGGGCCGCGGAAAATCGGGGTTACATGGGTTGTTCATTACCAGCCTCCTTGTTTTTGGATCTGTTGTTCGATTTGGGTGATGATTTTCTCGTAGTGGTCAGCAATGGACTTTGCCTCGTCGGGATTGCTGCAGTCTTCGGCGATGAATGATTCTTCGATGGTCTGTCCTGTTTGGAGAAATTCTGAGGTCTTGTGCCATGAGTCCGCGCGGACCCGTAGGCATTCCAGCAGTTGGCCGAGATCGTTGCTCTCGAGATGAATCTGGAAGGATTTTGGCATTTTCAGAGCAGCGGCTTCAGCTGCGTTTCCCGAACTTGCGCCCGTTTTCCGTTGTTATGCTGCCATCTGGCCGGACCTCGACGGAGAGAATAAAATCTTCGACGAGAATCGCGTCTTCAAAATCCCTCTCCCCCTGCAGGAACTGCTGGAGGCTCTCCATCAGGCTATCGGCGATCTCGCGCTGGGCCTCAAGCTCGGTCGCGTAGACCACCGGTAGGTTGCGGTCATCATACCATGCCGGGATTAGCCCCTCACAAATGGTGCGGGTAAAGATCGCATAGGCAGAGCGGGTGGTTCGGCACGCTGGAAGCACGTTCAAATCATGTTCCAAAATAGAACACTAATCAAGTCGAGACCTGGTAACCTGGGCGGGTGGCTGTTCCAAAGAAGAACAATAATCTTGTCGGCAAGCGCGTGAAGAAGGCGCGGCTGGCGGCGAAGCCAAAGCTCTCCCAAGACGCCCTATCCGGGAAACTGGCCGGGCGAGGTGTGATTATTGATCGAGCGGGAATTGCAAAGCTGGAGGCTGGTAGCCGATACGTGTCGGATTTTGAAGTAAAGGGCCTAGCGGCAGCACTAGGTGTTTCCGTGAGTTGGTTACTGGGGAGCGAAAGCTAGAATGCCCCGGGCCAACGACATCATCCCGTATTACGAGATGTGCCAGCGGGAGGGCACCAGTCTCCAGCGTGGAATGAATTTTCGTCTCCATGGAAAGCATTCGGTCATTTTGATGTCGGTGCGCCCCAATGCGCCCTACGCCGACCGCGTAGAAGAAGAGGGCAGGGTGTTGATCTACGAAGGGCACAACGAAAACAGGACGACCACCTGTAAGTATCCTGAGTTGGTTGATCAGCCCGAATTTACTAAGACTGGTCGACCGACCGAGAACGGAAAATTCAAAAAGTCGGCTTTGGCTTTCAAATCTGGTTCGCAGCCCCCTGAGCGCGTTCGAGTCTACGAGAAGATCAAGGACGGTATTTGGTCATACAACGGCGTCTTCCATCTCGAAGACGCCTGGACCGAGAAAGCGGAGAAACGGGAGGTATTTAAGTTCAAGCTGACGGCTGTGGAAGGAGAAGACGACGACGCTCAGCCGGTCTCCTATTCTCGGAATCCGGGACGCATGATCCCGACTTCAGTTAAGCGTGAAGTCTGGAAGCGCGATGGCGGCAAATGCGCGCAATGCGGATCGATCGTTAATCTGCACTTCGACCACATCATCCCATGGTCGCGTGGTGGCTCTTCGATCGACGTTCGAAATATTCAGCTTCTCTGCGCAGCGCACAACCTAAGTAAGAGAGACGATATTCTATGATGTAAATTTTCGGCATCTCACGTTTCTAGATGTGAGTTGCTCAAATCGATTTAGCTGCTAGCACACAGCAAGTAGATCATCAAACTAGCAGCACATCCGCGACGGGCCATCGAGGGAAGCTGCAATCCCTCGTGTTTATGCACCCCGCTGTTGCTGCTTTGCTAAAGAGAATCCTGCCGCTCGTCGCTGGAGCATCGGTTGTTCCCCGCGTCGAGGCGTTCACGGAGAACGATGCGTCAAGAAATTCAACGGACGCCGATGATGGAGCCAAGGTCAGCTCTCGTGACGAAGCTCGGGTTCAGAAACTGATTTACGGAATGGAGCGCGCGGGGCATGCGCAGCTTTTGGCACATGGGTCACATTCTTCTCATTCCTCTCACTCGTCGCACAGCTCTCATTCTTCCCATTATTCCGGAAGTGGGGGTGGCTACACTCCACCGGCGTCCACTCCCTATGTGCCTCCGGCCCCTACGCGTCCGCAACCGCCAGTTGAACAACCAAAGGCACCCGACGCACCAGTTGCTCCTTCCGACGCTTATGCAAAAGATCTCGCAAAGGTTTTAGCCAAATTGCCCAGGGTGCGGTCGAAGTGGCCAGCCGAAGCGAAGCTGGGACGTCCTACGAAGTTCAATATCTACGATGGGGACAAGATTGTTGGGGTAATCAGTTTGGATGTTGGGACGAAGATCAAAATCCTTGAGATAAAATTGGAGCATATTGTTGCCCAAGTTGGCGCGACCCAGTCGCCCGTTCCAGTCGCCAATACAGATATCATCAGTCGAATGGGCGGGGTGGAAAAGATACTGGCGCTGCCCGATGATCCGGAACCCGCCAAGGACGCCAAAGGCTCTCGCAAGATCTGATCATGGCGGAAGAACGTACACGCTCTTCGTTAGTTGACCTGAGCATCTATAGTCGGGAAGCAGTTTTGAAATCGGCTCACCGATTCACCGGTACCTGTTTCGTGCAACTGAATGATGTCGGCGTTGACCAAATAGAGGTCCATCTTCGGCCCAAGCGGGCTGAAGATGATTCCGATAAGTGCCTGGCCGAATTCCTCAATGATTTGTTAGACCAGCGGCTACGCACGCTTGTGGCAGAAGAAACTTCCAGCACACGCGATCTCATCATGGCGCACGCTTTGTCCCGTACTGTGTTTGTTCGGCCCGATTTGGAATCGGCTGATCCTTTGACTGATCCATCTCATGTCGCCGAGCACATCCGCCCAGCCCGGATTGCGAAGTAACGCGCTTGCACCCGGTTTCAGGCCCGCCAGCGACTATCTGCCGCCGGGGAGCTATTCCTTGCTGCCGTTCAGATTTCTTCGACTCGATGCCGGACGCTATGTGCTGTCCAATTGGGCGGGCGAACATACGGTAGTGCCGCAGGCAACGTTGGCGCCCTTGGTGGAAAAACGCCTAAATAGTGCGGATCCACTATTGATGAACCTGGAGGCGGGGCATTTCATTTCCAGAGGGAACGCGCAAGTTCATCAGGAGCTGCTGGCGGCGCAGATTCGGACGCGTCAGTCCCGACTTCCCGATCTGACAGCCCTGCACATGTTCGTCGTCACCCTGCGCTGCGATCACTCCTGCGCATATTGCCAGGTGTCGCGCGTGTCCGAGGATCGGAAGGCTTTTGATATGTCGGATGAGACGGCAGACCGGGCAGTGGATCTGATGCTTTGTTCCCCGGCCCGTCAGCTGAAAGTTGAATTCCAAGGTGGTGAACCACTGCTTAACTTTCCGTTGATCCAACGGATAGTCAGACGCGTTGACGAGCGAGCCGAGGGCAGGGATGTGGCCTTTGTGGTAGCGACAAATCTTTCGCTTATCACGGACGAGATGCTGGATTTCTTCGTGGCGAAAAAAGTAGGTATTTCGACTTCACTCGATGGCCCGTCGGCATTGCACAACGCTAATCGGCCGCGTCCCGGGCGTGATGCCTATGAAAAAACTATTGTCGGCATCCAAAAGTGTCGCGAGCGCCTTGGTCACGATGCCGTTTCGGCACTCATGACTTGTACGGCGGAAAGTTTGGAACAGCCGGAGGCGATCATCGATGAATATGTAGGCCATGGCTTCAGGGAAATTTTCATCCGGCACATCAGCCCCTATGGATTTGCGATTCGTTCGGCAGCACGAATTGGCTACGAAACAGAGCGCTTCATTGAATTCTACAAACGTGGTCTGACTCACATCCTGCAATTAAACCGAAATGGCATCAGGTTTCGGGAGATCTATGCCTCCATTATTTTACGTCGTATGCTTACGTCGTTTCCGACCGGCTATGTCGATCTGCAGTCGCCGGCGGGAGCAGGTCTGATGGCGCTGATCTATAACTACGACGGTGACGTCTACGCCTCTGATGAGGGGCGCATGCTCGCGGAAATGGGAGACCGGACCTTCCGTCTGGGCAACGTACATCACGAGCAATGGCGCGATCTATTCCTGAATGGGCCTTTGTTGGACATCTCTTATCGTACCATGAGTGAAGGCGTACCGGAGTGTAGCGAATGCGCCTTCCAGCCTTGGTGTGGCAGCGATCCTGTTTTTCACCACGCCTCCCAAGGTGATGTTGTCGGACATCGTCCCAGCAGCGCCTTTTGCCGACGTAACATGGAAATCATGCGGCATCTCGTGACCTTGTTGGAAGACGCCCCAGAAGCGGCGCGTATCCTTCGTTCTTGGATCGCATGAAGCTGCACGGTCAGACCCGATTTAGAAGCAGTGGCGAACCATTCCTTGCTCGACTAGAGACCCAGCTTGGCAACCGTGACTACGAGTTACGTCTAATAAGCGGAGAAGCTTACATAGCGCCGTATCGTTTGCGGATCGGTTCGGTGCCCAACCCGATAAACGCGGATGTCACCATGCCAGAAGATTTCGGATATCTCGCACTAGGCGATATTGTGAGGTTCAACCCTGCCAACGAACAGGCGCGGGTGCTTTATCGACGGAATTCGCGCCACAATGTTTTGTTCTTCACCGAGCGCTGCAACAGCCGGTGCCTGATGTGCTCGCAACCTCCACGCGATATTAACGACGACTATCTGGTCGAGGATATCTTGCGAACTATTCCCTGGATGTCTCCGGAGACATCCGAGTTGGGAATTTCCGGTGGTGAACCGACTCTGCTGCAGGACAAGTTGGTAGAGGTTGTTGCTGCCGTTAAGCGATACTTGCCGACTACATCACTTCACATGCTCTCGAATGGGCGACTATTCTCGTACTTGCGCCTCGCGCAACGCCTCGCAGCGATTGGACATTCCAATCTGATGATCGGTGTGCCGCTCTACGCCGATACTGCCGGGGTCCACGATTTTGTGGTTCAAGCACCGGGAGCATTCAACCAGACGATTTTCGGGCTTCTGAATCTGGCTCGAGTCGGCATTCGAATTGAAATTCGCATGGTGGTCCACCGGCACACCTACGAGCGCTTACCTGAATTCGCCGCGTTTGTCGCGCGTAACCTTCCTTTCGTTTCTCAGGTTTCCATCATGGGTCTCGAGTTGATGGGGTATGCTCGCTCCAACCTAGATTCACTCTGGATCGATCCAGCTGACTACCAAAACGAGTTGGAGGAGTGTGCGCATCGGCTGGAAGCATCCGGACTGAAGATGAACATTTTCAACCACCCTCTCTGCGTTTTGCGTCCGTCGCTCCATCGCTTCGCCCGGAAATCGATTTCCGATTGGAAAAATATCTATCTTCCAGAGTGTTCGACCTGTGTACGAAGGGACGAATGTGGCGGCTTCTTCGCGTCTGCCACCTTACGGCATTCATCACATCTACGCCCTTTCGCGCCTCACCTTGCTACGGGGAATACTGGATCGGATTAAGCGCTTCCCCAAAACGACGCTATCTCAACGCGATCTCGTTGGCTTTGACTTCCTTAATCGCCCACTTGGTGACGAGTAGGCCTTTGGAGGTCCGGGTGAACGAGCTAGAAGTGAGGAGCATGGAGCAAGGAGTCAGACTCACTTCAATTCGAGATCATTGGGTTTCACTTCCTTGATGGCCCACTTCGTTACGATCAATCCCTTCGATGTCCTGGATGAAACGGCGATTGGCGTGAGATCGAAGTCGATTTCGCGGATGCGGGCGCCGGAACGGCCGTCGAGTGAGACGTGGATGCTCTTGGGCATGTCCTTCTCCTTGTCGGCGACGTCGAGCCAGATGAGCTTGGAACCCTCGGTCTTGGCGAGGGGATATAGCTTGTCGCGGGAGAGGCCGCCGATCTGGAATTTCTTGGCGTAGCATTTTCCTTCGGGGCCGTCGCGATAGACCATGGTGTAGAACTTCGTGTCGCCTTCCTTCGGCCAGATCGCCACGTGCCGGATGTCGCGGCCCATGAAAATCTTGTCGGCGACCTTCGAGACCTTGAGCGTGGCGTCGCCCATGATCGTGAGCACGCTGTCGAGGATCGTGCACTCGGTGACGAACTCGTGCTGGCGCCAGTTCAGGCCGATGAAGCCGTCCTCGCGGTTGACGTACAGGCGCTGGTTGGCGGAGACGACCTCGTCGGCCTTGATCTCCTCGAGCTCCTCGTAGCTGGTCCGGCGCTTGACGCCCTTGCCGTATTTCTCGGCGAGCATCTCGAACCAGGCGACGGCGTACTCGGTCAGCTTCTTCAGGTTCCCCTTCGTCTCCTTGATGCCTTCCTCGATCTTCTTCATGGCCTCGTCGGCCTGGAAGCGGTTGTAGGCGGAGATGCGCTTGATGCGGATCTCGGTGAGACGGACGATGTCGTCGTCGGTCACCTCGCGGCGGAGCTGCTTGAGGAAGGGCTTCAGGCCGCCGCGGATCTCGGCGAGCACGCTCTCCCAGGTCTTGGACTTCTCGATCAGGCGGTAGATGCGCTCCTCGATGAAGATCCGCTCCAGCGAATCCCAGTGCCACTGCTGCTCGAGCTCGCCGAGCTTGATCTCGAGCTCGCGCTTGAGGAGCTCGCGCGTCGCCTCGGCGCTGGCCTTCAGGATGTCGCGCACGCCGGTGAACACGGGCTTGTCCTGGCCGTTGGTCGGGTCGCGCACGATGACGCACGCGGCGGGGTTGAGCTGCACCTGGCAGCTCGTGAACACGTAGAGCTGCTGGATGACCTTGTCGGGCTCGGAGCCCTGCGGGAGGTGAATGAGGATCTCGACCTTGTCGGCGGTGTTGTCGTCGACGTGCTTGACCTTGATCTAGCCCTTGGCGTTGGCGGCGAGGATGGACTCGATCAGCGCCTCGGTGGTGACGCCGTACGGCAGCTCGGTGACCGCGAGCAGGTATTTGGAACGCTCCTCGATCTTGGCGCGGACCTTCACCTTGCCGCCGCGCTCGCCGTCGTTGTACTCGGCGAAGTCGGCCGTGCCGCCGGTCGGGAAGTCGGGGAGGATGCGGAAGGTTTTTCCCTGGAGGTGGTTGACCGCCGCGCGGCAGAGGTCGTTGAAATTATGCGGCAGGATCTTGGTCGAAAGGCCGACCGCGATGCCGTCGGCGCCCTCGAGGAGGACGATCGGGAACTTGGCGGGGAGCGTGATCGGCTCCTTGTTGCGGCCGTCGTAGCTGAGCTGCCAGGTGGTGGTCTTCGGGTTGAAGAGCACGTCGCGGGCGAAGGGCGTCAGGCGGGCCTCGATGTAACGCGGCGCGGCGGCCTCGTCACCGGTGTAGAGATTGCCGTAGTTGCCCTGGGGCTCGATGAGCCAGCCGCGCTGGCCGATCGACACGAGCGCGGCGCCGATGGAGGCGTCGCCGTGCGGGTGGAGCTTCATCGTGGCGCCGACGACGTTGGCGACCTTGTGGAAGCGGCCGTCGTCCATGTCCCACAGCGTGTGGAGGACGCGGCGCTGCACGGGCTTCAGGCCGTCGTCGAGGTGCGGGACGGCGCGGTCGAGGATGACGTAGCTGGCGTAGTCGAGGAACCAGTTCTTGTAGTGCTGCGTGAGCGGGGCCTCCTCGTCGTAGACCTTCTGGCCCTTCTTGCGCTTCGGGGGCGGCGGCTCGGCCGGAGCCGCCGGGTCCGGGGTCTGGGATTTGGGATTTGGGACGAGCACCGCGGAGGAGTCGGGGAGGGGTGTGCCTTCGGCGGGCGGCGTGGCCTTCTTGCGGCCCTTCGGGACGGAAGATTTGGCGGGGGGTGTCTCGCCGCCCAAGGGAAGCTCGGGTTGTTCGTCGGAAGGTTTCTTGCGTTTGGCCATTGCAGAATAGCTATAAGCAGTAAGCGATAAGCTTTGTGCTCGGATGAAATTGGGGATTGGGCTTACAGCTTAAAGCCTGGTGCCTATCGCTGCTCAGCCGCACGCTAGGGCCGGCGCGGAGCCGCCGTCAAGCGGACGTATAAATGGGCATTTGTCATTGCGAGGAGCCCGCGAAGCGGGAGACGAAGCAATCCATCCAGCTGGATCGCCACGCCCGGCGGAGGCGGGCTCGCGATGACAGAGTAAGAATGAGGACGCCGTAAATGGAAGCGCCAGCCTTGGGACTGGCGCGGAAAGCGGAGTGGCGGGCGAAACCCGGCTCAGGGCTTGTCTGACAGCAGAGTGCTGACAGCTCGATCACCCTACGGCTTCGCGGCGATGCGCCCGGAGTAGCCGGCCTTGTTCAGGGCGGCGATCACCTCGTTGGGATTGAACTCGCCGGTGATTTCGAAGGTCTCGGCATCGACGGCCGCCGTGTTGGCCTTCACGCCCTTGACCGTGGCGAGCGCGTCGGTGGCGCCGGAGACACACTTCTTGCAGCAAAGATGGACGCCCGCGACGGTCAGCGAGGTGACCTGCTGTTCCTTCACCGGCGCGACGGCCTTGACGGTGTACGACGAATCCGCGGCGGTGCCATTGTAGCCGGCGTCGATGAGCGCGTCGATCGCGCGCTGGGCGGTGGCATGGTCGGGCGCGGTGATGATGACGGACTTGCTGTACACGTCGGACAGCGCCTCGGCGCCCTTCACGGCGGCGACGGCCTGGTCGGCGTCCTTGACGCACGAGCCGCAGCACATGTGGACGTTGCGCAGCACGACGGTGACGGCGGGGGCGGATTCCGCGGCGCGGAGGCTGACGCCGAGGGCGCCGAGCGAAAGGAGGAGGAGGGGGAGGATGCGCTGGTTCATGGGGGGAGGGTTGCGCCCAAGCTGATAACGGAACGCGGCCGGCTCCGTCAAGCTGCGCGCCGGTGACGACTTGTCAGCCGTAGCTTGGCGAAGGCTGAAGCAATCCATCCAGCTGGATCGCCACGGTCGGCGAAGTCGACCTCGCGATGACAGGATAAATTAAGAGGGGAATTTCGTTGGCGCGGATTCGGATCCCCTCTGGCAAGAGGGGTGGCGCGAAGCGACGGGGTGTGTTGGCTGCATGTCCGGCCCCAATGTGACGCCCAGGCCGGACAGCGCGACCTACTTCAACGCCGCCGCGGCCAGCGTGCCGGCGCGCGCCGGGTGCGAGTCGAGCGTCGCCAGGGCCGTCTCGAGGTCCGGGTCGCGGCCGTCGCGCAGGTCGGCGAGGCGGGGCGCCGGGACGCTGACATTGGGCAGGACGCCGCGGCCTTCGAGCCTTCGGCCGTCGAGCCCGCGGTAATCCTGGACCGGGACCTGCAGCGTGCCGCCGCCGGGCAGCTTGTAGTAATGCGACACGATCACGGCGCCGGCGGTGCGGCGGCCGATCACGGTGGCGCGGCCGTGGTACTGCAGCACGTGGGTGAAGATCTCGGCGGCGCTGCCGGTGCCCTCGCCGGTGAGAATGACGACCTTCCCGGCATACCGCGCGGGGAACAGGGACAGGTTGTGGGCCTCCTTCACCCGGCCGTTGCGCTGGACGAACCGGCCGGTCGCGACGCGGTGGTCGAAGAATTCACCGACGGCGAGCTGGAACGCGACGACGTAGCCGCCGGGATTTTCGCGCAGGTCGAGCACGACGCCCGGGGCGTCGCGGTGCGCCTTGAGCTGCGCGCTCAGCCAGTGAAGCGTCTCGGGCGCGAAGCGATCAAAGCGCAGGTAGCGGGCGCCGCCGGGCAGTTCGCGCGAGACGAGCTGGTCGAACTTCAGCAGCTGCGGCTGGAAGGTGATGTCGTGCGGCTTGTTCTCGAGGTCGAGGAAGCCGTAGGTCACCGGCCGGCCCGGGCCCGGCGAACGGGGCGCCTCGCCGGCGGGCGGGCGGCCCTCGACCGCCGCGATGATCCAGCCCGGCTGGACGCCGGCCGCCTCGGCGGGCCCGCCGGGGACCAGTTCCGTCACGACCGCCCGGCCGTCGAGCCGGGTCCAGCCCATGCCCACCGCCATGCGGCGGGCGATGCGGATCTCATGGGTGCGCACCGGCGGGAGCGGGACGAGGTGGGATTCCTTCAGCTCGAGGCACAGGCGGTTGAGCACGTGGTAAAGTGCGGCGTCGTCCGCCGCGGCGGCGGCGAGCGGGCGGTACTGGCGGCCGAGCGCGGCCCAGTCCATGCCGCGGAAGTCCGGGTCGAAATACTTGTCGTGCACGAGCTGCCAGGTGGCGTCGAAGACCCGCAGGTTGAGGGCGGTGCGCACGGACGCGGACAGCGGCGCGGGCTCGACGTAGGCGGTGGGAACCGTGGAGCAGCCCGTCACGGCGAAGAGCAGGGCGCCGAGGACGAGGATCAGGGCGATGAGGCGGGAATCGGTGAGGGGTGACCTGAAGCTCGGGATGAGTGGCGCCATCGGGGATTTTCCGGATGCCCGAGCAAGGCAGCCGCCGGAGGCCGCGTCAAATCGCGGTGTAGGACAAACACCGACAAACTTTCATTTTTTCGCGCAGATTTTCTGCGCGAGGTAACAAGTGACAGATATCAAGGATCAAGAAGGTGGAATCGAAACCGGGAGTGCCATTCTGCCTTGCCCTGTCATCGCGAGGGCGACGAAGTCGCCCGTGGCGATCCAGCTGGATTGCTTCAGCCTTCGCCGAGCCTACGGCTGACAGGTCGTCGTCCCGCTCAGCGGGACTCCTCGCAATGACAAATCAGGGCACCACCCAGCCATTCCTTCTCTTGATTCCTGTTACTCGGCACTTGGCACTCTCCGCGCCTCTGTGTGAACCCAATCACGCTTCCACGAGATCTTTTTCCACCCGCAAATTGCCGATGATGAAGTCCTGCCGCTCGGGGGTGTTCTTGCCCATGAAGAACGCGAGCAGCTCCTCGCTGCTGTAGAGGTGGTGCAAGTTCACGGGCTCGAGCCGGATGTTCTCGCCGATGAAATCCTTGAACTCGCCGGCGGAGATCTCGCCGAGGCCCTTGAAGCGCGTGATCTCGTGGCTGGCGCCGAGTTTCTCGGCCGCCGCCTGCTTCTCCGCCTCGGAGTAGCAATAGATCGTCTCCTTCTTGTTGCGCACGCGGAAAAGCGGCGTCTCGAGGATGAAGAGGTGGCCGTTGCGGATGGTGTCGGGGAAGAACTGCAGGAAGAACGAAATCAGCAGCAGCCGGATGTGCATGCCGTCGACGTCGGCGTCGGTGGCGATGACGATCTTGTTGTAGCGCAGGCCGTCCATGCCGTCCTCGATGTTGAGGGCGGACTGGAGCAGGTGGAACTCCTCGTTCTCGTAGATGACCTTCTTGGTCAGGCCGTAGGTGTTGAGCGGCTTGCCCTTCAGCGCGAACACGGCCTGCGTCTGGACGTCGCGCGTGGCGGTGAGCGAGCCGGCGGCGGAGTCGCCCTCGACGATGAAGAGCGTGCTCTCCTCGGCGCGCGCGTTGCGGTCGCCGAGGTGGAGGCGGCAGTCGCGCAGCTTCCTGTTGTGCAGCGAGGCCTTCTTGGCGCGCTCGCGGGCGATGTTGCGGATGCCGGCGAGCTCCTTGCGCTCGTGCTCGTTCTCCTCGATCTTCTGTTTGATGATCTCGGCGGTCTCGCGGTTCTTGTGCAGGTAGGTGTCGAGCGCCTGCTGGACGAACTTGCCGACGAATTCCCTGATCGAGGGGCCCTTCGGGCCGACGTCGGTCGAGCCGAGCTTGGTCTTGGTCTGCGACTCGAAGACCGGCTCCTGCACGCGGACGACGATGGCGGCGTCGATCGACTGGCGGACATCGGCGGCGTCGAAGTCCTTCTTGAAGTGGTTGCGCAGCGTCTCGACGAAGGCCTCGCGGAAGGCCGCGAGGTGCGTGCCGCCCATCGTGGTGTGCTGGCCGTTGACGAACGACCAGTATTCCTCGCCGTAGTGCTTGCCGTGGGTGACGGCGATCTCGATGTCCTCGCCCTCGAGGTGGATGATGGGGTAGAGCGGCTCGCCGGAGATTTCCTTGGCGAGCAGGTCCTTCAGGCCGTTCTCCGACCGGAACGGCTTGCCGTTGAGCGTGAGCGTGAGGCCGCGGTTGAGGAAGGCGTAGTTCCAGAGCATGTCCTCGATGAACTCGGTGCGGAACCTGAAGTCCCTGCCGAACAGCTTCTCGTCGGGCGTGAACTCGATCAGCGTGCCGTTGCGCTCGTCGGTCTTGGTGACGCGCGACTGGCTCTTCAGCCTGCCCTGCTCGAATTCGACGACCTTGGTCTCGCCCTCGCGGATGGCCTGGGCGCGGTAGTGCACGGCGAGGGCGTTGACGGCCTTCTGGCCGACGCCGTTCAGGCCGACGGCCTTCTGGAAGGTCTCGGAATCGTACTTCGCGCCGGTGTTGATGACCGAGACGCACTCGACGAGCTTGCCGAGCGGGATGCCGCGGCCGTAGTCGCGGACCTTGACGGAGCGGTCGGTCAGCTCGACCTCGATCTTCCGGCCCGCGCCCATCATGAATTCGTCGATCGAGTTATCGATGGTTTCCTTGAGCAGGACGTAGATGCCGTCCTCGGCGTGGGCGCCGTTGCCGAGCCGGCCGATGTACATGCCGGGCCGGAGCCGGATGTGCTCGAGCGAGCTGAGGGTCTTGATGCTGGCTTCGGTGTAGTTTGACGCCATGGGGCTGAAGTCTGGAGCGGAGAGTTGAGAGCTGAGAGACGGAACGCAGAAGACAGGGGCAGGAGCTGAAAGCTGACGGCTGACCGCTGATAGCTCCAGCGGGGCTAACTGCTTGGGCAATACAGAGAACGCGGCGACCCGCCTGACAAGGCAATTTAGCGGCCAAGGGGCGCGGTCAAAGGCTGAAGATGTCATTGCGAGGAGATGCGCGAAGCGCGCGACGAAGCAAGCCAGCCAATGGATCGCCACGGTCGACAAGGTCGACCTCGCGATGACAGATAAAACAGAGGACTACTTGCCCTGAAGCCGGAACCGGACAGCTTCCGCGCTACTCCAACAAGCCATGAAGAAATTCCTGATGGTGTCCGGTCTCGGGCTGCTGATCGTCGTGCTCGTCGGCTATTTCGTGCTGACGTATTTCCTGGGTTCGATCGTGCAGCGCAGCGTCAACACGCTCGGCCCGAAGGTCACGCAGACCAAGGTCGAGCTCGCGGGCGCCACGCTCTCGCCGCTCACCGGCACCGGCACGCTCACGGGCTTCGCGGTCGGCAACCCGGCCGGCTGGAGCCAGGGCAACGCCTTTTTCCTCGGGACGGTCCACCTCGACGTGGAGCCAAGCTCGATCTTCAAGGACACCATCGTCATCAACGAGCTCACGATCGACCAGCCGGAGTTCCTTTACGAGACGCGGCTCGTCTCGAGCAACATCAAGGACCTGATGGCCAACATCGAGAAGTACACGGGCCGGGGCGGGAACGCCGGCGACAAGGAGGGCACGCCGAAGAAATTCATCGTGAAGAAACTCCGCTTCACCAACGGCAAGGTGACCGTCGGCATCGGGCCGACCGCGCTGGTCGTGCCGCTGCCCGAGATCAAGCAGGACGACATCGGCACGGCCGAGGGCGGGGTCTCCAGCGCACAGGTCGCGGCGGTCATCGCGCGCGACGTGCTCTCGCACGTCGTCACGGCCGCCACCGCGGCCATCGCGGAGGACGGCGGCAAGGCCACGCTTGGGAAAGCGAAGGAAACCGCGAAGCAGATCGGCGACGCGGTGAAGGACCTGTTCAAGAAGCCCTGATGGAGGCGGGAGGCAGGAGGCCTGAGGCGGGAGGAAAACACCAAGCAGCGTCTGTCCGATTGGGCCGGGAACCAATTCCCGCACCGGTGACACGGGCGGACGGGTTTCGGCGCCGCGCGGGCGCAGCCTCACGCCGCCGGCGGCTCAATGATGACCGCCGCGGGGGCCGCGATGCGCTCGAGGTCCAGCAGCGTCTTGATGCGGCCCCTGACCTTGGCCAGCCCGACCAGGCAGGAGGAGTCGACCCGCGCCCCGAATTCCGGCGGCGGCTCGATATCGCCGGCCTCCAGGCTGATGACATCCTCGACCGCATCGACGACCAGGCCGAGTGGCACGGCGGACGCCGCGGCGAGGCGGACCTGGACGACGACGATGCAGGTGCGTTCCGTGAAGGCGGCGGGCAGGCCGAACCGGAGGCGGAGGTCGATCACGGGGACGACGCGCCCGCGCAGGTTGATGACTCCCTTGATGAAGTCGGGGCTGTGGGGCACGGACGTGATCCTCTGCAGGCGGATGATTTCGCGGACCTGCAGGACGGCGATGGCGTAAGCTTCATCCGCGAGGAGAAGCGTGAGATACTTGCCGGCGAGGCCGGGGAGGACGGCGGGGGCGGGAGCGGACACGGGCGGACCAGGTTCAGGCGTCCTTGAAGAAGGCGTCGTCGTCCCGGCCCAGCGCCGCGACCTGCGCGCCCTGGACGGTCCGGCCGGGTTTCGTCGCGACCGGGCGGGCGAGGGGCGCGGCGGGCCGGACGGGCTTGGCGGCGGCCGGCGCCACCGGGCGCGGGGCGGCACCGCCGACCAGCTGGCGAAGCAGGGCGACGGATTCCTGCAGGGAAACGGACTGGGCGCTGAGTTCCTCGGCCGCGGCGGCGGTCTCCTCGGCGTTGCCGGCGTTGGCCTGCGTGACCTTGTCCATCTGCGAGACGGCGGTGGTGACCTGGCCGATCCCCAGGCTCTGCTCCCGGGAAGCGGTGGAGATCTCGGTGACGAGCGCGGCGAGCTGCTGGATGCGGGCCTGGATGTCGCCAAAGCTCCGCGCGGCCCCGGCGCTGATCTGCACGCCCTGCTGGCTTTGCGCCACGGAGTGCTCGATCTTGGCCGCGGTCTCGCGCGCCGCGACGGCGGAACGCTGGGCGAGGGCGCGGACTTCCTCGGCGACGACGGCGAAGCCGGCGCCCGCCTCGCCCGCGCGGGCGGCCTCGACCGCGGCGTTGAGCGCGAGGATGTTCGTCTGGAAGGCGATCTCGTCGATGGTCTTCAGGATCTTGGTGATGTCCTCGGAGGCGGTCTTGATGGACTGCATGGCGTCCTGCATGGCCTTCATCTGGCCGGCGCCGACCTCGGCGGAGCTGCGGGCGGCGGTGGCGGCGGTGCTGGCCTGCTGCGCGCCCTCGGCATTGCGCTTGGTCATGGAGGAAAGCTCCTCGAGGGAGGCGGAGGTCTCCTCGAGCGACGCGGCCTGTTCGCTGGCGCCCTCGGCGAGCGACTGGCTGGCGGCGGAAACCTGGCCAGCGGCCGCGGCGACCTGCGCGGCGGCGTCGTCGAGGGCCAGGGCGGTGGATTGCAGGAGGCGGTTGACGTTGCGCACGATGAGGATGCCGCTGCCCACGGCGACCAGCAGGGAGCCCAGGCCGAGCAGCAGTGAGGTGCGCAGGCTGTGCTCGGCGCTGGCTTCAATTTGTGCGACCTCCGCGTTGGCGGCGCGATGGTTGTAATCGACGCAGGCGACCACGGTTTTTTCAAATTCGCCATAAGCCGCGGCCCCCGCGGTCTTCAGGAGCTTGAAAGCCTCGGCATTTTTTTCCTGGAGGCTGAGGGTGCGGATCTGTTTCGCGACGGTGCGGAATTCATTCAACGCCGGCTCCACCCGGGCGATGATGGCGCGCTCCTCGTCATCCGAGATGAATGCCTCGTATGCCTTGAGCTGCTGCAGGATCGACTGGGCGAGCTCATCACACTGGTGGTCGATCGCCTGCTTCTCGGCCGGATCGTCGCTGAGAACGTGCCGGTTGGTCAGGATGCGATAGGTCAGCGTATCGAGCTGGATCCGGTTGCTGCGCTCCAAGCCGGGCAGTGCATCGCCGGAGATGGTGGACACGCCGTGGCCGACACCCTGCAGGGTGCGGATGAAGACAGCAGTGGCGACCGCGTTGAGCGTGACGAGCAGCGTGAAACCGGCGATCAGCCGGTAGGCAATGGTACGATTTTTTTTCATGGCACGAAAGGAAGGCAGGGCGAGTTGGCCGAACGGGGTTCGGCTGAACGTTGCTCCTTTCCTTGCCAGTCTGGTCCGGCCCGAAAGAGGTGATCACGCCCCGGGGACGGGGCATATCACAACGAACTGTTCCCCTTCCATCGGCCGCGCGGCGGCGGACTTGAGCGAAATCGCGGCCGATCCGTGCGGCTCAGGCCGCCCGCGGTCCCAGCAGCTGATCGAGCCGCGAGCGCAGCTGGCCGAGTTCCCTGGAGCGGAAGCTGTGCTTGGTTTTCTCGAGGACCGTGATGGTCTCGATGATCGCGTCCCGCCAGGCGCCGGCGCCGGGTTCGCGGGCCGGGCGCGCCGCCTCGGTGGCGAGGCAGGCGGCGAGGTGGTCGAGTTTCCCGGCGAGCGGCGCGGAAAGGGCGAGGGCGCCGGCGAGGGCGGCGGCCTCGCGGGCGAGGGCCTCGAGCCCGACGCGCCGGCGGTGCTGGCGGACCAGTTCCTGCAGGCGTTCGCGCAAGGTGGAGAAGTCGGGCGGCTTGGCGAGGTAGCCGGCGACGGGCAGATTGGCGGCGCGCAGGGCCGTGACGATCTCGGGGTTGCCGGTGAGCAGCAGCAGCGGCGGCAGGCCCGGGCGGGCGAGCAGGCGCTCGGTCCACTGGAGCCGGTTGTTGCCGGGCAGGTGGACGTCGCTGAGGATCAGGTCGAAGCTCTCGCGGGCCAGCCCGGCCTCCGCGCCGGCGATGTCGCCGGCCTCCGTCACGCCGGCCCCGAGCTGGCGCAGCCAGCCGGCAAGGATGCCGCGCGGTTCGGGCTCATCGTCCACCAGGAGGATGCGCGCGCGGTGCAGGCCGGGCGTGTCCGGCGGGTTCATGCGGCAATGCTCCCGGGGGGATGCGCCACGGGAAAGTGGCAGGTGAAGCAGGTGCCGCGGCCGACGGCGGTGTCGACGGTGACGAACCCGTGGTGGTTCCGCATGAGGCGCATGACGGTGGCGAGGCCGAGCCCGGTGCCCTTGCCGGCGGGCTTGGTGGTGAAGAAGGGATCGAACAGCCGCGGCAGCACTTCCGGCGGGATGCCGGTGCCGCTGTCGCGCACGCTCACGGCCACGTAGTCGCCCGCGGTGACGCCGGGCCCGGCGGCGATCGCCGCCGCCGCATCGACCGCGCGCCTTTCCACGGCCAGGTCCAGGCGGCCGCCCTCGGGCATCGCGTCGCGCGCATTCACGCAGAGGTTCATCAGGACCTGGTGGACCTGGGTCGGGTCGGCGGCAACGGGGGGCAGGCCCGCGCCGGCCTGCAGGCTGACCGCATACTGGCGGCCGAAGGTCTCGCGCACCAGGTCGGTGACCTCGCTGATCGTGCCGGTGATGCCGCCGGTCTCCATCTCGCCGTCAGACCCGCGCGCGAACAGGAGGAGCTGCCGCATCATGCCGCCGCCCCGCTGCACGCTTTTCTGGATGTTCTGCAGGTGCGTGCCGGCGGATGCGGACTGCATCTCGACCAGGGCGGCGCTGCCGCCGATCGCGGTGAGCACGTTGTTCATGTCGTGCACGATGCTGCCCGCCAGCTGGCCGAGGAGCTCGATGCGCTGGGAGCGGAGCAGCTGGGCCTCGAGCTGCTTGCGCTCGGTGAGGTCGCGCAGGTGGTACTGGATGATTTCGCGTCCCGCCCAGGGAATGCGGCCGTGGGTGATCTCCACGATGGTCGGCGCGTGGCGGCCGTGGAGCAGCGGCGTCTCGCACGGGGCCGCCGGCGCGCCGAGGCCGGCGCGCAGGGCGGCGGCCGCGGCCTCGGGCACGCAGGCGAAAAAGTCCGCCGGGGCCGGGGCGGCCGGGTCACGCAGGGTGTCGAAGGCGGCGTTGCGGTGGATGATGGTGCCGTCGATTTCCGCCAGGACGATCGCCTCGGGCGCGTGGGCGATGGCGGCCTCGAAGCGGGCCTGCTCCTCGTAGAGTTTCCGGTAGCGGTTGAGCCGCGTGATCGTCCGCAGGCGGGCGCGAAGCTCCGCGGTGTCGAAGGGCTTGCCGAGGAAGTCGTCGGCCCCGGCCTGCAGGCCGCGCAGCTTCGCCGCGCGGTCGTCCAGCGCGGTGAGCATGATGATCGGCACGGCGGCCAGCGCCGGGGCGGCGCGCAGGCGGGCGCACACCTCGTAGCCGTCCATGCCGGGCATCATGAGGTCGAGGAGGACGACGTCGGGCCGGCAGGCCGCGGCGGCGAGCGCCTCGGGGCCGTTGCCGGCGCAGACGACCCGGTAACCCTCGGCCTCGAGGAGGCTGCGAAGGAGGCCCTGGGCCTTGATTTCGTCGTCGACCACGAGAATGGTGGAGGTCGGTTGGGGATTCATATGATCGGGGTGAAGCCGGCCGGCGCGGGGCCGCCCGCAGGGGCGAAGCGGGCGATGATGCGGCCGAGTTCCTGGAGGTTGATGGGTTTCGTGAGATAGGCGTTGGCGCCGGCCTCGAGGCAGCGCAGGCGGTCCCCGGGCATGGCCAGGGCCGTGACCGCGATGATGGGCAGGAGCTCGGTGCGCGGGTCGGCGCGGAGGCGCCGGATGGCCTCGAGCCCGTCCATCACCGGCATGTGCACGTCCATCAGGATGACGTCGGGGCGGGCGGCGAAGGCCAGGTCGAGCACCTCACTGCCGTTGGCGGCGAAGCGCAGCTCGCAGTTCCGGCGGGAGAAGTAGGTGACGTAGACCTGGCGGTTGGCCTCGTGGTCCTCGGCGATGAGCAGGCGCAGCGGCTGCACCGAAACCGGCGGCGAGCTGGCGGCGACGGGCAGGGGCGCGAGCGGGGCCGCCGCCACCTCGGGCTGCCAGGGAATCCGGACCAGGAAGCGGCTGCCGCGGCCGGTCTCGCTCTCCACCTCGACCGTGCCGCCATGCAGGCGGGCCATGCGGCGCACGAGCGCCAGGCCGAGGCCGGTGCCCGCGTACTGGCGGGAGAGCGAGCTGTCGATTTGCTGGAAGGGCTGGAAGATCCGCTCGAAGTTTTCCGGCGCGATGCCGATGCCGGTGTCCCACACCGTGAAGACCAGCGCCGCCTGCGCGGCGTCCAGGCGGACGGCGAGGCCGACGCGCCCGCCCGGCGGGGTGAACTTGACCGCGTTGGCCAGGAGGTTGACGAGGATTTGCTTCAGGCGCCGCTCGTCGGCGAGCACGGGGACGAGCCCGCCTGGCACGTCCGTCTCGACCCGGATGTCCTTGCGCCGGGCGGATTCGCGGACGAAGCGCACGCTGGCGGCGCAAAGCCCGGCGATGTCCATCGGCTGGAAGTCGAACTGCAGCTGGCCGGCCTCGATCTTGGAAAGGTCGAGGATGTCGTTGATGAGCTCGAGGAGGTGGCGGCCGCTTTCGTTGATGTTCTGCAGGCCCTCGGTCTGGCGCGGGGTCAGGGCGCCCAGCGTGTGCTCGGCCATGATCTCGGAGAGGCCGACGATGACGTTGAGGGGGGTGCGCAGCTCGTGGCTCCTGCTGGCGAGGAAATCGGTCTTGGCCTCGTTGGCCGCCTCGGCGGCGCGCCGCGACTCCACGAGTTCCGTCGTGCGCGCCTCCACGAGGTCCTCGAGGTGGAGCAGGACGCCGCGGAGGTTCTCGTGCGTCTGGTCGCGGTCCGCCACGGTGGCGGCCAGCTCGCGGTTGGTGCGGCTGAGCGAGGCGGCGGTGCTGTGCAGCTCGTGGCTGATCTCGGCGATTTCGCGCGACACCTGGTGGGTTTCCTCCAGGCGCGCCTCGCCGTCCGATTCGGCGAGCCGGTGGGTCGCCGCCACGAGCTGGTTGAGCGGGAGCGTGATTTCCCCGGCGGTGCCGCGGGCGAGGAACAGCGCGAGCCCGATCGCGCCGGCGGCGACGAGCGCGCTGGTGAGGTAGAAGGCGGCGATCGTGCGCTGCGAGCGCCAGAGGGGCTCCGCCAGGTACACTTCCCACCCGAAACCCGGCACAGGGTACCGCGTGGCGAGATAGCGCTCGCTGCGGCCGTTCAGCACATGGTCAAAGGGGAACGTTTCACCGGTGGCCTGCCGGGCGGCGAAGTACAGGTCATGCCCGCTGAAGGACTGCAGCGGGGCCGTGGAGATGTCGCCGGAGCGGAGCACGACCCGGCCGGTGCGGTCGACGATCACCACGGTGCGGCCCCGGATCTGCCCGGGCCGGCCGAGGGCGTCGCCGAGGCGCTGCAGGTCGAGCGAGCCCTCGGCGACGCCCTCGAACAGGCCGTTGCGGTCGTGGATCGGCGCGCTGATCGCGACCACCAGCTCGCTGCCGAACCCGCGGCCGCGGAAAATGTCGCTGACGTAGGCCCGGCGCGTGGCGCGCGGCTCGAGGAAATAGGGGCGGTCCGCGACCGAGAAGCCGTTGCGGGCCATCACCTCGTTGTGGCGGTTGCGGGCCGGCCACGCCGAGATGATCAGGCCGGTGCGATCCGTCACGAGGAGGGTCATGAAACCGGGATAGAGCGCGCGGGCGCGGCCGAGCGGGTCGGGCCGCGCGGCGTTGTCGGGGCCCGCGACCGCATAGAGGTCGGCAATGTGGGTCACGGCCCGCAGGTGGCGGTCGAGGTAGGACTGCACCTCGAGCGCGACCTCGCGGCCGTCGGTGGAGAGTTCATCGCGGCTGGCCTCGCGCATGGTGCGGTCGAACGCGCCGCCCGCGAAGATACCGAGGGTGGCGATCGACAGCGTGATGATGAGCCCGAGGCGGCGGAACAGGATCCGCCGCAGCGGCGTGTCGGGATCGCGCTCGAGCGGCAGGCCGGTGACGAGCCGGAACCGGCGCGACTGGTAGACGGGCAGCGCGATCACCGCCATCAGCAGGCTGTTGACCGGGTACTTGATGACGACGGCCCAGTTGGACGGAAACGGCGCATCGACCCCGAAAACCGCGAGCACCACCAGCGGCGTGCCCAGGCAGGCCCAATACAGCAGGGCGCCGGGCACCGGCTGGACCTGGCGGCGATGATACAGCCAGCCCACGACGAAGGCCTCGAGCGTGCAGGCCAGCAGGCCCCAGGGATGGCCCCACGTCAGCCACGTGACGCTGAAGCCGATCGCCGCCGCGAGCGCGCCCCACCACGGGCCGAGCAGGTAGACGGCCAGCAAAGTGACGGCACCGCCGATGATGATCTCGGTGTTGCCGAAGATCGGCAGGCCAAATTGATTGGCGCCAAAGGCGATCGTGCCGGCGGCCAGGGCCAGCAGCAGGGGCGGATGATCATGGAGTTTCAAATGGGCTTTCACACAGCGCGCTGCTTTGTTATCGGCACAACCGAGGTATGGCTAAGGAATACTACCCAGTCTATTCTAGGGTTCACTCACAACCCTTTATTTGGAATAGCTTTACAGAGCATAAGTTTTCCAGTTTTTCGCTGATGAACAGGCTCTTAAGCTGGGGCCGAGAGCCGTCCCATGCGTTCTGACTTGGATCGGCGGGCTGCTCGTGGTCGGGCGGGGTGTGACGACGCGGAATATTCCGCAGTGTAATCGTGCGCAGATCGCAGCCGGTTGACGGCATCCGGCGCGACCGCGAGCCTCGCGGCATGAAAGTCACGTTCTACCTCGAAGTCCTTTCCTCATGGTGCCATTGGGTCGAGCCGGTCTGGGCGGAACTGAAGACGCGCTACTCCGGCCGCGCGCAATTCGAGTGGCGGATCGCGCTGATGAACCCGGAGGATTTCCCGGTGTCGCGGAGCCAGTGCGACTGGTTCTACCGGCGCAGCGGCGGCACGGTGCTGCACTCGGCCTACATGCTGAACTCGGGCTGGTTCGACGCGGCGCGCAAGGGGCACTATGAGGCGCCGAACCTCGTGGCCGAAGCGGCGAGGGATTTCGGCTTCACCGGCGACGAGATCCGGTTGGCGCTGTCGAATGCGGCGCTGCGCGACGGCCGGAAGGTCGGCGACCTGGCCACGGCGGTGAAGATCGCGGCGCAGGCGGGAAAAATTGACGCGAAGAAACTCCACGCCGCCGCCGAGTCGGCGAAGGTGAAGGACCGCGTCGCGGCCAGCACCGCGGATTTCCACGCGCACCAGGTCAACCAGCGGCCGGCGTTCGTGCTGGCCGATGCCATCGGCGACAAGGCCGTGTTCTCCGGCCTCGTGCGGTTCGAGCCGCTGGCGGCGACGATCGACGCCATGCTGGCCGACACCGCGGCCTATGCCGCGCACCGGACCCACCACGGCGATGTGCCGAAGGCCTGACCGGGGACCGTGGCCTGATTTGTCATTGCGAGTCGCCCGGTTGGCGGGCGGCGAAGCAATCCAGCTCACTGGATCGCCACGGGGCGCTTCGCGCCCCTCGCGATGACAGGGCAAATCAGAAGATTTCCCTCCCGGGAGGAAGGGCTCGACAGTCCCGGCGGCTTCGGGCATCTGTCGGGCCGATGACCTCATCCTTTTATCGCCGCGGTTTCGCCGGGCTGGCGGCTTTTCTCGGCCTGCTGCTGGCCGGCGCGGAGGCCACGCAGGCGTTCAAGGCCCCGCACTTCGAGGTGGTCATGCCCGATGGCGAAGTGAAGCAATCCGAGGAGTCGAAGAAGGACGAAAACGGAAAGCTCCTGCTCACGACGAAAATGTACATGCTGATGTCCGCCGGCAGGCTGTTCATGGTGGGCACGACGGATTATTTCGCGCCCATCGACCCGGCGCAGGAGCTCGAACTCGATTGCACCAACTTCACGACGGCCGTCCACGGGCGCGTGGTGGAAAAACAAAACATCACCCGCGACGGCCGCCCCGCGCTGCGTTTCGTGTCGGTGAACGACGAAAGGCACCTGCGCTTTTCGTCGATCGTGATCATGGCGACGGACAGCATCGTCGTCCAGTCCGTGGCGTCCTACCCGGACGGTCCGGAGCCGAAGGACGCAGCCGATTTCAACGAATCGCTGCACCTGGCCAAGGACTGATTTTCCGGGAACCTAGGCCGCCTGCGCGGGCTGGGCGGGCGCATGGAGCTGGAAGGCGCGGGCCGCGAGCGCCATCGACGCGAGCGTGCAGGTCGCGGCGGCGAAGAATGCCAGTCCTTCCATCCAGGCCGGGTGGGCGCCCGAAACGGACCAGCCGAAGATATGCGTGGCGATGAACGGGCCGGGCACGCCGGCCAGGCTCTGCAGGCCGCCGAACACGCCCTGCACCGCACCCTGCTCGTTCGGCGGCACGTGCTTCGTGATGTAGGACTGCAGCGCGGGGCCGGTGATGCCGGCGAGTGCGCCGAACGCCATGATCACGTACATCATCCAGCCGTGGCTCGCCAGGCCGTAGCAGATGTAGGCCAGCGACGAAATGGACAGGCCGAGGACCACCGCCCTCGTGTCACCGAGCTTCGGCACCCATTTCTTCACGAGCACGCCCTGCACGGCGCCCATGAGCAGGCCGACGAACATCAGCGAGAGCCCGACCTGGCCGGTGTCCCAGCCGTAGCGGTGCGCGGTATAGAGCGCCCAGAGCGAGAACATCATGTTCTGCGCGAGCATCAGGATGAAGAAGCTCTCGACGAGGCCGAGCACGGCGGGGAAGCGCTTCAGCGCGAGCAGCGCGCCGATCGGGTTGGCGCGCGCCCACGAGAACGGCCGGCGGTTTTCCGGCTTGAGGGACTCGGGCAGCACGAAGGCGCCGTAGAGCCAGTTCAGCGTGGAGCAGCCGGCGGCGACCCAGAAGGGCAGGTGGAGGTCGATCTTGCCGAGCGCGCCGCCCAGCGCCGGGCCGAGCACGAAGCCGATGGCGAAGGCCGCGCCGAGCTTGCCGAAGGCGCCGGCGCGCTCGGCGGGCGGCGTGACATCCACGATGTAGGCGTTGGCCGTCGCGAAGATGCCGGCGGTGAAACCCGCGATGGTGCGCGCCACGAACAGCCAGGTGAGGTTCGGCGCGCACGCCATGATCGTGTAGTCGAGCGCCGAACCGGCGGTCGCGATGAGGATGATGCGCCGGCGGCCGAAGCGGTCCGAGAGCGACCCGAGGATCGGCGAGCCGACGAATTGCATCAGCGCGTAAATGCTCACGATCCAGCCGTACATCGTGGAGCCGCTCGCGACGTCGCCGCCCTGGAACTGGGTGATGAGCTTCGGCAGGATCGGGATCAGCAGCCCGAAGCCCATGATCGCGAGCGCGAGGTTGACGAAGATGAAGCCGACGGCCGGCGCGCGCTGCTTGGAGGACATGGGGGCGAGGAGAGCGGAGCGGGGAGCAGGGGGCAAGGAGAAGGGAGCCGCAGAGGTAAGCGGGAAGAGTTAAGAATGCTGAACCGGCCGGGGGCCGGCTTCTTGACTCTTCCTGCTTAATTTCCCTGGTGCGGCCCCGCGTATTTCTTTTCGCCGGCGCGGAGCGGGAAGGGCAGGACGTTTTCCTTCGGCGGCAGCGGGCAGGTGGCGAAGGGCGTGAACGCGCAGGGCGGGTTGTAGAGCCGGTTGAAATCGAGGACGATCTTCCCGTTCACCGCGCGCTTCGCGTAGAGGAACCGGCAGGCCTCGTAGGTTTCCTTGCCGGCGGTGGCGTCGGTGATCACGAAGAACAAATCCTCCTCGGGGCCTTCGTCGATCGGGATCAGTTCGTACGTCCTGCCGTCGTGCTGGAACACGGCCTTGCCGGGGATCGGGGCGGGCTCGGTGAGGCCGATGATGTTGGTGATCTTCACCTGGTGCGGCGGGTCGAAGGGCACCCAGGTCGCCTCGATGCGCCAGGCCGGGTCGATCGGGTAGGATTCGATGCCGGCGAAATGCCTGCGCCGCGCGGCCTCGCTGTCGCGCACGCGCAGGAAGAGGTTTCCGCTGCGGTCCATGACGTAGAAGCTGACCGTGCCGGCGCGCACGTAGGTGGGCTTCTCCGGGTCGAGCGAAAGCACGGCGCTGCGCCCGGTCGTCCCGTCGATGGTCGCGTTCGCGCCCGCGGCGAGCGCGAAGCTCACCTGGCCGTCCGCGGCGTAGGTGACCGTGCCCAGCTGCGCGGGACCGGCGGCGAGGCGGATGGCGTTGCCCGGCGCGGAGCCGACGCTCCACGTGCCGTGTTCGAGCGGGTGGCGGCCGATGAGCGTAAGCCAGCCGGCGGGACCGGTGAGGCGCTCGATGCGCCCGGCGCGCCACTGCTCGATCGAGGCGGGGTAGTCGTCTCCGGCCGCCGGCGCGACCGGTGCAGAGCACAGCAAACAGAGGACAGAGGACAGGATCAGTCGCAGGGTGGGGGTCGGTTTCCAGACCGGCGCCGGTCGCCGATGTGGAAACCGGCGCCCACCTGCAGGGCACGGGAAGATCATCTCAATTAGCCAGCGCATTGATCCAGCCGTCGACCAGGCGGCGGCCGGCGTTGCTGCTGAGCGCGCGGTCGGGCCGGCCGTCGGGCCCGAAGACGATCCTGTCCTCCGCGATCAGCTGGCCGGCGGGGGAGTAGACCTTGAAGTGCGGGATGGAGTGCAGGTCAAACTGCCGGGCGACGGGCGACTGCCAGTCGATGCCGCGGATGTCAGGCCGGTTGATGTCGACCTTCACGATGACGAGGTCGGCGCGCTTGGCATGCAGTTCCCGCAGGGGCTCGTTGTAGGCCTGGCAGGGGCCGCAGAACTTGCTGGTGAAATCGAAGACGACCGTCTTGCCCGGCACGAGGTAGTCGGCGAGCGCGACCTCGCTGCCCTGCGCGATGTGCAGCGGTTCGGCCTGCTTGGTGTGCACGGGGGCGGCGGCGACAGAGCACAGAAGGCTGAGAACGGAGGACAGGGCGGCAAGACGGCGGAGATACATGGCGGTCAAGGTGGCCAGGATTGGCTTGTTCGCAAGATTGGTCATCGGCTGGTGTCCAGCTTTGTCATTGCGAGGAGTTCCGCTTCGCGGGACGACGAAGCAATCCAGCTGGATCGCTACGCCCGCCTTTGGCGGGCTCGCGATGACAATGCAAATAAAGGCACCACCGCCCGGCTACTTCCCCGCCAGGGCCGCGGGCAGCGCGGCGCGGGTGATCACGCGCGGGTCGTTGTAGAATTCCTTGGCGAACAGGTTCTCGGCGGGATTCCACTTCGCATCCCAGCTCATGAAGAAGCGGAGCTGCGGGAAATTCTGCGCCACCCCGTCGAGCAGGCGGCGGTAATCGTAGTCGCCTGGGGGGTTGGATGCGCCGTGCGGGCCGTATTCGGTGAGGCCGGCCGGCTTGCCCAGCGCGATCACGGGTTCGAAGCCCTTGATGTGGGCGGGGTCGATCAGGTCAGTGTAGGCGTCGAGGCCCACCAGATCGACAAAAGCGTCGCCGGCATAGTAGCCCGCCGTGAGCGGCTGGCCGTGGTTCGGGCCGTACGACCAGATCAGGTTGTGCAGGTTTTTCTCGTGCGTGAAGTAGTTGAACATGTGCCGCCAGGCTGCGATGAGATTGGCGGGATCGGGCGGCGCCGCCGTCGGGTCCGGGCGCCCGTCCGGCCCGTGCGGCACCTGGGCGCCCCACCAGAACCAGCCGCCGTTCATTTCGTGGAACGGGCGCCAGATCACGACGACCCCGGCTTCCTGCAGCTCCTGCAGGCCGGCGGCGATTTTGTCGAGCGACTTCATCCAGCGGTCGTGCGTTTCGCCCGGTGCCAGCAGGTCGGCGAGGTTGACGCCCTTGTCGTTGAGGCCGCCGCCCTTGGGATTGGCGGGATTGGGCGCGTGCCAGGAAATCGTCACCAGCCCGCCATCGCGCCAGTACTCTTTGGCCAGCTCGTTGGCGGGGCCGGTGTGGATGGCCGCGGCGCCGGCATCCCACCCGCAGTAATCGAGCCCGATCATCGCGGGCCACTGGCCGGTGGCCCGCTCGATCTTGGCGAGCACTTCCATTTTCGCGGAGCTGCCGCTCCAGCCGGCGAACTGGCCGGAGACGAGCTTCAGATCGGGACTGGCCTGCAGGGCCTGGAACCAGGCGAGGATGGCGCGGCCTTTGGGATTGAGCGCCGGGTCGGCGGGCGGCTGGGCGGCCGTGGCCGCGACGGACAGGAGCGCGAAGGCGAGGAGCACGCGGGGAAGACGTGGGAGCATGGACGGAACCATGGGCAAATTGCCGGCTCGCGCAACCGTGCTGTCGTGAAAACGGCGTCCCGCAACATAAGTAGTTTAATAGACTACTTGATGGCCGGGAGCGGCCCGGGTGGAGAGCAACCTATTGGATTGCTTGTGCCCGGGGCACGGGCGGGAGGGCGGGCCGGATCAGGTCCGGCTTATTTGTCACAAACCCAAGGCGCGGCTTGCGACCGCGCCCGGGATGACTTTGCTGGGCGGACGTGATTACCCCCATCCCCTGTTCCGGGGCGCCGGCTGCGCCCGCTTTCCGCTCATTCCTCCGTGCGCTGGTTTCGGCCCTCGCACTCGCCGTTTCGGCGTCCGTGGCTTCCGCCGCCGACGGTGCCGCCGGCCTTTTCAGCGGCGCAACGGACATCGGCGCACCGAAGCATGCCGGGGCGGCGGCCTTCGACCCCGCGACCGGCGCCTACACCATCACTGGTGGCGGCGAGAACATGTGGTTCAAGAAGGATTCCTTCCATTATGTGTGGACGCAGACCGGGGAGGCCGACATCGCGCTCGCGGCCGACATCGCGTTCCCGCAGGCCGGCGGCAACAACCACCGCAAGGGAATCCTCATGATCCGCCAGTCGCTCGACGAGGATTCGGCCTACGCCGACGTGGCCTTCCACGGCGACGGCCTGACCTCGCTTCAGTTCCGCGATGCCAAGGGCGAGATCACCCATGAGGTCCAGACCGCCATCAAGGCGCCGAAGCGCCTGCGCCTCGAGAAGGTCGGCGACTACGTCTACATGTCGCTGGCGGGTGACGACGGCGTGCTCCAGCCCTCGGGCTGCTCGACGCGCATCGCCTTCAAGGCCCCCTTCTACATCGGCCTCGGCGTTTGCGCCCACGATGACAAAACCTCCGAGACGGCCCGCTTCACCAACGTCGTGCTCGGCGCACCCTCGGCCGAGGTCACCGCCGTGCGCAGTTCGCTCGAGTTCGTCTACGCCGGTTCGGGCGACCGCCGCAGCCTCTACCACACCAACGACCTGATCGAGGCGCCCAACTGGGCCCCGGACGGCGCGATCATCTTCAACGGCGGCGGCCGCATCTACCGCCTCGCCGCCACACCCGGCGCAAAGCCCGAGGTCATCGACACCGGCCCCAACATCAAGTGCAACAACGACCACGGCCTCACGCCCGACGGCAAGACGCTCATCATCAGCGACAGCTCGAAGGACGGCAAGTCGCGCATCTACACGGTCCCGGTCACCGGCGGCACGCCGAAGGAAATCACGCCCCTCGCGCCGTCCTACTGGCATGGCATCTCGCCGGACGGCAAGACGCTCGCCTTCTGCGGCCAGCGCGACGGGAAGTTCGGGATCTTCACGATCCCGATCGAGGGCGGGGAGGAGAAACGCCTCACCACGGCCACGCCCTCGGCCGCCGGCGCGGGCCTCGACGACGGCCCGGATTATTCGCCGGACGGCCAGTGGATCTATTTCAACTCCGACCGCACGGGCCTGATGCAGATCTACCGCATGCGCCCGGACGGCTCCGGCACCGAGCCGGTGACGAACGACGGCTACAACAACTGGTTCGCGCATCCGTCGCCCGACGGCAAGACGCTGGTCTTCGTGACCTTTGCGGCCGACGTGAAGGGTCATCCCCGCGACAAGGAGGTCATGCTGCGCTCGCGCCCGGCCGCCGGCGGCGACATCCGCGTCCTCGCGCACCTCTTCGGCGGACAGGGCACGCTCAACGTGCCGTCGTGGTCCCCCGATGGCACCAGGATCGCCTACATGCGCTACCAGCCGGCGGTGAAGAAGTAATTTCCCGGCGCCCGCGCCTTCCCCCCGCCCCATGTTCGCTGCGATCCAACCCGCCCAGATCGGCATCCCCGGCCTTTCGCTCCGTGACGCGCTCGCCCTCGCGGAACGCCACGGTTTCGGCGGCCTCGACCCGCAGTTGCCGGCGCTGCACGCGGCGGTGACGCAGCACGGCGCCGCCACCGTGCGCGGGTGGTTCATCCAGCACGGCCTGCAGGTGGGGGCGTGGGACCTGCCCTTCATGCCCTACGCGGTGAGCGAGGCCGAGTGGCGTGACTGGCTCAAAAAACTGCCCGCCCTCGTCGCCAGCGCCGCCGCGGCCGGCGCCCGGCGGGCGGCGATGTGGACCTTTCCCGGCAGCAACGAGCTCGAGCGCGAGGCCAACTTCGAGCATTACATCACCCGTTTCCGGCCGATCGCGCAGTTGCTCGCCGACCACGGCACGCGGCTGGCGCTGGAGGCGGTCGGCCCCGAGACCGCGCAGAAGCAGTATAAATTCCCGTTCCTGCGCAAGCCGGCCGAGGTGCTCGCGCTGGCCCGCGCCATCGGCCCGAACGTCGGCCTGGTGCTCGACAGCTACCACTGGCACTGTGCGGGCGGCACCCGCGCCGAGCTGCTCGCACTGCCGCGCGCCAGCATCGTCCACGCCCACGTCGGCGACGCCCGCGCCGGGCGCACGCTGGCCCAGCAGCTGGACCTCGAGCGCCGGCTGCCGGGCGACACCGGCATCGTCGACCTGGACGGCTTCATGCAGGCGCTCGCCGCGCACGCCTATGCCGGCCCCGTGCCGGCGGCGCCGTTCGACGAGGACGTCAACGCCCTCGGGACCGAGGGCGCCGCCGCCCGCACCGCCAAGGCCACACGCGCCGCCGTGGCCCGCGCCATTTTAATCCGTTAAGCTCAACCCATCCCTACCATGCGTTCACTGTTCGTCTCCTGCCTGCTGGCGTTCGCCGCGATCACCGCGGCCGCCGACCCCCACCCGCCGGTGCTGGCCATCGGCTCACCCCTCCCGGACTTCAAGTTGAAGGGAACGGATGACAAGATGTACACGCCGGCCGACTTCGCCGCCGCGAAGCTCCTGGTCGTCGTCTTCACCTGCAACCACTGCCCGACGGCCCAGGCCTACGAGGAGCGCATCAAGCAGATCCAGTCCGACTACCGGGCGAAGGGCGTCCAGGTCGTCGCGATCAACCCCAACAGCGCCCCCGCCGTGCGCTTCGACGAGATGGGCTACACCGACCTCGGCGACACCTTCGAGGAGATGAAGCAGCGTGCCGAGCACAAGCAGTTCAACTTCCCGTATCTCGACGACGGCGACGACCAGGTGGTCGTGGCGCTGTTCGGCGCCGTCGCCACGCCGCACGTCTACATCTTCGACCAGGCGCGCAAGCTGCGCTTCCAGGGCCGCATCGACAGCTCCGAGCGCGAGGACCTCGCCAAGAACCACGAGACCCGCGACGCCCTCGACGCACTGCTCGCCGGCCGGGAGCCCGCAGTCACGACCACCAAGGTCTTCGGCTGCTCGATCAAGTGGAAGGACAAGATCTCCGACAACGAGCGCTGGCTGGCCAAGGTGGCCAAGGAGCCCGTGGCGCTGGAAAAGATCTCCGTGGCCGGCATCAAGGCCCTCCGCGCCAACGCCGATTCCGGCAAGGTGCGCCTCATCAACTTCTGGGCCACGTGGTGCGGCCCGTGCGTCTCGGAGTTTTCCGAGCTGCTCGAGCAGAACCTGCGCTTCCGCCACCGCAGCTTCGAGCTGGTGACGGTCGCGGCGCAGTTCCCCGACGAGGAGGCCAAGGTGCTGAAGTTCCTCCAGGACAAGCACGCCTCGACGAAGAACTACCTCTACGGCGAGGCCGACAAGTACGCCTACATCGAGGCGTTCGACCCGACGTGGAACGGCGAGCTGCCCTACACGCTGCTGGTCGACGAGAAGGGCAAGGTGCTCTACCGCGAGAGCGGCTCGATCGACTTCATCAAGATCCGCCGCGCCATCGTGCCCGCGCTCGACAACGTCGCGCCGTGGGTCAACCGCGACAAGGTGTACGACCCGGTGACCGGCGCCGGCGCCAAGGGGGCGAACTGAGCCTCGCGGGAGGACGAATCCGCAGGGCGCCCATCCGGGCGCCCTTTTTTATTCCCTTTGGGTGCAATACCCCGGGGGGCTTGCCCCGGCTTGGATTGAACCTGTGGGAGCGTGCTTGCACGCGACGCAGGACGCGGGTGTGTCGCGAGCAGGCTCGCACCCGCAAAAGGGCCCCGAATCCCGGCGGGCGCGTCCCGCCCGCGCAGACCCGCCGCGCTCACTTCGCGTTCATCAGGTTCTTCGCCAGGAAGGCCTCGATGCGACCGTAGAGTTCCACCTGGTCGTCGAGCTGCGCCATGCCGTGCACCTCGTCGGCGGTGAAGTACGCCTCGTGGGGCACCTTGTAGCGCTCCAGCTCGCTCACCAGTTTGCGCGACTGGCTGACGGGGGCGATGGGGTCGTCCTTGCCGTGGGCCACCAGCACGGGCACGTGGAGCTGGCTCACAAAATTCACCGGGGAGATGTCATGGAATTTTTCCTTCTGGGTCTTGGGATCGCCCAGCTTGCGTTTCAGGTAGCTGAAGGTGTCGGTCGAATACTGGTCATACTTGTATTCGTTGATCTGGAGTTCCCAGTCGAAGACACCGGCGTTCATGACCGCGCAGCGGTACAGCGCATTTTCATGGACGACGCCGGAAAGCGCGAGGTAGGCGCCGAACGAGGCGCCCATGATTCCCACCCGCTTGGCATCCACCAGGCCGGATTTCACCAGCGTGGTGACCGCGTCGCTCACATCGTTGTGCATCTTGAGGAATTCGTAGCGGTCGGTCTCGGGATACTGCCAATCGGAGCCGGTGGAGCCGCGGTAATTGGGTTGCAACACCGCGTAGCCGCGGCTGGCGAGAAACTGCACCTCGCCATTGTAACCCCAGTTGTCGCGCGCCCATGGGCCGCCATGGCAAAGCACCACCAGCGGCGGCGGATTTTCCTTGGTGGCGCCCGCCGGCAGGGTCACATAGGCGTCGAACGAGAGGCCGTCGCGCGTCTTGAACTTCATCACGTTCATCGGCTGCATGCGCTTCGGGTCGATCCAAGGCTGCGAGTTTTTGATCAGGCCGGCGGTGTGCTTGCTCGTATCCACCCACTGGTAGATGGTGGGCTGGCGGTCGGAAAACGTGGCGACGAGAAACAGGTTGGCGGCCTCGTTGTTGTCGAGAATGCGCACGACCAGGCCCGGAAAGGAGGCTTCAAGCAGTTTCTGGGCCTCCTTGTAATGAGCGTCGAACCAGACCGTCTGCGGGCCGCTGCGCGAAAATTGCAGGCCGACGATGTCGCCGGTGAGGCGGTCCCGATAAACGGCCGGCGACACGTCATATCCCTTATCCTGCATCAACACCTGGCCGAGTTCACCCGTGGCGGCATTCATGAAGCGGAGCGGCAGCGGCTTGCCGGTGCGCTCGAGTGGGCGGACCACGATCTGGCCTGGTTCGTCGCCCACATCGACGTAGTCATACTGGTCGAAATCGATCGGGCACGCCTCCCATTTCTCGTTGGTGTAGCGGTAAAGCTTGTGAAAGCCGTTCTTGCCGACATAGCAGAAGGCCAGTTCGCCGTCCTTGTCGCAAATGTAGTCGGCGTTGTAACCGGCGCTGGCGACGTCCTTGGGCTGGGGGTACAGTTTGGTGATGTGCCGGCGATTATGCTCGCGGGCCTTGTCCCACATCTCGCCGTCAACCGAGCCGCGTACGACCCGCATGAGCATGCCGGTGTCCAGGTTGGTGTCGACGCGGGCCACGCCCATCGTGCCGGCGCCGTCCTCCAGGCCGGCGCCGATCCAGATGAGCGGATGGGTGCGGTCCTTGCGGGGAATGCCGATGAGCTGGGTGGCGGAGAGTTGGATCAGGGGGTATCCTGAACTGAGTTTGCCCACGTCCTGTGCGAAGAGGCCCTCGCCATACAGTTTGTACACGCTGAGCCGGGTGAGCAGGCGTTTGTCATCGAGCCAGAAGAGATTGTAGACATCGCGCTCACCCGGCGCGCTGAGCGTGTTGAATTTGCCCGTGGTGCGATCGAGCACCAGCAACGCGGTCTTGTCCTTGTCGTCCGTGACAATCGCCGCGATATGGGAACCCGAGAGGTTGAGGATCGGAAAATAAAGCAGCGGCGTGCGGAAGAAATCCTGGATGGGGATCGGCTGGTCGGCGGGGACCGGGGTGATGCGCTTGAGGTCGAGCTTGTCCGCGGCGGACAGGCGGGTGGCGGCCGCAAGGCAGGCCGCCGCCAGCCACAGGGTTGGGGGCAGTTTCATGGGGTGAGGGGTGTTGGGGGCCTGTGAGAAGCTGGTCAGACGCCGAAACCGGGGCGATAGGTCTTTGTGACATACCGGTTGGCCTCGGCGAAATTCGTCACCTGCATCGCGGCGGCATCCCATTCGATGCGGCGGCGGGCGCGCACGGCGACATTGCTCAGGAGCACGGTTTCGGTGAGACGCGACGAGTACTCGAAGTTCGAGCCGGCCGCGGGGCCGCCCTTGCACGCGCGCACCCACTCGGCGAAATGGCCGCCCTCGACGCGTGGCAGCGTGGCCGGCGGCAGCGAGGAGGCCAGCTCCGACATCCGCGCCTTGGGCAGGATCTTCACGGTTTCGTAATAGGTGTCGGCCAGGACCACCGCCTTGCTGCCGACGAGGAGCGTGCCGTTGACCGGCAGCGGTTCGTCGAGGATGAGCCCCGGCGGCAGCGGCGGCATCATGCCGCCGTCGTACCAGTTCCATTTCACCGGCGGCAGGGCGCCCCGGGCGGGGAACTGGTAGGTCACCATCGAGCCGGTGGGCGGGCTGAAATCGGTCTGGTTGGCGCTGACAGCCTCGACGCTGGCCGGTTGGGTGAGCTCAAGCGCCAAATAGGTGCCGTCCATGATGTGTCAGCCCATGTCGCCGTGCGCGCCCGTGCCGAAGTCCCAGTAGCCGCGCCATTTGAACGGGACGTATGCCGGGTCGTATTCGCGGGCCGGGGCGACGCCGAGCCAGAGGTCCCAGTTGAGCGTCGCCGGCACGACCGGCATGAGCTTGGAATGGTCGGGCATCCCGACGCCCTGCGGCCAGATCGGACGGTTGGTCCAGCTGTGCACCTCGCGGACTTCGCCGAGGACTCCCGCCTGCAGCCATTCCTTGAGCACGCGCATGCCGTCGTGCGCGTGGCCCTGGTTGCCCATTTGCGTGGCGACCTTCTTCTCGCGCGCCAGTTTCGCCAGCAGCCGCGCCTCGCTGATGGTATGGGTGAGGGGTTTCTCGACGAACACGTGCTTGCCGAGCGACAGCGCCGCGACGGCGATCGGGAAGTGCATGTGGTCGGGCGTTGAGACCGTGACCGCATCGATCCGGTGGCCAAGTTTCTCCAGCATCACCCGGTAGTCGCGAAAATGCGGCACGCCGGGAAACTCGGCATAAGCTTTGGCGGCCGCGGTGTCATCCACGTCGCAGAACGCCACGAAGTTCTCGCCCTTCAGGCCCTTCACCGCCTCGTAGCCGCGGCCGCCAACGCCGATGCAGGCGATGTTGAGGCGGTTGTTGGGCGAACCGGCCTGGCCGCGAAGGAGGCTGGGAAAGGCCAGGGCGGCGGACGCCAGCGAGGCGCTTTTCAGGAACGTGCGGCGGGAAACATCGGGGAGGGGCATGGAACGGAGGGGTTGGCGACCATGGAAACAGGCCAACCCTAGCCATAACGTGCGGGTCGTCGAGCGCGGCTTCTTGGGAAATATTATCGGCGCGAACGGGGCCTCCACCTTGGTCCGGATGGGGTCCACCGAAGGCTTCCGCCGGGAACCACGCGCGTCGTGGGCCGACTAACCCGAAGCGGCACTTCCGCCGTCCTCTCAACCCCTTCTTCCCATGACAACCCTTGCGCTCGTTCTTCCCGTGGCCGCCGCCGGCTGGTCGTTCCTCTACTTGCTCTGTGGTGGCGGCGTCGTCGGCGCCGTCGTGATCTTCGTCGTCGCCAAGCTGCTCGGCAAGTAGGCGGCGGTCCCACTCTCCGCCCTCCGGCCCGAAGTAGTCTATTAAGCTACTTGAATCGGACGCCGCCCCCAAGCCTAAGTAGTTTAATAGACTACTTAGGGCCGGAGGGCTTGCGGTTCGTGCGGGATGGCGGCTTGCCTCATTTCAGCAGCGCGCGCAGGTCGCCAAGGCTGAGCTTCGCCGCGACGGCGTCGCTGGCCTCGAAGACGTCCGCCAGCAGCGCGCGCTTGGCGTCCTGCAGCGCCAGGACCTTCTCCTCGACGGTGCCGGCGCAGATGAGCTTGTAGCTCGTGACGACCTTCGTCTGGCCGAGGCGGTGCGCGCGGTCCGTCGCCTGCGCCTCGGCCGCCGGGTTCCACCACGGGTCGAAATGGACGACGACGTCGGCGCCCGTGAGATTGAGCCCGGTGCCGCCGGCCTTGAGCGAGATCAGGAACACCGGCACGGCCTCGTCTTCCTGGAATTTGTCCACGGCGGCCTGCCGCGCCTTGGGCGTCATCGAGCCGTCGAGATAGCAGTAGGCGACGCCCCCGGCCTCCAGTTCCTCGCGGAGCAGCGCGAGCAGCGCGGTGAACTGCGAGAACACGAGCATGCGGTGGCCCTCGTCGGTGCTTTCGGCGAGCAGTTCGCGGAAGGCCTCGAGCTTGGCGGAATCCTGGTAGGGCGCGACCGACCCGGGTACCGCAGGACTTTTGTGGGAGCGAGCGTGCTCGCGACTGGTTTGGGTCGCGAGCAAGCTCGCTCCCACAGGGGAAGGATGCACCAGCCGCGGGTCGCAACAGATCTGGCGCAGGCGCAGCAGCTGGGTGAGCGCCGCGAAGCGCAGGTTGTTTTCCGGGGAACCTTTCGCCGCGAGGTCGATGAGCTCGCGCTCGCTGTCCTCCTGCGTGCGGCGGTAGAGCGCGTCCTGCGCGGACGTCGGCTCGCACCAGATGACCTGCTCGATCTTTTCCGGCAGTTCGGGCGCGACGACCGCCTTGGTGCGGCGCAGGATGTAGGGCGCGGTCCGGGTGCGCAGCTGGGTGTCGTGCCATGCGCGTTCCTCGCGCTTGAGGCCGGCCGGCACCCGGGCGAGGAAGCCGGGCATCAGGAATTCGAAGAGCGAGCGCAGGTCGTCGAGCGAGTTTTCCAGCGGCGTGCCGGTGAGCAGGAACCGGCCGCGGCCGCGCAGCGCGCGCAGCGACTGGGCGGCCTGGGTGCGGCGATTCTTCAGGTGCTGCGCCTCGTCGGCGAGGATGAGGTCGAATTCCACCGACTCGAACAGCCCGGCATCGCGCGCGAGCGTGCCGTACGAGGTGAGGATGAGGTCGTAGGTGGCAAAGTCCTTTCCTGCGAGGCGGCGGGTGCCGTGGTGCACGAAGACCTTCAGCTCCGGCGTGAAGCGCGCGGCCTCGCGCCGCCAGTTCTCGACCAGCGAGGCGGGGCAGGCGACCAAGGAAGGACCGGGCCTTTGTCCGGAAGCGTGGGAGCGAGCTTGCTCGCGACACGAGCCGGTCG
>CAYZSN010000299.1:0-2639 GCA_964481095.1 uncultured Oleiharenicola sp. | reverse complement strand
TTCACGGTCGTTTTCAACGGCGCGATCTACAATTACCGCGAACTCCAGCCCGCGCTCACGGCCGGCGGCTGGCAGTTCCGGACGAACTGCGACACCGAGGTCCTGCTCGCCGCCTACGCGCAACACGGGCCGGATTGCCTGGGGTGCCTGCGCGGCATGTTCGCCTTCGCCGTGTGGGACGAGCGCGAGCAGACGCTTTTCGCGGCGCGCGATCCGCTGGGCATCAAGCCGCTCTACTACGCGCGGCTGCCCGAGGGCGGCGCGGTGTTCGCATCCGAGCTGAACGCCCTGCTCGCCAGCGGGCGCGTGGCGCGCGAGATCGACCCGGCCTCCGCCGGCGAATACCTCGCCTGGTTCAGCGTGCCGGCGCCGCGCACCATCTACCGCGGCGTCGCCAACCTGCCGCCCGGCCACTCGCTGGCGGTGGACGCCGCGGGCCGGGTGCGCACGCAGGCGTGGTGGCAGCTGCCGGCCGCCGTGCAACCGGACCGCGCCGCGGGCAACTACCACGAATTCATCCACGGCCTGCGCCACCAGCTGGAGGACTCGATCCGCGCGCATCGCGTCGCCGACGTGCCCGTCGGCGCGTTCCTGTCGGGCGGCCTCGACTCGACCGCCATCGTCGGGCTCATGGCCCGCGGCAGCCGGCACAGGCTGAAGACCTTCTCCCTGGTTTTCGGCGAAGCCGAGTTCTCCGAACAGGCGGCCTCGCGCCTGGCCGCCCAGGCCTTCGCCACGGAGCACCACGAGGAACTCCTGACCGGCGCGCGCGTCGCCGCCGACCTGCCGCGCATCCTCGCGAGCTTCGACCAGCCGACCGGCGACGGCATCAACACGTGGTATGCCAGCCAGACCGCCCGCCGCGGCGGCGTGACGGTCGCGCTCTCCGGCCTCGGCGGCGACGAACTGTTCGGCGGCTATCCCTCGTTCCGCGACCTGCCGCGCCTGCACCGGCTGCTGCCGTGGTGGCGCGCGCTGCCCGCCGGCCTGCGCCGCTTCGCGCTGGACCGGCTCCGCGCCCAGCCGGCGGCCCGCGCCCGCAAGTTGGCGGATTTTCTCGCACACGCCCGCGACCTGCACGAACTCGCCTCGCTCCAGCGCCGCGTGCTGCCCGAAACGACGCGCCTGTCGATGCTGGCGCCCGACGCCCGCGCGGAAGCCGAACGCCTCGGGCCCAACCACCCGATGCTCGAGGACTTCGCCTTCCAGCTCGCGGGGGCGGATCCGTTCCAGGTCATCAGCGCGTGGGAGCTGCGCACATACATGACCGACGTGCTGCTGCGCGACAGCGACGTTTTCAGCATGGCGCATTCGCTGGAACTGCGCGTGCCGTTCGTGGACCGCGTGCTGCTCGAGTGGCTGTGGCCGCAGCCGGCGTGGTTCAAGTACGACCCGCAGCGGACGAAGCGCGCGCTGGCCGACGCGACCGCCGACATTGTTCCCGCGGCCATCCGCCACCGGGCCAAGCGCGGCTTCACCCTGCCCTTCGCGCGCTGGATGCTCACCGACCTCAAGCCCTTTCTCGACGAAACGTTCTCGCGCAGTTCGCTGGCCGCCTGCCCGTGGCTCGAGGCGCACGCCGCGGAGCAACTCTGGCGGGATTACGCCACCCGCCGCGACCCGCGCGCGTGGTCGCGCGTCTGGACGCTCGCCATGCTGGTCGCGTTCGCCAACCGCAAGTGACCCGGCCGTGAACTACCTGCTGCTTTCCCCCGAGCTGTTCCTCCACGAGGGCGGCATCGCGCGCATCCTGCGGCTCTACCTGAAGGCGCTCTGCGAGATGGCCGCGCCCGGCGGCCGGGTGGACTCGGTGGTGTTGAACGACCATCCCGGCCCCGAGCCGAAGCTCGCGCGCTACGCCAACGACCGGCTCGGCGAGAACACCGGCTGCGGCCGCGGCAAGCTCCGCTTCCTCCGCGCCGCCGTGCGGCTCGGGCGCCGCGCCGACGTACTGGTCTGCGGCCACCTGCACCAGCTGCCGATCGCGTGGCTGGCCGCGAAATGCAATTCGCGCCTAAAGTATCATCTCGTCGCTCACGGCATCGAGGTCTGGCGGCCGTACAGTTCGCTTGAGCGGCGCGCCTTGCTCGGCGCGCACCGCATCCTCTGCGTCAGCGAGTACACGCGGCGCCAGATGCTGCGCTTCTGCCCGCAACTGCAACCGGAGCGCCTTGTCATCGTGCCCAACACGCTCGACCCGTACTTCGCGCCGGTCGCGCAGAAGGAAGCCGCGCCGGCGATCTTCGCGCTCCCGCGCATCCTCACGGTCGGGCGGCTTTCGTCCGCCGACACCTACAAGGGCTTCGACCTGCTGATCGAGGCGCTGCCGCTGCTGCGGCGCGACTACCCCACCGCCCGGCTGCGCGTCGTCGGGCAGGGCGACGACCTGCCGCGGCTCACCGCACTCGCGCAGCGGACCGGCGCCGCCGGCTCGGTGGATTTCCTCGGGCCGCTCGACGACGCCGCGCTGCGCGCCGAGTATGCGGCCTGCGACTTCTTTGCGCTGCCCAGCCGGCGGGAGGGCTTCGGCCTCGTCTACCTCGAGGCCATGGTGCACGGGAAGGCCTGCGTCGGCGCGCGCGCCGGCGGCACGCCCGAGGTCGTCAACGAATCCGTCGGCGAGCTGGTCGACTACGGCA
>CAYZSN010000298.1:0-5303 GCA_964481095.1 uncultured Oleiharenicola sp. | reverse complement strand
ACGGCGCTGACGGATGCGGGCCAGCGGCGCGCCTTCACGCACGGCATCGCGCTCGACTGGCTCGCGTGCGGACTCGATCCGGCCAAGGCCGTGTTCTGGCGCCAGAGCGACGTGCCGGAGGTCTGCGAGCTCACCTGGCTGATCGGCACGGTGACACCGATGGGCCTGCTCGAGCGCGCGCACAGTTACAAGGACAAGATCGCGAAAGGCATCGCGCCGAACGTCGGGCTGTTCGCCTATCCCGTCCTGATGGCGGCGGACATCCTGCTCTACGACACGAACCTCGTCCCGGTTGGCCGCGACCAGAAACAGCACGTCGAGATGACGCGCGACATCGCGATCAAGTTCAACCACACTTACGGCGAAACCTTCGTCATCCCCGAGGAGCGCATCTCCGAGACACTGGCCGTCATTCCGGGCCTCGACGGCCAGAAGATGTCGAAGAGCTACGGCAACACGATCGAGATCTTCGGCGACGAGAAGGCGCTGCGGAAAAAAATCATGGGCATCGTCATGGACTCGCGCACCCCGGCCGAGCCCAAGCCCGACGCCGACAAGAACCTCGCGATCCAGCTGCTGCGCCTCGTCGCGCCGCAGGACGTCGCGGCCGATTTCGAAAACCGCCTCCGCGCGGGCGGGCTCGGCTACGGCGACCTCAAGAAGGCGCTGTTCGAGCACTACTGGAACTATTTTGCGCCGTACCGCGCGAAGCGGGCCGAACTCGCGGCCCATCCCGACTACGTGGAGCAGGTCCTGCGCGAAGGCGCCGGGCGCGCCCGCGCGGTCGCCGCGAAGACGATGGCCCGCGCCCGGAAGCACTGCGGGCTGAGGTAGGCAGAGTAGGGCAGGTCTGTGACCTGCCTTCGGCGGCGGAAGCAGGTCAAAGACCTGCTCTACTTCAACTTTCCATCCACGCGCGGAACGCCGCGCCGTTTTCCTGGCTGACCAGCACCTCTTCGGGTGCCCGGGGCTGCAACTGGACCGTGAGGCGGCCCTTGCCGACGGAAGCAAAGGTCTTCACGGCCGAGGCATGGGCGAGGTAGTTGCGGTTGATCCGGAAAAATTCCGCCGGGTCCAGTTCGTCCGCGAGCGCGCCGAGGGGTTCGTTGACGAGGCACTTTTCACCCGCCCGGGTCAGCAGGAAGGTAAGCTTGTTTTCCGAGAAAAAGTAGGCGACATCGGTGAGCGCCACCGGTTGGAAGGCCGAGCCCCGCTGGGCCAGGATGCGCTGCCGGCGGGCCGGCGCGGCGAGGCTGGAGGCGAACGCGGCGAAGTTGCCGGCATAATGGCGCCCCAGTTCGCGGTATTTTTCAACCGCTGCGGCGAGCGCGGCCGGTTTCACCGGCTTCAACAGGTAGGCGATGGCGTGGGAGGCAAAGGCCTCGAGCAGGTAATCGTCGTGCGCGGTGATGAAGACCACCGGGCACGGCGGCGGCGTCTGGCGGAAAAGGTCCAGCGACGTCCCGTCGCCGAGCTGGATGTCGGCGAAGATGAGGTCCGGGGCGGGCGACCCGCGCAGCCAGCGGGTCGCGGCGGCGACGCTGTCCGCGCTGCCGGCCACCGCGCAGGGCGGATCCAGTTTTTGCAGCAGGGCCGCGAGCCGCGTGCTCGCGGGTGCTTCGTCCTCGATGATCAGGGCGCGGAGCATGTCAGGGCGCGGCCAGCGGGACCTGCACCCGGAATTCGCCATTGTCGCTTGTGACCGCCAGCTCGCCGGCCGTCAGCAAGGCCACGCGCTCGCGCAGGTTGGCCAGGCCGGTGTCCGTGCTTGGCGCGAGCTGCGGCTTGGGCCGGAGGGGATTGGTGACGACCACGGATTCGGCCGCGAGGCTGACGTCGATGGCGAGCGGTTCATCCGCCGAGAGCCGGTTGTGCTTGATGGCATTCTCGATGAGCGCCTGCAGGGAGGCCGGCGGCAGGCGGCGGGCGTTGTCGGCGGGCACGGCGGGCAGCGCGACGCGCAGGCTGTGCGGGAAGCGCAGCTCCATCAGGCGGACGTAGGAGCGCAGGAAGGCCATCTCGTCGGCGAGCGGAACGAGATCATGGTTTTTGTGGGCGAGGAGGTAGCGGGTGACATCGGCGAGGTGGGCGTTGAACTCGGCGGCGGCCGCCGGGTCGCGCTCGATGAGCGCGGCGAGGGTGTTGAGGCAGTTGAACAGGAAGTGCGGCGCCAGCTGGCCCTTCATGTTTTCCAGCTCGGCCTGGAGCCGGGCGCGTTCGAGCAGTTCGAGCCGGCGCTGGTCGCCGTGGCGCTCGCGGATCAGGAACAGCGTCTCATAGGCGTGCAGCAGGAACAGCACCGTGACGATGTTGTTGGTCGCGATGGTCCGGATCGTGGCCAGCCAGTCGAGGATGGGGTAGGGCGAATCGATGAAGCGCAGCCAGAGCCAGACGCCGGCCACCGTCAGCGGCCCGGTCAGGGCCAGGGTGGCCGCGGCGAAGACGGCGAGTTTCCAGAACGGCTGCACCAGCCAGTCGAGGTGCGGCCGCAGGCGGATTGAGAGCAGGCGGTTGCCTTCCCAGATGGCGATCGCGACGAGCAGGAACCACACGTTGCCGAGCCAGTAGTTGGTGTCGCGCCAGCTGAGCTTGTCGAACAGCAGGGCGAAGCGCGGGATGACGAAGCCGAGCAGCAGCAGCCCGATGAGGCGCATCCAGCGGTCGTGCACGGAGGGACGCAGGGCGGCTTCGGTGCCGGCTCCGTCCGGGTTCGGCGCGAAAATATCCCGGTTCAGGCGTTGCCCGGTTGAGCGCATGGGAGGGGGCGCCCAATACACGTGCCGGCAAATCGCTCCGCAATCCCAAACCCTCGCCCCCATGTCCGAATCATTCCACTTCAACTACCTCGCCATCCTCGTGGCGGCCGTGAGCACCTTCCTGCTCGGCGGCCTCTGGTTTTCGCCGCTGATGTTTCTCAGGCCGTGGATGCAGGAACTCGGCCTGACCGAGGAGCATTGCAAGAAGCAGGGCAACATCGGCGCGATCATGGGCGTGTCCTTCATCCTCGAGCTCATCATGGCGTTCAACCTCGCGGCCTTCATCGGGCCGAAGGCGTCGCTGGCCTTCGGGCTGGGCGCCGGGGCCGCAGCCGGCTTCGGGTGGGTGGCGCTGGCCTTCGGCGTCACCTACCTTTTCGAGCGGAAGTCCTTCCGTTTTTTCCTGATCAACGCCGGTTACCATGGCGTGGCCTTCACCGTCATGGGCGGCATCCTGGGGGTCTGGAAATGACAGCGCGCCGTTATTACATCCGCGTACTGGCCCGCCTCACGGCGGCCGCCGGCCCGGCGCGAAAACAATCGCGCCTCGCGCGTGAAAAGTCATCCTGCAGCCAGGCTTCCGCCCCGTCCGCCCGTTTTCCTTTCCGCCCCTCCCCATGAAAATCCTCCTCAAGATCCTCGCCGGCCTCGCCGGGTTTGCGCTCCTGCTCGTGGTCGTGGCCTTCTTCCTGCCGCGCCAATACCGCGTCGAACGTTCGCTGGTCATCAAGGCCGCCCCGGCGGCCATCCTCGCCCCGTGCGCCGACCTGCGCGAATGGCGCAAGTGGGGCGTGTGGTATGTGCGCGACCCGCAGATCAAGACCACCTACTCGACGCCGCCGACCGGCGTGGGCTCGTGGGTTGCGTGGGAGAGCAAGCAGGAGGGCAACGGCAGGATGACCATCACGTCGCTGGCGCCGACGAAGATCGTCTATTCGCTCGAGTTCCCGGACTACGGCATGAAGTCCACCGGCGTGATGGAATTGAAACCGGAAGGCGACGGCTTCCGCCTCTTCTGGTCGGACGAGGGCGACCTCGGCATGAACCCGATGAACCGCTGGTTCGGCCTCTTCCTCGACAAGCTCATCGGCCAGGACTTCGTCACCGGCCTCGCCAACCTGAAGAAGCTGGTCGAGAAATGAGCCGCGCTCAGATCACCGCGTAGGCCGGCTCGGGCAGCGCGGCGATGCGGTCCATGATGCGCTGCGCCGCCGTGTCGTAGCGCGCCTTGCCCAGCGCCGGGTCGTCGTATTCCGGCGCGGCGATCGGCGGGCCGAAGACGATGCTGATCGGCGTGCCGAAGCGCGGGAAACTGCGCCCCTTGCCGAAGGCCGCGAACGAGCCATAGACGCGGCACGGCACGACGGGGACGCCGGTCTTGCACGCCATCAGGCCGACGCCGGCCTTCGCCTTTTGCAGGTGGCCGTCGGGCGAGCGCGTGCCCTCGGGGAAAAGCACGATGGCGCGGTTTTCCTTCAGCGCCTGCAGCACGCGCTTGATGGCGCCGACGTCGCCGCTGTCGCGCTCGACCGGGATCGTTTCAACCTGGTTGAGCCACCACGCGAGCGCCTGGTTGTTCCACAGGCTCCGACGGGCGAAGAACCGCATCTGGCGCGGCACGTGGCAGCCGACGAGCGGCGGGTCGAAGTGGCTGGCGTGGTTGGAGGCGATCAGGAACGGGCCGTTGGTGGGAAAATTCTCCGAACCGGCCACCTCGCCGCGAAACCACGTGGAGTGGAAGCACTGCGCCAGGTAGTGGAAGAAGCCGTAGAACGGCCGCATCGTGAGCTGGTCGGGTGTTTGGGGCACGGAGGACAGAGGGGTTAGCCGCAAAAAGTCACGAAGAGCCACAAAAACGATCCTTCATCAGTCGGATCCCCTTTTTGTGAATTTTTGTGACTCTTTGCGGCCATAATTCAGGGCAGCCTGGTCGCGATGATTGCCGCCATCTTGTCCACCACCTGCTCGAGGTTCAGGAAAGTAGAGTCGATGTCGATCGCGCCCTGCGACACGACGAGCGGCGAGGTCTTGCGCGAGGAATCGAGGCGGTCGCGCTCGGCGATGGAATCCTGCCGGCCCTCGGCGGCACGGCGCTTGGCGCGTTCGACCGGGTCGGCATGCAGGAAGAAGCGGAAATCCGCGTTGGGGAAGATGACCGACCCGATGTCGCGGCCCTCCATCACGAGACCGCGGAAACCATGCTGCCGCGCCACCTCGACCTGGCCGCGCTGGTAGGCGAGCAGGGCCGCGCGCACCTCGGGAATCGCGGCGTAGTGGGAGACGTGCTCATTGACGTTCTGCCCGCGGATTTCGTCGCCGGCCGGCTGCCCGCCGATGAGCATCTGGGCGGAGCGGCCGTTGAGGCGCGTGGTGAACTTCAGGTCGGCCAGCGCGGCCCGCAGGGCGGCGTGGTCCGTGTGGGGCACGTTGCGCCGGAGCAGCTCGTAGGTGATGTGCCGGTAGAACGAGCCCGTGTCCACGTGCAGCAGGTTGAACCGCTCGGCGAGGATCCTGGACGAGGACGATTTGCCGGACGCGGCGCCGCCG
>CAYZSN010000297.1:0-3847 GCA_964481095.1 uncultured Oleiharenicola sp. | reverse complement strand
GCCTAAAGAGCTATCGAACGAACCGGGGGCAACGACCCCGGCTACACCGTCACGCGCTGGCCGCTTGCCGCGGAACGCAGCCCGGCGTCCAGCACCTTGATGCACTTCACGCCGTCGCTGAAATCCGGCGCGATCGGCCCGCCGGTGGCCACGGCCGAGAGAAAGTCCACCACGCCGTGCACGAACCCGTGCTCGTAACCGATGATATGCCCCGGCGGCCACCAGTGGGCCATGTAGGCATGCGACGATTCCGTCGCCAGGATCGTCCGGAAACCCTGCGCGTCGGGCGGGTCGTTCCGCGAGAAATACTGCAGCTCGTTCATCCGCTCGAGGTCGAAGCACAGGCTGCCCTCGCTGCCGTAGATCTCAAACGTGTTGTGGTTCTTGCGGCCCGGCGCGAAGCGCGTGGCCTCGAACGAGCCGACCGCGCCGTTCCCGAACTCCACCATCATGAGCGAGGCGTCCTCGACCGTGACGGGGCCGCGTTCCGCCCGGGCGCGCCCCGCCTGGCCGCCGCCCCCGTCCTGGAAGGTCGCCGTGGCGGAAACGGGCAGCGGCCGCTCCTTGATGAAGCCGGCCGTCAGGCACGATACCGTGCGGATGTCGCCGACGAGGAAGCGGGCGAGGTCCACGCTGTGGGAGTTCAGGTCGGCGTGCGGGCCGGCGCCCGCCGTCTCCTTGCGCAGCTGCCAGGTGAGCGGGAACTCAGGGTCCACGATCCAGTCCTGCTGGTAGGCGCCGCGCCAGTGGAAGATGCGCCCGATTTTTCCGTCCGTGATCAGCTTCCGCGCCAGTTGCACCGCCGGGCAGCGCCGGTAGTTGTGGTTGAGGTAGTGGCGCACGCCCGCGGCCGTCGCGACCGCGAGCATCTCCTCGGCGTCCGGCACGGTGAGGGCCAGCGGCTTCTCGCAGAAAAGGTGCTTCCCCGCGCGCGCCGCGGCGATCGCGACGTCGTGGTGCAGGTGCTGCGGCAGCGAGATGTCGACGGCATCCACGTCGTCGCGCGCCACCACGCGGCGCCAGTCGGTCTCGACGTGCTTCCAGCCCCAGCGGTCGGCGAAGGCCCGGACCGCCGCCTCGTTGCGCCCGCAGGCGACCTGCAGGACGGGCCGGAGGGCCGGGTCGAAGAACTTCGCCGCCTGCAGCCAGGCGTTCGAATGCGCCTTGCCCATGAAGTTGTAGCCGATGATGGCGATGCGGAGTTCCTTTTTCATGGCGGAAAAATCAGCCGAGGCGGCCGGCCACACCGTGCAGGTATTTCATGCTCTCGGCAATCATGTCTTCCTCCCGGTCGCGATACTGCGGGTGCGGCATGTCCGTCTCGAACGCCAGAAAACCCCGGTACCCGCTCTCGTGCAGCACGCGGGCGATGGCCTCAATGTCCACCAGGCCGGTGCCGGCCGCGACCGAGGAGAAGTAATACCATTCGCGCACGCTCACGCCCTTGACCGGCAGCACGTCCTTCACGTGCGTCGCGTAGACGTGCTTCGCCAGCTTGCGCGTGGCCTCCACCGGGTCGTCGAGCACGCGGATGAAATTGGCGGTGTCGAGGTTGATGCCGAAATGCTCCGAGCCGACCTCGTCGATCAGCCACTTGATCTCGTCGGCGTTGTAGTCGATGTGGTTCTCGACCGCGAGGCGGATGCCCGCGCGCGCGGCGATCGCCGCCGCCTCCCGGAACCAGCCCGCGAGGATCCTCAGCTGCGGCTCGTGCGGCAGGTGCCGGAACATCAGGCTGCTGCCAACCACGCGCATGACGGGCGCGCCGATCGCGGCCGCGTGCGCGATGTGCCGGATCATGTCGGCTTTCGCCGCCGCATTGCCGCCAGCCTCGAGCCCGTCGGGATGGCCCCAGGCGTAGACGCGGTCGAAGCCCAGCGCGTCGAGCCGGCCCCGCAGCTTCGCGAGGTAGTCCGGCCCGTGCCCGGGAAAAAAGCAGCTCTCCAGCGACACGCCGTCGCAGCCGAGCTCCTTGGCCCGGTCGAGGAACGTCTCCATCGTGTAGCGCCGGGGCGGCGCGCTCTGCATCGGGTAAACTTCGCCGAAGAAACGATGGTAACAGTAGCTGTCGATGCCGACTTTCATGGGCGGGAGGGACGGGGGTTGGACGCGGGACGGGGCGGTTTCGCCGCCGCCACCGGCCCGGCGGGGAGTTTTGGATTGTCACCGGCGAAAACATCCGGTCAAAAGGAAGTCGTCAATTTAAATATACTTTTGCGCACCCCATGAATACCCCCGTCCGGTCTGCCAACGATTCCCGCATCTTCTGGGGCTGCTTCACCGCCCTGGTCACCTGCGCCTTCGGCTTCATTGTCCGCACGCAGATCATCGGCGAGTGGCAGCAGCAGTTCAACCTGAGCGAAACCGAGAAGGGCGACATCCTCGGCGTCGGCTTCTGGCCCTTCGCCTTCAGCATCTTCGTCTTCAGCCTGATCATCGACCGCATCGGCTACGGCCGGGCCGCGGCGGTGGGCTTCATCTTCCACCTCGTCTCGGTCACCCTCCTGATCTGTGCCGACTCCGCCCGCATGCTGTACTGGGGCACCTTCATCTTCGCGCTCTCCAACGGCACGGTGGAGGCCTACATCAACCCGACGGTCGCCTCCATGTACCCGCGGGAGAAAGTCAAGTGGCTCAACATCCTGCACGCCGGCTGGTCGGGCGGCATGGTGCTGGCCGGACTGCTCGCGATCTCCCTCGGCGACCTGGGCTGGCGCTGGAAGGTCGGTCTCACCCTCCTTCCCACCGCGGTCTACGCCGGGCTCCTGCTCCGGATGCGTTTTCCCACCAGCGAGCGCGTCGCCGCCGGCGTCACCTACCGCGAAATGCTGCGCGACTTCGGCGGGCTCGGCGCGACGGTCGCGGTGTACCTGATCGCCCTGCAGGTCTGCGACGGCATCCTCAAGGTCGAGAGCGGCAAGTTCGTCTGGCCCCTCCTGCCCGCGCTGCTGGTCGGCGGCGCCTTCGGGTGGTACGTCCGCTCCGCTGGGCGCATCATGTACTTCATCCTGCTGCTGGTGATGATCCCCCTCGCCACCACCGAGCTCGGCATCGACAGCTGGATCACGGACCTCATGGCCCCCGAGATGCGGCTCATCGGGCTGCACGCCGGCTGGGTGCTGGTCTACACCGCCGCCGTGATGACGGTGCTCCGCTGCTTTGCCGGCACGCTCACCCGCTTCTTCTCGCCGCTGACGCTGCTGGCCACCGGCGCCGCGCTCGCCATCGCGGGCCTGTACAGCCTGTCCCACGCCGCCGGCATCATGGTGCTGGTCGCCGCCACGATCTACGGCCTGGGCAAGGCCTACTTCTGGTCCACCACCCTCGGCGTGGTGTCCGAGCAGTTCCCCAAGGGCGGCGCGCTCACGATGAACTGCATCGGTGGCGTCGGCATGCTCGGGCTCAGCGTCGGCATGGTCTTCCTTGGCAACATCCAGGACCGCCGCATCGACACCGAGCTGGCCCGCCACGACGCCGCGGCCGGCTCCAGCCTGCGCGCGCACTACCTGACGGACGAGAAGCGCAGCGTGTTCGGGCCCTACCTTGCCCTCAACCAGGAGAAGATGGCCGCCGCGGCGCCCGCGGACCGGGCGGTGATCGAGTCGGTGCAGACCGTGGCCAAGAAGGGCGCGCTGAGCACCGCGACCGTTTTCCCGGGCATCATGCTGGCGGCGTATCTCGGGCTGCTCCTCTATTTTCGCACGCAGGGCGGCTACCGGCCCAAGGTGCTCGGCGCCGCGGGCCATTGATGCCGCGCCCCCGCGCCGGCGATTGGCGCGCTCCCTTCCCTCCCGTCCACCCATGAACCCTCCTCCCTTCGGCATCGCCGTCATCGGCACCGGCCGCG
>CAYZSN010000296.1:0-17329 GCA_964481095.1 uncultured Oleiharenicola sp. | reverse complement strand
GGCATCTACCTCATGCGTGAGCCCGTAAAGCGCGTGATCGAGTCCGTGCTGGTGCGCAGCTTCAGCCTCGACATCCCCGCCGGCGAGCCGGCGTTCGCGGTCGAGGACACCTTCGAGCTGCCCGCCGAATGCATCGTGATGAACGTCCTCCCGCACATGCACCTGCTCGGGCGCGAGGTGCGGGTCGAAGCGGTCCTGCCCGACGGCTCCCGGCGTCCCCTGATCGACATCCGCCGCTGGAATTTCAAATGGCAGGACCGCTATGTCTATCAGGAGCCGATCGTGCTGCCAAAGGGGACGCGCCTGCACGGGCGCTGGGTGTTCGACAACAGCGCGACCAACCCGAACAACCCGTTCTCGCCGCCGCAGCCGGTTCGCTTCGGCCCCAACGCCACCGACGAGATGTGCGCGGTCTACTTTGGCATCATCCCGGTGAACCTCGACGAGGCGGAGCTCTTCCCGGCCGCGGTCGAGAAACACCTGCGGGAGAAGATCGCCGAGCTCACGCCCGAGCAGCAGGCCCGCCACGACTGGGGCGAGGCGCTCGGACGCTGAGTCGGGATGTTTGAGCGGAGATCACGGAGGAACGGGCAATCCGCGTTCCTTGTGGGAGCGAGCTTGCTCGCGACACGGACGCAGCGGCGAGCGAGCTCGCTCCCACATAAAAGACATCAAGCGGCAAACGGCCGGAGTTTTGTCATAACTTACTCTCGCCAGCCGGAGGGCCGCCCGTAGATTCGCGCGCACCCCTATGACCGCCGAAGCCGCCGCGCCGCGCAAGTGGTACCACTTCTCCCTCACGCAGCAGATCATGCTGGGCTTGGTGATCGGGGTGCTGGTGGGCTGGGCGATGAGCGGGATGCCCGCCGCGACCCGGCAGGGCTGGGACACGACGCTCGGCGTCGTGCGCGACGTTTTCCTGCACCTGATCAAGGCGATGATTGCGCCGCTGATCTTCGCGAGCGTCGTGCAGGGCTTCGCGGGCGCGGGCGAGATGAAGAAGTCGCTGCGCATCTTCGGCAAATCGATCCTCTACTTCGAGGTCGTCACCACCCTGGCCCTCGCGGTCGGCCTGCTGGTGGTGAACACCGTCAAGCCCGGCGCGGGCGTCGTGCTGGTGGCGGACGCGACGCAGACCACCGCCGGCCTGGCCAGGCCGCAGACGCTGGCGGAAATCCTCCTCCACATGTTCCCGACGAGCCTGATCGACGCGATGGCGCGCAACGACGTGCTCCAGGTCGTGGTGTTCGCCGTGATCTTCGCGATGGCGGTGCTCGCGGCGGGCGAGGCGGGCAAGCCGGTGTTCAATTTCTGCGCGAGCCTCACGCAGGTGATGTTCAAGTTCGCCGGCCTCATCATGAAGTTCGCGCCGTTCGGCGTCGGCGCGGCGATCGCCGTCACGGTCGGCCACCAGGGGCTCGGCTCGCTCGTCACCCTCGCGAAGCTGGTGCTCACGCTCTACGGCGCGCTGGTGGTCTTCGTCGTCGTGGTGCTCGGCCTGGTGATCGCGGTCGCGCGCGTGCCGCTGCGGCCGTTCGTCAAGGCCGTGCGCGAGCCCTTCACGCTCGCCTTCGCCACGGCCAACAGCGAGGCCGCGCTGCCCAAGGCCTTCGAGAACATGGAAAAACTCGGCGTGCCGCGCGGCATCGTCGGCTTCGTCCTGCCCGCGGGCTACTCGTTCAACCTCGACGGCTCGACGCTCCACCTCGCCGTGGCCTCCGTGTTCGTGGCGCAGGCGGCCGAGACCACCAGCGGGATCCATTTCGGACTCGCCCAGCAGCTCGCGATGATGGGCGTGCTGATGCTCACGTCGAAGGGCGTGGCGGCGGTGCCGCGCGCCTCCTTTGTGATCCTCATCGGCGCCCTCGAGGGCTTCAAGTTGCCGCTGGCCGGCGCCTTCCTCATCCTCGGCGTCGACGCCTTGCTCGACATGGCCCGCACCTCCGTGAACGTGCTGGGCAACTGCCTCGCCAGCGTCGTGGTGGCGCGCTGGGAAGGCGAATTTGACGACCGCAAGGCCGCGGAGTTTGGCCGGGCGGGCGAGGCCAAGCCCTAGTGGTGCAATTGGCTGGATAGCAGCGGCTTGATCATGTTCAGGGTCAAATGATTTGCCCGGGGGTGGGCGCGCCCTAGGTTGCCGCGCTCGTCCGCCATGCACAACCTTCTCGGCATCACCTTGGAGACCGTGGGCATCATCGCCTTGGTGATCGCCAACGGCTTTTTCGTCGCCGCCGAATTCGCCCTCGTGAAGGTGCGGGCCAGCCAGTTGCGGGCGCTGGGCAAGAAGGGCGGCTGGCGCGTGCGCCTTGCCGTCTGGGCCAACGACCACCTCGGCGCCATCCTCTCCGCCTCCCAGCTGGGCGTGACGCTTGCGAGCCTCGGTCTCGGCTGGGTCGGCGAACCCTTCCTGGCCCACCGCCTTGCCCCGCTCCTCGGCCGCGTGGGCATCGTCGATCCGCAGCTGGTCTCGTCCATCGCGTTCGCGGTGGCCTTCACCGTGATCACCTTCGTGCACATCACCTTTGGCGAGCTCGGCCCGAAGGCGCTCGCGATCCAGAAGCCGCAGGCCGTGGCGCTGTGGACCTCCGGGCCGATGGTGATCTTCTACTACTGCTTCTACCCGTTCATCTGGCTGCTCAACACCGCCGCCAACCTGCTGCTGGGCCTGCTCGGGCTGAAGCCGGCGGGCGAGAGCGAAGGCGGCATCAGTGCGGAGGAACTGGAATACGTCTTCAGCCAGGCGCGGCACACGCACCCCGGCGACGCGGAGATCAACAAGCTCATGGTCCAGTCGCTGCGCGCGCGCCGCACCCTCGCCCAGCAGATCATGCGGCCGCGCGACCAGATCGTCGCGCTGTGGCTCGACAAGCCCGTCGCCGAGAACCTCCGCACCGCGCAGATCAGCGGCCACAGCCGTTTTCCCGTCTGCTCCGGCTCGCTCGACAAGGTCGAGGGCATCCTGCTCATCCGCGAGTGGCTCTGGCAGATCAGCCTCCTCGGCCCCGAGACGCCGTTCGAGCCGCTGGTGCGGCCGATTTTGGAATTCGAGCTGACCACGCCGCTGCACACGATGATGGACAAGTTCCGCCTTTCGCGCAGCCACCTCGCGGTCGTGCTCGACGCCGAGCGCAAGCTCGCGGGCCTCGTCACCTTCGAGGACGTGCTCGAGGAGATCGTGGGCGACATCCGCGACGAATTCGACATCGGCGCCGGCCCGGTCTACGAACGCACCGAACATGCCATCGTGGTCAGCGGCAGCCTGACGCTGCGCGAGCTCCAGGCCGAGACCGGCTGGCCGCTCGAATGGCAGCCGCGCGAGACCGTGGGGCAGTGGACCCAGCGCGCCGCCGGCCACCTGCCGAAGCGCGATGAGCAGTTCACCGTCGGCGAATACCGGCTGCAGGTGCTCGAGGCCACGGCCGAGCGCGTCCGGCGCGTGCGCGTGACGCGCCTCGCGCCCGGCGGGACCACGCCGCCGGTCTGACGCGGCCCGCGGCCGCAGCTGGGCGCTTGGAGTCCAGGGCTGGGAATCGGGCAGGAAATCACATAATCGACTGAAATTTCCGTTATCTGGCTCGCCGTCGTTTGGTTTGGGGATTTGTCTCTCAGCTCTCAACTCCAGGCGCTCAGCCTTTTCTTCCCCATGCCCACCACCCGCCGCACCTTCCTCGCCACCGCCGCCACCCTGGGCGCCGCGGCGGCGGCCTCCGCCGCTTCCATGAACACCGCATCCACCCCCGCCAAGCTCGTCCATCACGTCTTCTTCTGGCTGAAGAATCCCGGCTCGAAGGAGGACCTCGCGCAGTTGCTCGCCGGCATCCGCGGCCTCGGCGCGATCGAGACCGTGCGCGGCATCCACGTCGGCGTCCCCGCCAGCACGGAGAAGCGCGACGTCGTGGACAACAGCTTCAGCGCGTCCGAGATCCTCTGGTTCGACGACACCGCCGGCCAGAAGACCTACCAGGACCACCCGCTGCACAAGAAGTTCGTCGCGGACTGCTCCCACCTGTGGAGCAAAGTCATCGTGTACGACGCGATGCAGGTCTGAGCCTGCATACAGTTCAGAGTTGAGGGCTGAGAGTTGAGAGACCGCACAGTCGAATTCGTTGAGAGCGCTCTCAACGCTTAACTCTAAACTCTCGACTGAGCGCGCCGCGCGGGCATCAATGTTGCGCCAGCATTTCCGGGGACAGCACGAGCACGGAGGGGATGCCGGCCTGGTTCCAAATGATCAGGACGCCGAGCGGTTCGTCCACCACGACGTACTCGTGTTCGCCGCAGGTGAGGATCTTGCCGGCGAAGCGGTAGTTCTCCCCGGGCTTGAGCACGCGGGTGGTCTTGGAGTCGCGGATCGGCGCGAGCTGGGAGTCGACGAAATCCATGGCGACGTTCCGGTTGAACCGGGCGCGCTTGAGCGGCTTCAGGCCCTCGGCGATCGACTGGCCCTGGGCGTTGAAGGTAACGGAATACATCAGCTGGCCGTCGTCGCCTTCGAACAGCCAGTAAGCCTGCTCCTTGCGGGGCTGCATCTGCGGCTCCGGCGAGCCGAACCGCTTCTTCAGGTCGCCCAGCGTTTCCCCGAGCCGGGCCGAGGCCGGGACCGCGCCCAGGGCCGCGAGCAGGGCCGCGAGCAGGACGGCGACGAGAAAGCGGACGCGCGGGGTCATGAGTTCAACCTAGCAGGTTTTTGAGGGCCGCAAGATACTTTTCCTGCGTGCGGGTGATGACGTCGGCCGGCAGGCGCGGTCCGGGCGGCTTCTGGTCCCACTGGATGGCGAGGAGGTGGTCGCGCACGAACTGTTTGTCGTAGCTCGGCGGCGAGCAGTCGGGCCGGTACTCGGCGGCGGGCCAGTAGCGCGAGGAGTCGGGCGTGAGCACCTCGTCGATCAGGAAAAGTTTCCCGGCCGCGTCGGTGCCGAACTCGAATTTCGTGTCGGCCAGGATCATGCCGGCCTGGCGCGCGCGGTCGTGGCCGAACGCGTAGAGCTGCAGGCTCGCGGCCTTCACCTTTTCGTAGAGGGCGGCGCCGATGGCGGCCGCGCCCTGCGCATCGTTGATCGGCTCGTCGTGCTGGCCCTTGGGCGCCTTGGTCGTCGGCGTGAAGATGGGGGCGGGGAGCCGGTCGGCCTGCCGCAGGCCGGCGGGCAGCTTGATCCCGCAGACCTCGCCGGTCTTCTGGTAGGAGCTCCAGCCGCTGCCGATGAGGTAACCGCGCGCCACGCATTCGATGGTGAGCGGCTTGAGCTTGCGCACGATCATGCTGCGCAGTTGCAGGTCGCGGCTCGTGATCCCGCGGCGGGCGAATTCGCCGGCCTGGTCGGGAAGGAGATGGTTTTCGATCAGGCCGCTGGTCTGGCCGAACCACCAGTTGCTCATCTGCGTCAGGATCGCGCCCTTGCCGGGAATGCCGTCGGGCAGGATGACGTCGAAGGCCGAGAGCCGGTCGGTGGCCACGAGCAGCAGCGCGTCGCCGAGGTCGAAGATTTCGCGCACCTTGCCGGAGGCGATGTGCTTGGGCTGAGAGCTGAGGGCTGAGAGCTGAGAGCTGATGTCACCCATCGCGGTGACGGCGGTTTTCGGCAGGGCGGCGGCAATCTCGGCGAACTTCATGAAGGTGAAACCAACACAAAGGAGCAAAGCCGCCAAAGGTCAGGCCGAATTTTGCGCTTCACGGCCGTCCCCGGCCCTCGGGCGGCGGGCGCTTGCTGAGGACGTGATAGGATGCGGCGTCCCAGGCGTTGTGGATGCCGGCGAACAGCAGGATGAGCGTCACGCCGGCCACGGCGAAATTTACCGCGTGCGGATGGGTGGGCGCCATCAGCGCCGCGGCCCCGAGCAGGGCGTAGGCGCCGAATGGCAGCACCGCATGGGTCAGCCAGTCCTCGAAGACGGGGGCATAGGCGAGCTGGGTCCTCAGGCGGCGGATCACGACGAGCGTATAGGCCAGCCCCGCCAGGCTGACCAGGCCCCACAACACGGAGACGACGCGGTGCCCGGCCCAGGGCGCGCTGATGATGGCCGACAGCAGCAGGACCACGGCGAAATGGACGATGGTCGGCGACGCGAACGCCGCGTTGCCCTCGGCCATGCGCGGCCGCGGCCGTTCGGCCGTGAGCGTCAGGACCACGAATTGCAACCCGATCAGGGCCCCGGCCGACGACCCGACGATGACATAAAAACTTTCCCACTCACTGAACGCACTCATGGCAAATCGAGTTGGGGGATGGAGGTTATGGCGCTGGGATCGACCCAAGGACCGCGCCGCGGGGCGGCGGGTGTTGTGTGGCGTCCCCACGGGGATTCGAACCCCGGTTCTCACCGTGAAAGGGTGGTGTCCTGACCGGGCTAGACGATGGGGACCCAGCACGGAATCGGGGAAGCTACGGCCTGCGATAGGTCGCGCAAGGATTTTCTCGGCGGCGCATTTCAGCGTTGGCATCGCGGGGGTTGCGGGAATTCTCGCGGCAACCCCGGTTCCTTTGGCGCTTCCGACTGCCAGCCCCGCACCCTCCGCCGCCCTCGCGGAGGAAAAAACCTACGCCAGGGTTTTCTGGCGCCTGATCCCCTTCCTCATGGTGTGCTATGCGGTCGCGTACCTCGACCGCGTCAACCTGGGCTTCGCCAAGCTGCAGATGTCCGCCGAGCTCGGCTTCGCCGAGGGCGTGTACGGACTGGGCGCCGGCATCTTCTTCCTCGGCTACTTCATCTTCGAAGTGCCGAGCAACCTGCTCCTGCAGCGCGTCGGCGCCCGGCGCTGGATCGCGCGCATCATGGTGTCCTGGGGCCTCATCTCGGCGCTGTTTGCCTTCACGAAGACCGTGGCGGCGTTTTACGTCCTGCGCTTCCTGCTCGGGGTCGCCGAGGCGGGCTTCTACCCGGGCATCATCCTGTATCTCACCTACTGGTTTCCCGCGGCGCGCCGGGCGAAGGTCAACGCCATCTTCATGACCGCGATCCCGCTCTCGGGCATCTTCGGCAATCCGGTGTCGGGCTGGATCATGGACCATTTCCACGGCGGCGCCGGCCTGCACGGCTGGCAGTGGATGTTCCTGCTCGAGGCGGTCCCGGCCTTCCTGCTCGGCTTCGCGGTGCTGCGCTGGCTCGACGACGGCCCGCGTGTGGCGCGCTGGCTCACGGACGCGGAGAAGGACCTCCTCGAGCGCAACGTGGTGGCGGACAACGCCGGCAAACCGGCGGTCCATTCCCTCCTCGGGATCTTCAACGACCGGCGCCTCTGGCTGTGGTGCCTGTGCTCCTTTTGCTTCACGTCGGGGCAGTACGGCCTGACGTTCTGGATGCCGACCCTCGTCGCCGCGACGGGGGTGCAGGGTAACTTTCGCGTGGGGCTCATCAGCGCGATCCCCTTCGTGGTCGCGATTTTCTCCATGGTGCTTTGCGGCCACAGCGCCGACCGCCGGCGCGAGCGGCGCTGGCACCTCGTCGTGCCGGCCTGTTGCGGCGCCGTCGGGCTCGTCGGCGCCGCGGTCACCGCCACGTCGGCGCCGCTGGCGATCTCCTTCCTCGCCCTGGCCGCCGCCGGCATCCTGCCGCTCTCGCCGCTCTTCTGGTCGCTGCCGACCTCGGTCCTGCGGGGGCGCGGCGCGGCCGCGGGCATCGCCGCCATCAACTCCATCAGCAACCTCGGGGGCTTTTTCAGCCCCGTGATCGTGGGCTACCTGAAGGATGCCACCCACGACAACCGCTCCGGCATGTTCACGCTCGCCGCCATGCTGGTCATGGGCGGCCTGCTCATCCTGCGCACCCCGGCGAAGCTGGTGAACAAGTGAAGTTATCGGTTGGAGGTTAACAGTTATCGGGCTAACCATTCCGGCTTCCGATCTTCTGGCGGCCCCGCGCCCATTAACGAATAACTTTCAACAAACAACCGCGCGACAGCGCCCCCCCATGAAAATCCTCATCACCGGCGGCGCCGGGTTTCTCGGCCAGCGCCTCGCGCGCCGCCTGCTCGCGGAATATCCCGACACCGCCCGGCTCGTCCTCGCCGACTGGGTCGCGACCGACGTCTTCGCCGGCGACTCGCGCGTGCAGGCGGTGAAATGCGACATCGCCGACGCGGGCGAACTCGCGCGGGTGGTCACGCCGGACACCCAAGTCATCTATCATCTCGCGGCCATCGTCAGCGGCCAGGCCGAGGCCGAGTTCGACCTCGGCCTGCGGATCAACCTCGCCGCCACCCAGCGCCTGCTCGAACTCGCGCGCCAGCTGCCCGCCCCGCCGCAGTTCCTCTTCGCCAGCTCGATGGCGGTCTTCGGCGGCGCGCCGGCGGACGCCATCACCGAGCAGACCGTCGTCCAGCCGCTGTCGTCGTACGGCACGCAGAAGGCGATCGGCGAGATGCTCGTGAACGATTACAGCCGCAAGGGCTTCATTGACGGCCGCGCGCTGCGCCTGCCGACGATCTGCGTGCGGCCCGGCCAGCCCAACCGCGCGGCATCCTCCTTTGTCAGCGGGATCATCCGCGAGCCGCTCAACGGCCAGCCCGCGATCTGCCCGGTCGGCCGCGAGGTCCTGGTGGCGATCTCCTCGCCGGCGACGGTCGTGGATAACCTCGTCCACGCGCACCGCATCCCGGCGGCCGCGCTCGGCACGCTGCGCACGCTCATGCTGCCGGGACTGTCGGTGACCATCGGGGAGATGATCGACACGCTGAAGCAGAGTGCCGGCGCCGAGGTCGCGGGCCGGATCCGCTTCGAGGCGGACGCCGCGATCACGCGCATCGTGATGACCTGGCCGGCGCGCCTCGACGCGTCGCGCGCCCTTGCCCTCGGTTGCAGGCAGGACGCGGATTTTGCCGCCATCCTGCGGCAGTATCGCACCGAGGCGAAAGTGTAGGCATGGCGTTCTCTAGTTAGCGCAGCGCCGCCGGGCGGGTCACTGGACGTTTGGGCGAACCGGAATAGGCTCACAGTTCCCTTACCCCGCCATGATCACTCCCCTGCGTCTTCTTGTCCTGTCCAGCCTGACCCTGCCTGCGGCGATCCTCACCGCCCAGACCCCCGCCCCCGCCGCCGCGGCTGAGCCCGCCAAGCCCGTCGCCCCGGCCAACCCCTTTCAAATCAGCCCGGAGGAGCGCGCGCGTCTCGGCAAGCTCTCGGGCGAGGACCATGCGGACATGATGAAGCAGCTGGGCATCACGAAGCTTCGTCCCGGCCGCAACGGCACCCCGAAGGAAGGCGATCCCAACTCCGCCAACTACGACCAGGCGAGGGCCAACCCCTTCCCGGACTGGCCGGACGTCCTCACCTTGAAAAACGGCGCGAAGGTCGCCACGGCCGAACAGTGGTGGCGGCAGCGGCGGCCGGAGATTGCCGAGGACTTCGAGCGCGAGGTCGTCGGCCGCATCCCGGCCGGCGTGCCGAAGGTGACGTGGGAAGTCACCGAGACGGTGAACACGACCGTGGGCGAGCGGCCCGTCGTCGCGCGCCGCGTGATCGGCCACGTCGATAATTCCGCGGCGCCCGACATCAAGGTGGACATCCGGATGGCGGTGGTCCTGCCGGCCAATGCCAGCGGGCCGGTCCCGGTCCTGGTCATGTTCGGCTGGGGCAGCATGCCGGGCGAGGCGCCGCCGCGCTTCGGCAACAATCCGGAACCCGCCGCCCCGCCGTCCATCAACCAGCTCATCGCCGCCGGCTGGGGTTACGTGTCGCTCGCCACCGCCAGCATCCAGGCCGACAACGGCGCGGGGCTCACCGCCGGCATCATCGGCCTGACGAACAAGGGCGCGCGCCGCACCCCCGAGCAATGGGGTTCGCTGCGCGCCTGGGCGTGGGGCGCCGCCCGCGCGCTCGACTACCTCGAGACCCTGCCCGCCGTCGACGCGAAGCACGTCGGCATCGAGGGCGTGTCGCGCTACGGCAAGGCCGCCCTCGTGACCATGGCCTTCGAGCCGCGCTTCGCCCTCGTGCTCGTCGGCTCGTCCGGCGAGGGCGGGGCCAAGCCGCACCGCCGGAATTTCGGCGAGGCGGTGGAGAACCTCACCGGCACCGGCCAGTACCACGGGATGGCCGGCAACTTCCTGAAATATGGCGCGGAGGAGTCCGCGTTCGGCCGCAAGGACGCCAGCGACATTCCCGTCGATGCGCACGAGCTCATCGCGCTCTGCGCGCCGCGCCCGACCTTCATCAGCTACGGCATCCCGGAGAAGGGCGATTCCAACTGGCTCGACCAGCAGGGCAGCTACATGGCCACGGTGGCGGCGGGCCCGGTGTTCCGCCTGCTCGGCGTGAAGGACATCGGGGTCACCGAGGATTACCGCACCGCCAAAATGCCGCCCCACGACACCGGCCTGCTCGACGGCACGCTCGCCTGGCGCCAGCACGACGGCGGCCACGAGGACCGTTCCAACATGAGTTACTTCATCGCCTGGGCGAACCGGCAGATCGGATACACGCCGCCGGCGAAGTCCCGCTGAGGGGAGGGCGGGTCCTCCGGACGAGCCGTCGGGGCGGAGGCCCTACGGCTTCGCCCCGCCCGTGAGCTCGTGCACCCGCGCGATCAGCTCGAGGCAGGCGCGGCTGTTGTGGTACGGGCATTTCCAGGTCTCGATCTTGGGGCCGGTGGTAGGACGACCGTCACGCGACACGGAGATGACCCAGTCGCCGTAAGTGCGGTCGACGACCTTGGCCTGGATGAAATCCCAGCTGTGGCGCGCCGCGGCGAGGTAGCGCGGGTCGCGGGAAAGTTCATAGGCGTTGAGGAAACCCACCGCGGCCTCGGCCTGCGACCACCAGCCCTTGCTGTCGCGGGTAATGCCGCGCGGTCCGCCTTCATCGAACATGCCGCCGTCGGCGGCGACGCCCTCCTGGAGGACCGCATCCGCCATCGCCAGCGCGACCGGCCGCACGCGCGCGCCCAGCGCGGGATCGCCGAGCACGTCCGCCGCCTCGACCAGCAGCCAGCTGAGCTCGATGTCGTGGCCGTAGGAAACCTCGTCGCCCAGCGGCGTCCAGTCGGCCTTGAAGAAAAGCACGAGATGCCTGGTGCGCGCGTCGATGATGCGGTCGAGCATCAGCTCGATCAGCGCGCGCTGGCGCTCGCGCAGCCCGGCGTCGGGCCAGACGCGCAGGAGGTTGGTGAAGGCCTCGAGGATGTGGATGTGCGAGTTCTGCGACTTCGGCGCGTTGCCGAGGAGGTTCGTCGCGTCCGCCGTGCGCCGCCAGTTCCGGTCGAACACGTCGAAGTATCCGCCGTGCTCGGGGTCGCGGGCGTGGGTTTCCAGCAGCCGGTAGATCGCGATCGCCTGGTCGAGCGCGGGCTGCTCGCCAGTGGCGCGGTAATATTCGGCCAGCGCGTAGATCCCGAAGACCTGCCCGTAAACCTGTTTGCGCGTGTCGGCCGGCCGGCCGTCGGCGGTGATGCTCCAATAAAGCCCGCCCGCCTCCCGGTCGGTGAAATTGTCGGTCAGGTCGCGATAGGCCCGGCGCGCCATCTCCAGGTGGGCGGGATCATGGTAGGTGCGGTAGGCGGCGGAGAATGTCCAGAGAATGCGGCTCGTCAGCAGCGCGCCGCGCGGGGCGTCGGGCACGATGCGCCGGTGGTCGTCGACCAGCCCGTTGAAACCGTCGCGCTTCGCCGCCGGCGCGTATTGCAGCCAGAAGGGCAGGATGTTCTCGCGGAGCTCGCGCCCGGCGTCGCGGGCCAGCTCCGGCAGGCCGGCCGGTGCGGCGCCCCGGGCCAGGTCGGGCAGGATGAGCGCAAGGACGAGCAACCAGGGGGAGGAGTCTTTCATGGCTGGGCGCTCCGCTGGCCGGTGAGCTGCGGGCGGTGCCTTTCACCCCAGCGCTGGTTGTGGTCCATGTTCAGCAGGAGCTTGTCGCCCTCGAATTTGAACCGGGCCGTGATGATGAAGGGCGTCTCGTCGAAACAGATCTTGGCGGTGAACGTGTCGTCGTCGCTCCACGCGGCGGCGGCGGCGACACCCTGGCGGTCCACGTCCCACATGTGGCTGATGCGCTTCCGGAAGGTGGTGGTCCCGCGGAGCCAGGCGCCCGTGCCGCAGGGGATGGCGTGGGTGCCCTCGTCGTCCGTGAAGGTGATCACGGGCTGGCCGGCGGTGAAATCGAGGCGGACGGAGGCGATCCCCTGTTCGTTTTCGGGGAACACGTAGGATTTCCCGGAGACCTCGTCCGCGCGCGGCGCGCGCGCCGCGCCGGCGGGCACGGGCAGGGTGAGCGTCGCCAGCTTTTGCGCGAGCGCGGCCTGCGCGGCGGCGCTGGCCGGCAGGGCGGCGGGATGCAGCGCGGGCAGCAGGCGCGCCCAGACGGTGTCCATGACGCCCTTCGTGTCGCCCGTGCCGCTGGTGATGGCGAGCACGACGTCATATTCGGGCAGGACGAAAACGAACTGGCCCTGCGCGCCGTCGGCGCGGTAGCCCGTCGTCTTGTTGCGCCAGAACTGGTAGCCGTAACCGGCGTCCCAGTTGCTGTCGGGATCGCCGCCGTTGGAAGTCTGGAGCGACGTCGCCGCGTCGACCCAGTGCTCGGAGAGCACGCGCTTCCCCTCCCACATTCCCTTTTGCAGGTAGAGCTGGCCGAACTTCGCCAGGCTTTCCGTGGTGAGCGAGAGGCCGCCGTCGCCGAGGGCCACGCCCTCCTGGCTGAGGCGCCACGGGTGTGCCGTGATGCCGAGCGGCTCGAACAGCCGCGGCGTGAGGAACGCCTCGACCGTCTGGCCGCTCACCTTCTGCACGATGGCCGCCAGCATGTAGCTGCCGCCGGAGTTGTAGACGAAACGCGTGCCGGGCTTGTTTTCGACCGGCAGGGCGAGGAACGCGCGCCGCCACTGGCCGTCGGTGTGGGTGCGGAGGCGATTGATGGTGTCCTCCTGGTGCCCGCTGTTCATGCGCAGCAGGTCGCGCACCCGCATGGCCTTCAGTTGCGGCGCGGGCTCGGCCGGGGCGAATTCGGGGAAGAACGAAAGCACCTTGTCGTTGAGGTTGAGCAGGCCCTCGTCGGCCGCGAGGCCGATCGCGGTCGACGTAAAGCTCTTCGTCACCGAATAGGTGATGTGCACGTCGCCGGCGGAGTAGGGCGACCACCAGCCCTCGGCGACCACCCGGCCGTGCCGCACGAGCATGAGGCTGTGGACGGCGTCGATCTTCTGTTCCAGGTCCGTCACCAGCGCCAGCACGCCGGCGGAGTCGATTCCCTCGGCCTCCGGCGTGCTGCGCGGGAGGCGGGTGTCCAGGGCGGCGCGGGCGCCGGCCAGCAGGGAAAGGGCGAGGAGCAGAGCGGGGGGCAGGCGCTTCATGCCGCCAAAGACATCCAATCGCGCGCCGGACACAAATAATTTTGCCACGGATTCCGCCCGGTCCCCGGGGAAAGCCTTTGACGAAACTCCCGCCTGCTGGCACCCGAAGCCATGTCCGCGATCCGCGTGCAGTTCCAGCAAACCTTCGGCCGGCCGCCGGCGGTCGTGGCGCGCGCGCCGGGCCGGGTGGAATTCATCGGCAACCACACCGACTACAACGGCGGCGCCGTCATCGGCGCGGCGATCGACCGGGGCGTGGAGGTCGCCGGGGCGCCGAATGCCGCCGGGCATTTCCGGGTGCGCAGCACGAGTGGCGTGGCTCCGCTTGAGTTCACGGCGGCGCCGGAACTGCCGCTCGCGGGCGGCGCGGCGTGGGGCAATTACGTCTTCGGGACGTGGCAGGCGCTGCAGGATTTCTCGCTGCGTTGTCCGGCGGGCTTCGACCTGCTGGTGGATTCCGACCTGCCCGCCGGGGCGGGGCTCAGCAGCAGCGCGGCCCTGGAGCTCGCCACCGCGCTGGCCCTGCTCGAACTGGCCAAGGCGCCGCCCGTGCCGCCCGAAAAACTCGCCGCCCTCGGGCGCCACGCGGAAAACAAATACGCCGGCGTGCCCTGTGGCATCCTCGACCAGGGCACGAGCGCGTTCGGCGCCGCGGGCCAGCTCGTGCATATCGACTGCCGCGGGCCGGCTTTCTCGCGCGTGCCGTTCCCGGCGTCGGCGCACCTGTGGATTTTCAACACCCGCGAAAAGCACGCGCTGGTGGACGGGCTCTACGCGGCGCGAAACCGCGAGTGCCGCGAAGCGGCGAAGGCGCTGGGCGTGACCTGGCTCACCGACCTCACGCCGGCGCAGCTCGCCGCGCAGGCGAGCAAACTTTCCCCGGTGCTGGCGAAGCGCGCGCGGCATGTCGTGGAGGAGCACGCCCGCGTGGGGGAAACCGTGGCGGCCCTGCAGCGGGGCGACCTGGCGGCCACGGGCCGGCTGCTGACGGCCTCGCACCGGAGCTCGCAGCACCTTTTTGAAAACAGCACGCCCGCACTCGACCGGCTCGTCGACGTGCTGGAAAAACATCCCGCGGTATATGGCGCCCGCCTGACCGGCGGCGGCTTTGGCGGTGCGGTGATGGCCCTGGCGCGGGACACCTTCACCGCGGCCGACGCGCAGGCGATCGCCGCCGCGCTGGATCCTGTTGCCGGGACCCTGCACTTGCGGAGCGCCGACGGGGCCCGGGTGACATGGAACGCATAAACGACGCCTGATGCTCGAAGTCAGCTTCCACCCATAAGTAGTCTATTAAACTACTTTCCCCTCTGCGGGACCCTGCCGATAAGTAGTTTAATAGACTACTTGCGGCTCGGGGGCAGGTGGAATTTCCCGGTTCGACACCGGCGCGCGAAGACTTACAGATAAAACCGGTCACCATGAATATCCCCTCCTGGTTACGTGTCGCCCTCTGGACCCTTGTTGTCGGTTTGGGCGCCGGCTCGATGGCCCTGCTGGCCTGGGCGCGGGGCGAGCCGGTCAACGCGCTGTGGATGGTCGTCGCCTCGGTCTGCGTGTTCGCCGTGGCCTATCGCTTCCACTCGGCCTGGCTGATGGCGAAGGTCCTGACGTTGGACGAGCTGCGCGCGCCGCCGGCGGTGGTGAAGGAGGACGGCAAGGATTTCGTCCAGACCAACAAGTGGATCGTGTTCGGCCACCACTTCGCCGCGATCGCCGGGCCGGGCCCGCTGGTCGGGCCGGTGCTGGCCGCGCAGTTCGGCTTCATGCCCGGCCTGCTGTGGATGCTCGTGGGCGCGACGCTCGGCGGCGCGGTGCACGATTGCGTCATCATGTTCTGCTCGGTGCGCCGCGGCGGCAAATCGCTCGGCCAGATGGTGCGCGACGAGGTCGGGCCGTTCGCCGGCCTCGCGGCGCTGGTGAGCATCGTGGCGATCATGGTCATCCTGCTCGCCGTGCTCGGCCTCGTGGTGGTGAACGCGCTCGCGGAAAGCCCGTGGGGGCTGTTCACGATCGCGGCGACGATGCCGATCGCCTTCGTCATGGGCCTCGGCCTGCGCTACGGCGGCCACGGTGCGAAGACCCTGGTGACGGTCAGCGCCTTCGGCCTGGCGACCCTCCTGCTCGCCGTGTGGGGCGGGCAGTTCCTCCACGGCAGCGCGTTCGAGGGCTGGCTGACGCTGCGCGGCACCACGCTGGCGTGGTGGATCATGGGCTACGGCATCGTGGCGTCGATCCTCCCGGTCTGGCTGCTGCTCGCGCCGCGCGACTACCTCAGCACGTTCATGAAGATCGGCACGGTCGGGGCCCTGCTTGTGGCCATCTTGGTGCTCGCCCCGGTGCTGAAGATGCCGGCGCTGACCAAGTTCATCGACGGCAGCGGGCCGGTGGTCGCGGGGCCGGTGTTCCCCTTCTGCTTCATCACCATCGCCTGCGCGGCGATCTCGGGCTTCCATTCGCTGATCGCCTCGGGCACCACGCCCAAGCTGCTGACGCGCGAAAGCCACATCCGCGTGATCGGCTACGGTGCGATGGTGACCGAGATGCTCGTGGGCGTGATGGCCCTGATCGCCGCGTGCGCGATGGAGCCGGGCGAATATTTCGCGATCAACATGAAGGGCGAGCCCGCCGCGGTGACCGCCAGGGTCAGCGCGCTGGGCTTTCCCGTGACGCCGGCGCAGATGACCGGCCTCGCCGCGAGCGTGGGTGAGAAGACCATGGTGGGCCGGACGGGCGGCGCGCCGACGTTCGCGGTCGGCATGGCGCACATGTTCGCCGGCGTGCTCAGTTCCAAGGGCGCCCTCGCGCTGTGGTACCACTTCGCGATCATGTTCGAGGCGCTGTTCATCCTCACGACCATCGACGCCGGCACACGCGTCGGGCGGTTCCTCGTGCAGGATCTGCTGGGGATATTCGTGAAACCGCTGGGCAACACCCGTTCCCTTTCCGCCAGTGCGCTGGCGACGCTGCTGTTTGTCGGCGCCTGGGGCTGGTTCCTGTACCAGGGCGTGGTGGACCCGCTCGGCGGCATCAATTCCCTCTGGCCCATCTTCGGCGTGGCCAACCAGCTGCTCGCGGTGATCGCGCTCAGCCTCGGCACCACCGTGCTCATCAAGATGGGCCGCGTGCGCCACCTCTGGGTGACGCTGGCCCCGCTGGCCTGGCTGCTGGCGGTGACGATGACGGCGGGCTGGATGAAAATCTTCAGCGCCCCGCCCGTCGGTTTCCTCGCGCTCGCGCGCGGGCTCGAGGCGAAGGCGGCCGCCGGCGGCACCGCGGCCGAGCTGCAGGCCTGGCACGCCCAGATCATGAACAACTACCTCGATGCCGCCGTGACCGGCATTTTCCTGGGGCTCGTGCTGATCGTCGTGGCGGCGAACGCCCGCGTATGGTGGCAGCTCCTGGCGGGCGGCCGCCCGGCCGTCCTGCGCGAGGAATCCTATGTGCCGCTGGCCACGGCCACGGTGGTGAAGTGAGCCGTATCGCCGTCATCGCGGACACGCACGACCATGTTCCGCGGGGGCTGCCGGCGCGGCTCGCGCGGGCCGACGAGATCTGGCACCTCGGCGACGTCTGCGAGCCGGAGACGCTCGCGCTGTTCGGGGCGCCGAACCGCCCGCTGCACGTCGTGCTGGGCAACAACGAGGCCCACGACCTCTGGCCGCGGGAACTGCGGCTGGAGCGCGCCGGCCACCGGTTTTTCCTGACGCACATCCCGCCGTCCCGCGCGCCCGCCGACGTAGGTTTCGTGCTCCACGGCCACACCCATGTGCCGCGGGACGAGACGGACGAGCGCGGCGTGCGCTGGCTGAACCCGGGTTGCATCGCGCGGCCCAACCGCGGCGCGCCGGCGAGTTTCGCCTGGCTGACCCTGAACCCGGGCGAGACGCCCGGCTGGCGGCTGGAACCGCTCTAGGCGCGGTCGCTTACTGGATCGAGGTCGGCGCCTTCTTGTACTGGAAGCGGCCGACGTTCACCGCGTCCGGCGGCTGGGTGCCGGCGATGATGCCAAAGGAGGTGATGATGCAGGCGATATTGCCGCGGCGGCCGGCGCGCG
>CAYZSN010000295.1:0-33332 GCA_964481095.1 uncultured Oleiharenicola sp. | reverse complement strand
CACCACCGAAGTCGCCGTGCTGAAGACCAGCAACGGCGACCAGACCAATGCCGTCTGGCCCGACCTCGCGCCCAAGACGGTCGAGAACTTCAAGAAGCTCGCCCGTGACGGCGTCAACGATGGGACGGCGTTACATCGCATCATGAAGGGCTTCATGATCCAGGGCGGCTGCCCCAACACCAAGGCGGGCGAGACCGGCCAGCCCGGCACGGGTGGTCCCGGCTACAAGATCAAGGCCGAGTTCAATCCCAAGTCCCACGTGCGCGGCGTCGTGTCCATGGCGCGCTCGGCCCACCCGGACTCCGCCGGCTCGCAATTCTTCATCTGCCACGGCGACGCGAAATTCCTCGACCGCCAGTACACCGCCTTCGGCAATGTCGTCAGCGGCCTCGAAGTCCTCGACCAGATCGCGAACGTGCCGACCAAGTCCAACGGCGGCGGCGAACCGAGCACGCCGATCGACCGCGTCGGCCTCGAAAGCGTCAAGATCGTCGTCAAGCCCGCCTGAGCCCCGCCCGGTTGCCCTTTCGCCCGCGCCTTGGCCGGCGCGGGCTTTTTCATGCGACCGCGGTCGTGCCGGAGCCGGAAAATTCCTGCGTCACCGACTGGCAGAGGCCGACGAAGGTCTCCTCGCCGAGCGACAGCCGGCGGCCGCGCAGGTGGCCGACGCCCCACTGGCGGCGGAGCTTGCGCTTGCCCAGCGGGAGCGAGACCAGCGCGCCCGAGGCCAGCTCGGCCGTGGCGACCCACGGCGCCAGCACGCCGACGCCGAGCCCGATCTTCACCAGCTCCTTGATCGCCTCCATGCTGCCGAGCTCGAGCACGTTGGCCAGCGGCAGGCCCTCGTCGCGGAAATAGTCCTTCACCATCCGGAACGTGTAGCTGGTGTGGTTGTAGAGGATGAGCGTCTGCTCCTCGAAGTTGTCGCGCGCCACCCGGCCGGCGCGCGCCCACGGATGCGCCGGCGCCACGAGGAAGCGCATCTCGTCGGCGAACAGCGGCACGAACGCCAGCTCCTTCACGCCCTCGGGCTCGAGCATGAGCGCGAGGTCGATGCGGCTGCCGAGCAGCAGGTCCAGCTGCCGCGCGTGGTCGCCCGGGTCGATCGAGATGACGCACTTCGGGAAGCTCTGCTTGAACTCGCGCAGCACCGTCGGGAGGATGTACTGGCACGCGGTCGTGCTGGCGCCGAGCCGCAGCCGGCCGTGGCCCCAGCGCGACAGTTCGTCGAGCCCGCGCCGCGCCGCCTTCATCTCGCCGAGGATCTTCTCCACGTGGCGCAGGAACTGTTCGCCCGACTGCGTGAGCGTCACGCGCCGGCCCGCGCGCTCGAACAAGCGGCAGCCCGCCTGCTCCTCCAGCGCCTTGATCGCGTGGCTGATCGCGCTCTGCGTCAGGAAGAGCTCCTGCGCCGCGCGCGTGAAGCTGCCGAGGCGCGCGAGCGCCGCGAAGGCGATCAACTGCCGGGTGTCGAAGACATTGTTCTTCATGCGCGAAAAGCGGCCCCCGCCGCATGAATGCCACTCATTGAATCCATGAATTCTTTAAAAGCAGTAATCAGGCCAATCCCGCCGGCTGGCATGTCGCGGGCTAGGATGCGGCTGACATGAATCCCACCGCCAACACCGCCGCTTCCCGCCTCCGCCTGGGCTTCATCGCCCTCACCGACGCCGCCCCGCTGCTGGTGGCGCAGGCCCACGGCCACTTCGCGCGCCACGGCCTGACCGTCGAGCTGCGCCGCGAGGTCGGCTGGGCCACGATCCGCGACAAGGTGGTCTACGGCGAGCTGGACGGCGCGCACGCGCTGGCCCCCATGCTCTGGGCGGCGCAGCTCGGGCTGGGTTGCGGCGCGACCAGCGTCTGCACCGGTCTCATCCTCAACCTCCACGGCAACGCCATCACGCTGTCCACCCGGCTGTGGGCCGCCGGCGTGCGCGATGCCGCCACGCTCCGCGCGGAGGCGCTGCGCCGCCGGGGCGAAAACAAGCTGACCTTCGGCATCGTGTTCCCCCATTCCATGCACCACGTCCTGCTCCGGCAATGGCTGCGCGAGGCGCAGCTCGATCCCGACCAGGACATCCGCATCGCCGTCGTGCCGCCGGCCCAGATGTTCCGCAACCTCGCGGCCGGCACGCTCGACGGCTACTGCGTCGGCGAACCCTGGAACACGCTCGCCGTGCAGGAAGGCCAGGGCTGGTGCCCCGCGTGGAGCGCGGCGCTGGCGCCGGGCCACGTCGAGAAGGTGCTGATGGTGCGCGGGCAGTTCGCGCAGCGCCGCGCCGCCGAGCACGCGGCCCTGATCGCCGCGATCGCCGAGGCCGCCGCCTGGTGCGACGAGCCGCAGAACCGCGAGCCGCTCGCCGGGCTGCTGGCGCGGCCGGAATTCCTGAACGTACCCGCCAAGGTCATCGCCCCGGCGCTGCTCGGGCAGTTCGCCTGCGGCCGCGGGCGCGTCGAGCACGTGCCGGACTTCCACATCTTCAGCCGCGGCGACGCCAGCGTGCCCACCGCCGCCCGCGCGGCGACCATCCAGGCCGACCTCGTCGCCGCCGGCCTCCTGCCGCTCAAGCTCGTGACCCCCGCGCTGCCGGGCCAGCTCTTCCGCGAAGACCTTCACCGCGCGGCCCTCAAGGCCACCTCCTTCAACCGTGCCTAAACCATCGTTCGTCCTGCCCCTGCTGGCTCTCGCCAGCCAGGTCCACGCCGCTGCCCGGGCCCCCGCCAATCCCGAAGACGCCTTCCGCCAAGGCCGATTCTCCTTCACCGCGCGGGCGCGCTGGGAAGGCGCCGACCAGACCGGGTTGCGCGATTCGGACGCCTACACCGTGCGCTCGGCGCTGGGCTTCACCACCGCCGCCCTCGCCGGCTGGCAGGCCATGGCCGAGGTGGAAAACATCGCGTCGCTCGGCGACCGGGACGGCTACAACGCCTCCGGCACTAATCCCGGCGGCGCCGGCCGCACCGTCATCGCCGACCCGACCGGCACCGACGTCAACCAGCTCTGGCTCGCCTACACCGCGTCAGGCTTCGGGGTGAAGGCCGGCCGCCAGCGCCTCGTGCTCGACAACGCCCGGTTCGTGGGCGACTCGGGCTGGCGGCAGAACATGCAGACGTTCGACACCGCCGCGCTGACGCTGAAGCCGGCGAAGGATTTCACCGCAACCTACGACTACGTCTGGCGCGTCAGCCGTGTCTTCGGCAACCAGGCGCCACAACGCGACTTCAAGGGCAACGTCCACCTGTTCAACGCGAGCTACGGCGGCTGGGCCGCCGGCAAGCTCACGGCCTACGCCTACCTGCTCGACTTCACGAACTCCTTGGCCAACTCCTCGGACACATATGGGGTCAGCTTCACCGGCGCCACCCCGCTCAACCCGCGGGTGAAACTCACCTACCGCGCCGAATACGCCACGCAGCGGGACGCCGGGCGCAATCCGCTCAAGTACCGGGCGGAGTACCATGTCCTGGAGCTGGGCGCCGCGACCAAGACGTTCAACGTGAACGCCGGCTGGGAGGTGCTTGGCTCGGACGGCGGCCAGAAGGGTTTCGCCACGCCGCTGGCCACGCTGCACGCGTTCAACGGCTGGGCCGATGTGTTCCTCGCGACCCCCGCGCGCGGGCTGCGGGATTTCTACCTGTCGGCGACGGTGACACTGCCGCAAAATTACCCCCTGCGCGTCGTCTACCACGACTACACCTCCGATGCCGGCGGCCTCGACTACGGCAGCGAGTGGGATGCCCAGCTCAGCCACAAGCTCAACGCCCACTGGACCGCGCTCGCCAAGCTGGCCCGCTACGAGGGCGCCGGCCCCTTCGCCGACCTCACCCGCTATTGGGTGCAGGTGGAGTTCTCCCTCTGAACCCCGGCCCGGATGAACGCCGTTCATGAACCCGATTAAATTTATGCGGGCTGCATCCCGTCCCGCGGCCCCGCGCTGGCACAAGCCGCGCTCCCTTTCCTTTCGCAACTTTCCTCTCCTTTGAACCAAACCCAACCTCCCATGGACTACATCAAGCCTGTCGAAGTCGTCAAAAACATGGTCGCCGTCGGCGACACCAAAGCCGGCCTGGCGGTGAAGGACCTCCTCGTGCGCGGATTCCTCTCCGGCGCGCTGCTCGGTTTCGCCACCAGCCTGGCGTTCACCGCCGCGGCCCAGACCAACACGCCGCTCGTCGGCGCCCTCGTGTTCCCCGTCGGCTTTGTCATGATCGTGCTGCTCGGCCTCGAGCTCGTCACCGGCAGCTTCGCCCTCGTTCCGCTCGCCGCGCTCGAGCGCCGGCGCAGCTGGGCGCAGGTGATCTCCAACCTTACCTGGGTCTTCCTCGCCAACCTCGCCGGCAGCGTCGCCTACGGCGTGCTGCTCTACGTTACGCTGGGCGGGCTCTCCGGCGGCGCGCCGCAGGGCATCGCCGCCCGGCTCGTGGCGCTGGCCGAGGCCAAGACGACCGCTTACGCGGCGCTCGGCTCGACCGGCATGCTGGTGGTCTTCGTGAAGGCGATCCTCTGCAACTGGATGGTCTGCCTCGGCGTGGTCATGGCGTTCACCTCGCAGTCGACGATCGGCAAGATCGCCGCGATGTGGCTCCCGATCCTCACCTTTTTCGCCCAGGGCTTCGAGCACTCGGTCGTGAACATGTTCGTGATCCCGACGGGCATGCTGTTCGGCGCCAAGGTTTCGTTCTCCGACTGGTGGCTGTGGAACCAGCTCCCGGTCACGCTCGGCAACCTCGTCGGCGGCCTGCTCTTCACCGGGCTGTTCCTCTACTGGACCTATCACCCGGCCAAAGCCGCGGCGCCCGCGGCTGTTCCCGCCGCCTCCGCCGAACCCGTGCGCGCCTGAAATCCGACATGCCCGCCGCTCCCGCATCCGCCACGGGTTTCACTCCGGAACAGAAACAGTACCTGGAGGGATTTCTCAGCGCGCTCGCCGCCTCGGCGCCCTTCGCCGGGCACGATGCGGCGGGCCGGATCACGGCCACGCCGGGCGACGCGCCGGCCAACCTCGCCGCGGTGCCGGCCGAGGACACCGTCTTCGGCACGCCGCTGGCGGACCTCTGCAAGCCGGAGCGCTGGAAATACGACGAGAACCCACTGGACATCTGGGAGAAGCTCGTCGCGCACGCGGACGCCGACAAGTTTCCCGACGAGGCCGACACGTTCCGGTTCAAATTCCACGGGCTGTTCTACGTCGCGCCGACCCAGGACAGCTTCATGCTCCGCCTGCGCCTGCCCGCCGGCGAGATCAGCGCCGCCCAGCTCGACGGCCTCGCCGAGATCGCGGACTGGGGCGGCGGCTATGCCCACATCACGACGCGCGCCAACCTGCAGATCCGCGAACTGAAGCCGCGTGACATCATCCGCGTGCTGGTGCGCCTGCAGGAACTCGGCCTCACGTCGCGCGGGGCCGGCGCGGACAACGTCCGCAACATCACCGCCTCGCCCAACAGCGGCTTCGATCCCGACGAGCTGGTCGACGTCCGCCCGCTGGTGCGCGGGCTGCACCATTACATCCTGAACCACCGCGACCTCTTCGGCCTGCCGCGCAAGTTCAACGTCGCCTTCGACAACGGCGGCTCGCTCTCCACCGCCGCCGACACCAACGACATCGCGTTCACCGCCGTGCGGGTGAGCGCCAGGTCACTCTCAGCTCTCAGCTCTCAACTCTCAGCTTCCCCGCCGGCGGCGGGGATTTATTTCCGGGTGGAACTCGGCGGCATCTGCGGCCACGGCGACTTCGCGCGCGACACCGGCCTGCTGCTCAAGCCGTCCGAATGCGTGGCCGTGGCCGCCGCGATGATCCGCGTGTTCAACGAGCACGGCGACCGCACCAACCGCAAGAAGGCGCGCCTGAAATACCTGCTCGAGAAATGGGGCGTGGAGAAGTTCGTGGCCGAGGCGCAGAAGAAACTGGCCTTCCCGCTCGTGCGCCTGCCCGCAACCGCCTGCGAACCGCGCAAGCCGCATTTCAAGCACGGCTGGCTCGGCGTGCACCGCCAGGCCCAGCGCGGGTTCAATTCCGTCGGCGCCGGCGCGCCGGTTGGACGCCTCACCTCGCGCCAGCTGCGCCGCGTCGCCGAACTGGCCACCGCCTACGCCCGGGGCGAGGTGCGGCTCACGGTCTGGCAGAGCTTCCTCATCCCGCACGTGCCCGACGCCTTCGCTGAGACGACGAAGCGCGGCCTCATCCGGGCCGGCTTCCACACCGAGGCCTCGCTGGCCACCGGCGGCATCGTCGCCTGCACCGGCAACAAGGGCTGCAAATATTCGGCCGCCGACACCAAGGCCCACGCCCTCGCCCTGATGAAGCACCTCGGCGACCGCGTGCCGCTGGATTCGCCGGTCAACATTCACTTCACCGGCTGCCCGCACTCCTGCGCCCAGCATTACTGCGGCGACATCGGCCTCGTCGGGGCCAAGCTCTCGGACGGCTCCGAGGGCTACAACGTCGTCCTCGGCGGCGGCATGGGACACGAGCAGGGCATCGCGCGGGAGATTTTCCGCGGCGTGAACGCCCTCGAGGTGCCCAAGCTGGCGGAGCAGATCCTCCGCACCTACCAGGCGCGGAAAACCAGCGGCGAATCCTTCGTCGCCTGGAGCCGCCGCCATTCCGTCAAGGAACTGCAGGAGCTCCTGTCGGAGTGAAGGTGAGGGTGAAAGTGAACCGAACCCTCCCTCTCCAACCCTCACTTCCGCGCTCACTTTCCCTCTTACCCTCACTTGCACTTTGAATTCCGTCCCCGTCATCCCCGAATCCGCACCGTTCACCGCCGAGCAGCGCGCGTGGCTCAACGGCTACCTCGCCGGCCTGATGGCGCGTGGCACGGTTGCGCCGCATGCGGAAGCGAGCGCGCTCGCGACTCCGCCCGCGAACACGCTCAAGCCGCTGACCATTCTCTTCGGCTCCCAGACCGGCGGCGCCGAGAGCCTGGCCAAGCGCGCGGCCAGGGAGGCCGGCAAGCGCGGCTTCGCGCCGATGGTGCTCGACATGGCGCAAGCCGACCTCGCCCGCCTCGCCGGCGAACAGAACCTGCTGGTCATCACAAGCACCTACGGCGACGGCGAACCGCCCGACAACGCCAAGGCCCTCCACGCGGCGCTCAAGAGCGCCGCGCAACTTCCAACATCCAACGTTCAACTTCCAACGCTCAGATATTCCGTGTGTGCGCTCGGCGACACGAACTACGTGCAATTCTGCCGGTGCGGGAAGGAATTCGACGCCTGGCTGGAGAAACTCGGGGCGGTGCGCGTCACGCCGCGCGTGGACTGCGATCTCGATTTCGAAGCCAGATTCACCGCCTGGCTCGGCACCGCGCTCGGGGCGCTCGCGGCCGGCCCGCCGGGTCATGAACCAAGCAACCGGCCCGGGCCGCCAGGAATCGAAAATCTGGAATCGGAAGTCAAAAATGAGAGCGGCTTCAGCCGCTCCAATCCCTTCCCGGCTCCCGTGCTCGTGGTGCGCAACCTCAACGCCGCCGGCTCGGCCAAGGAGGTCAACCACGTCGAGATTTCCCTCGAGGGCTCCGGGCTCGCCTACGAAGCCGGCGATGCGCTGGGCGTCATCCCGCACAATTGCCCGGCGCTCGTCGCCGACGTGCTCGCCGTGCTCGGCTGCGACGGCGAGGAGGCCGTCCCCGCGCCCGCGGGCGAACTGCCGCTGCGCCGCGCGCTCACCGAATGCTACGATCTTGGCAAACCGACGCCGGAATTGGTGTCTTTTGTGGGAGGGGGTTTATCCCCCGACTCAAGTGCAGCGTCGGGGCCTAAAGCCCCTTCCACTCTTGTCACCTCGCCCCACCATGTGATCGACGTGCTCCTTCGGGCAAAAATCGAGAATCCCAAATCGAAAACCCTTTCCCCCGCCGACTTCGTCGCGCGCCTGAAGAAGATCCAGCCGCGGCTTTACTCGATCTCGTCCTCGCCCAAGGCGCATCCCGGGCAGGTTCATCTCACCGTCGGCGCCGTGCGCTACGACCACGAGGCCCGCGCGCGCAAGGGCGTGTGCTCGACCTTCCTCGGCGAACGGGCCCTCGCCGCCGGCAAAGTCGGCGTGTTCGTCCACGCCAACCCGTCGTTCCGCCCGCCGGCAAACGGTGACGCGTCCGTCATCATGGTCGGGCCGGGCACGGGCATCGCCCCGTTCCGCGCCTTCCTCGAGGAGCGCCGCGCCACCGGCGCGAAGGGCAAGAACTGGCTTTTCTTCGGCGACCAGAAGGCCGCCACGGATTTCCTCTACCGCGAGGAACTCCGGGAAATGCAGGCCGCGGGCGTGCTCACCCGCCTCGATGTCGCGTTCTCGCGCGACCAGGCCGAGAAACTCTACGTCCAGCACCGCATGCTCGAACACGCCGTCGAACTCTACGCCTGGCTGGAAACCGGCGCGCACTTCTACGTGTGCGGCGACGCCGCGCGCATGGCCAGGGATGTGGACGCCGCGCTGCACCGGATCGTGGAGCAGGCGGGCGGCAAGACGCCCGAGGCCGCCGTGGCCTACGTGCAGACGCTCCGGTCCGCCAAGCGCTACCAGCGCGACGTGTATTGATTTTCCGGGGCTTGCCTCGTTGCCCGGCGCCGGGATGATACGGACACCCCTGCCATGTCCGTCCTCGCGCTGCAGCGTATCTTCATCTCCGAAGGCCACAGTTATTTCGGCCGGCACGGGCTGGCGGCGGCGCCGTTTGCCACCCGCGAGGTCGATCGCGTCGAATGCGTGACGGGCCGCGGCCTGCGCGGGGACCGGTTCTTCGATTACAAGGACGACTACAAGGGCCAGCTGACGCTCTTTGCCCGGGAGGTTTTCGATGAGCTCTGCCGCGCCCTGCAGGTGCCGGCCGCCGACCCGGCCGCGCTGCGGCGCAACCTGTTTGTAGCTGGCGCGGACCTGAACGAACTCATCGGAAAACAATTCGAGCTGCAGGGCGTCCGCCTGGAAGGCACGGAGGAGTGCAGGCCATGCTATTGGATGGACCAGGCCATCGGGCCCGGGGCCGAAGCCTGGCTGCGCGGCCGCGGCGGACTGCGCTGCCGGATCCTGTCGGACGGCTGGCTGAGCCGTCCGGGCGCATGATTCCCGCCGGCCAGCTCACCGGCGCCGTGCTCGCAGGCGGGGAATCCCGCCGGATGGGGCGCGACAAGGCCGGCCTCGTCGTGCAGCAGGATCCGCTGTGGCGCCGCCAGGTGAAACTCCTGCGCGACGCCGGAGCCACCGCTGTCGGCGTGGTGCGGCGCCCTGCCCAGGCCGCCCTGCCGCTGCCGAAGGAGGTGGCGCTCTGGTGCGACACCGTGGCGGGAGCCGGTCCGCTCGCCGGCCTCCACGCCGCGCTGGCGTCCTGCCGGACCGGATGGCTGGCCGTCGTGGCCGTCGACCTCCCCCGGCTCGACGCCAGCTGGTTCCAATGGCTGGCGGGTTTCTGCGCCGCCGGGCGCGGCGCGATTGCGCGGCGCAGCGACGGAGGGTTCGAGCCGCTGGCGGCCATCTACCCGCGCCTGGCGCTCGACGAGGCCACCGCGCAGCTGCGCGGCCCCGATTTCTCGCTGCAAACCCTCGCCGCCGGCCTGGTGGCGCGGCAGCAGCTGGCGAGCATCCCCCTGCCCGACGCCGAGCTCTGGCGCGTCGAGAACTGGAACACGCCGGCGGATGCGGCGCTCAATGCGGCAGGTCCAGCTTCGGCATCGCAATCCGCCCGGCCGGCGCCGGGGGCAGCGACTTCGGCAGCTTCGCATAGTTGACCGGGCGCCCTTCCACGCGCGCACGCAACACTTCGGCGCAAAACATCGCCCAAGGGTTGAGGTTCATCTTGTCCAGACTGTCGAGCAACTGGAGCGCGGCCGCCTTGTCGCCCAGCCGGTAGCGCACGAGGCTGAGGGCCAGCAGCGTCCGCGGCTTGTCGTTGAGCGCGGGGTAGTGCTGTTGCACCAGGTTCACGCGCGCGATTTCCGGCGCAACGGCCGAGGCTTCCACCCAGGCGAGGATCTCGTAGCCGAGACTTTGTTCCGGCGCGCTGGCAATCAGCTTCTCCAGCAACCGGCGCAGCCGCGCCGCCCGCTCCTCCGGCATCCGGTAGTCGATGTTGAACTGGCTGAAGAGCAGGTTGAACTCCGACTGGCACAGTTCGCGATAGACCGCCGGATTTTCGCTGCCCAGTTCAACCGCCTGCAGCCAGCGCTCCCGGGCCGTGTCGGGCTCGTTCGCCATGATCGCGTGGGCGCCGAGCGCCTCGGCCAGCCGCGCCTCCGGCTTCTGCGCGAGCGCCTCGTGCACCACATAGTTCGCGTAGCCGCCCTGGTTGACGCGCAAGGACAATTCGGCCAGCCGCAGCGTTGCTTCCGCCGGCGCCACCGGCCGGACGGCATAGGACGCCTTGGGCGCGATCTCGGGCCGGTGCACCTTGCGCGCGGTGAAGCGACCGCTCGTGATGTACAGCTCAAGTTGCCGCAACAATTCGGGATAGTCGCGTCCGAGCAAATCCCGGCAGACCCCCCGGAATTGTTCGGGATCGTCCTGCAGGTGCCGCGAGCCGGCCACCCGCAGGAAAAGGTCCATTTTTTCGGGCGGAATCTTGTTCACCCCGAAGTAGCAGTAATGGAGGAAGGCCCACGATTGCGCGTAGAAGATGCCGGTATGCCCGGAATTCCGGAAGACCGGCGAGTCATAGGTCACGGCAAACAACTGCTCGAACGGCATCATCCTGCCCCGCCGCAGATCCTCGACGCGACCGGCGACCGGGTCGCCCAGGATGAGCCATTCCCGCTCCTCGCGGAGCGTGGAAAGCAGTTCCGCCACGCCTTCGTTGAACCACGGCACCGGATATTGCTCCGCCACCCGGAAAAGATAGTGGACGTATTCATGGTAGACGACCTCCCGGGCGCTCTCGTTGTCGTCCGCTGGCGCGAGCGTGATCACGGTCCGGTCGGGGAAACCAAAGCAGAATCCGCTGAAGGCGACCTTGCTGCCGCGGTGGATCGCCGGCCGGTAGGCGTCGAAATCCGCGAGGCGGTCGAAATAATAGATCGTCACCGGCTGCGGCAGCCGCACCCGGAGCTTCAGGGTGTCCAGGAAAAGCGCGCGGAGCAGCTCCATTTTCTCCAGCACGTCGCGGGACTCGCGCTCACCGTTGGCGCTGTAGAGCTCGAAGTTCGGCGACTGGTAGTACTTCCACTTCCGGTTCAGCCCGGGGAACGCCTCGGGGGCGGCGCCCTGCGCCAGGACGGCGAGCAAGCCGAGGACGGAAAGAAAAGTGAGCCGGCGGAGCAACACGGGAGATGGGACAAGTCGGGCGGCCGTCCCTGCCCTGGCCCCGGGTGAAGGACAACGACGGGACGGTGCCGCAAGCGCGGAACGCGGCAACAAAAAAGCCCGGCGGGGCACGTCGGGCTGAAACAAGGCCGACTGCGCTCAGGAATCGAAGCCGACCGCCTTCACGACCGCGTCGTAGGTGATGCGGCCACCGCGGGTGTTTACGCCCCAGGCGAGGCCCTTGTGCTCGCTGAGCGCGCGCTCGACTCCCTTGTGCACCATCATGGCGACGAACGGCTCGGTCGCCTGCGTCAGGCCCATCGTCGAGGTGCGGCCGACCAGCGCGGGCATGTTGGGCACCGCGTAATGGATGACGCCGTGCTCCTGGTAGGTGGGCTTCTCGTGCGACGTCGGGCGGATCGTCTCGATGCAGCCGCCCTGGTCGATGGCGATGTCCACGATCACGCTGCCGGGCTGCATCCTCGCGACCATCTTCCCGCTGACGACGATCGGCGCCTTGGCGGCGGGGATCAGCACCGCGCCGATGAGCAGGTCGGCGTCGGCGACGGCGTGCTCGATGTTGGCGGGATTGGACATGAGGGTGACGACCCGGCCGCGGTACTCGGTGTCGAGCGCCTCGAGCTTGCGGGTGTCGAGGTCGAGCACCGTCACGCGTGCGCCCATGCCGGCGGCCATCTGCACGGCGTGCGCGCCGGAGTTGCCCGCGCCGACCACGACGACGTGGCCCGGCATCGTGCCGGGGATGCCGCCGAGCAGCATGCCCGAGCCGCCAAGCTGCGACTGGAGGAAATACGCGCCGATCTGGATCGAGAGGCGGCCGGCGATCTGCGACATCGGCTTGAGCAGTGGGAAGGAGCCGTCCGCGCCCTCGACCGTCTCGTAGGCGATGCCGAGGATTTTCTACCGGCAAAGCTCCTTCGCCAGCTTCGGGCCGGCCGCGAGGTGCAGGTAGGTGAAGATCGTCTGGCCCGTCTGCATGAGGCCGTACTCGGTCTCGAGCGGCTCCTTGACCTTGAGGATCAGGTCCGCGGTTTTCCACACCTTGGCGGCGTTCGGCGCGACGGCCGCGCCGGCGGCCTTGTACTGGTCGTCGGTGAAGCCGGCGCTGAGGCCGGCTCCATTTTCGATGAGCACCTTGCCCCCGAGCGAGGTCACGCGGCGGCACAGGCTGGGCGTCATGGAGACGCGGGTTTCACCGATCTTGATTTCCCTGGGTACTCCGATGGTCATTTGCATTTATGACACAGCGGTTTCCCCGCGCTGGCAATCCCTGTCTGGCGGGAACGGTCCGGTTTCACAGAAGGCAACGAAGGAAACAGAACTCATGCAGCCCCGAGCGTCTTGAGAATTTTCCAAGCCAGCGGTTCCTTGATTTCCGGATGCCGTGGCACGGCTTCAACCACCCCGGTGCGCGGATTGATCCAGAGCGAATGTGAGCCGCCTTCCCGCTTCAGGTAACAACCGGAGCGCCGCAGCCGCTTCTCCGCAGACCGCGTCGCGCATCCTTCACCCGATCCTCGAAGATCATCCGGACCGCGGCCTGCAGGCTCTTCTTCGCCTCCTGGACGGTTTCGCCTTGGCCGTTGGCGCCGGGCACCTCCGGGCAGGTCGCCCAGTAGCCGCCTTGGGGTGCCTCTTCGACGATGGCGGTGAACTTGCCTTTCATGCGCCCAACCTGCGCATTTGTTGGACCGCCCGCAAGCGGGTTTTCCCGCCGGGGACCGCGGAATGGAGATGAAAGCTGATGTTTCATTCCGGCAGCAAAATCGACTCCAGCCTTCCAAGACAATTTGTCATCGGTGATTAAACCGTAAGTGACAAAATCATACTCATAACGTGGGAAACCGATTCCGAACGTCTCAAGCCATTGAGCGGCAATACCCGAGTTGGATCGATGCGGCTTTCTGCGGACGACGAGCCACAGGCAAAACCACCTGACGGTACGTCGGAAAAATTGGCCGGCCCGTTGTGTCTCTGTGCCTCTGTGGTTAAATCAAAAGGCATCGCAAGCCCCGACTCTCCGCGTGGAGATCGGGATGGTCTATGAAAGTGAAACTAAGGGAGTCGGCTCGTCCGGAGGACTCGCCCTACCTCATTTCTGCGCCGCCACCCACTCGTGGATGTGGGCATCGAGCACGCTGAGCGGAACCGCGCCGTTGCGCAGGACCTCGTCGTGGAAGAGGCGCACGTCGAACTTCGGCCCAAGCTCCTTCGTCGCGTAGGCGCGGAGCTCCTTGATCTTCAGTTCGCCGAGCTTGTAGGCCAGCGCCTGGCCGGGCCAGACGATGTAGCGGTCGATCTCGACGGTGATGTCGTGTTCGGTCTTCGGGGTGTTATCGAGGAAGAAGTCGATGGCCTGCTGGCGCGACCAGCCCTTGGCGTGCATGCCGGTGTCCACGACGAGCCGGACCGCCCGCCACATCTCGTAGGTGAGCTGGCCGAACTTGTCGTAAGGATCGGTGTAGAAGCCCATCTCCTCGCCCAGGCTCTCCGCGTACAGCGCCCAGCCCTCGACGAACGACGTGTAGCCGTTGTTGCGGCGGAAGTCCGGCAGGTCCGTCATTTCCTGCGCGAGCGAAATCTGCAAGTGGTGGCCGGGCACGGATTCGTGCAGCGTCAGCGGCCACATTTCCCACTTCGGGCGCGTGTTCAGCGCGTAGGTGTTGGCGAAGAAGTAGCCGGGCCGGCCGACCTCGGCCGCACCGGGAAAATAGTAGGCAGTCGTTTGCGATTTTTCCGCGTAGCTCGGCACGGCGATGACGCCATACGGGGTGCGCGGCAGCGTCTTGAACATCCGGATCAGCTGCGGGTCGATCCGCTTGGCGATGTCGCGGTAGGCGCGCAGCAGGTCGTCCTTGTCGGTGAAGAAGAACTTCGGGTCCGTGCGCAGGTAGGTGAAGAAGTCGTGCAGCGAACCCTTGAAGCCGCTCTCCGCCTTGACGCGCTCCATCTCGGCCCGGATGCGCTTCACCTCGGCCAGGCCGAGTTCATGGATCTGGTCGGCCGTGAGGTCGGTGGAGGTCTCGGTCTTGATGCGCCACGCGTACCACGCCGGGCCGTTCGGCAGGTCGGAGGCCGCGATCGTCTTGCGCGCCTTGGGAATGTATTGCCCGGTGAGGAAGGCGTGCAGGCGCTGGAAGGCCGGCTTCACGCCGGCGGTATAGGCCTGCAGGGCCTCGGCCCGCACCCGCGCCGCCTGCTCGCCCGAAACCCCCGCGGGCGGGTTCAGCAGGCCCTTGAGCAGCGGGCTGTCCTTGGGATCGTCGGGAATCTGGTTGAGCACCTGGCCGGGCACGTCGCGCAGCGTGACCTGCGGCGGCGTCACGCCCTTCGCGAGCCCTTCCTCGAGCAGCGCGATCGTCTGGTCCACGAGGGCCGGCACGGCCTTCAGGCGCGCCAGCTCGTCGCCGATCTGGGCATCGTTCTCGACGGTCATGGCGGCCATGGTCTGCGCCGCGTCCTGCTGGACGCCGCCCATCTGGTTCAATGGCAGCAGCTCCTGCGGGAACTGCTCGCCCTCGACCTCCTCGTCGCCGAGCCGCTTGAAGATGTCGTAGCTCACCTTGTCCACCGGCCCGAGCTGGGCGCGGTCGATGGTCGCGAGGATCGGCAGCGCGCGGCCGACCAGTTTCCTGCGCTTCGCGATGGCCTCGCGCGACAGGTCGGTCCAGCGGTCCTCGCCGCCGGGGACGCCGTTGTAGGTTGCGGCCTCCGGCGCCTCGTGCATGGCGTAGGCCCAGTCGGCGGCGAAGAGCGCGTGCAGGCGCTCGGTCTCGGACGCCTTGCCCCGGGCGTCGAGGACCGCCTGGTACTGGTCGTCGAACTTGTCGGCGCGGGAGGAAGGGAGGAAAACGGCGCCGCACACCAGCGCCGTCGCGAAGAAACGGAGTTTGCTCTGCATCGCGCGATGTTTTTGCTCCCGGTCGGAAGCGCAATAGCGAAGCGACGCTTCGCAAGTATCAAGTGTCAGGTGCCAAGTATCAGGATTCCGCCCCTCACGCCTCAAGCCCCTCGCCTCAAGCCTCCCTGATGCCGAAACCGATCCAGCTCATCGTCGCCTGCGCCGAGAACCGTGTCATCGGCCGCGCCGCCCGCCTGCCCTTCGACATTCCCGAGGACAAGCAGTGGTTCCACGACCGCACGGCCAACCAGGTCGTCGTGCTCGGCCGCATCTGCTATGAAACCTGGTCCCGCGCCGCGCTCGACGGCCGCAAGCCCGTGGTTCTCACCCGCAACCGCGCGCTGGCCAGCGACCGGGTGCGCGTGGCGGCAAGCGTCCCCGAGGCCCTGGCCCTCGCGCAGGAACTGCCGGGCGAAATCATGGTTTGTGGCGGACAGCGCATCTATGAGGAGACGCTGCCGCTCGCGGACCGGCTGCTGCTGACCTTCGTGCACGCGGCGGTCGCAGGTGACACCTGGTTCCCCGACTGGCGGCAGCTGGCGTGGAAGGAAAGCTGGCGCAAGGAAGGCGCCGACGCGAATTACCGGTATACGTTCTCGATCCTGGATCGAGTCAGATAGCCACAGCAGACCGAACCAATTCATTTCAATCATGGGCCACGAAAAACACCAAGAACCACAAAAAGGATCCCATGAAAAACGACGACATCAACCGTTTGTGCGACATTGTGCGTGAGACGAGCTTTGCCCTCCATTGCTATCACCGACATGGCCATTTGGAGAAGATCTACGAGAGCGCCCTCGCCTCACGGCTCCGCAAGCTGGGATTGAACGTAAAGCAACAGCATCCTTCCGCCGTGTTGGATGAAGATGGCACCTTGTTGGGGGAATTTTTCTCAGACCTGTTGATCGAAAATCGGCTTGTGGTTGAACTGAAGGCCGCGCGAACTGTGGCCGAAGAGCATATCGCTCAACTTCCGGGCTATCTGCGATCGGGGCGGTTCGAAACGGGGCTTCTGATCAATTTCGGGGCGCCTCGGCTTTACGTGAAGAAGTACCTCATGACCGAAACATTCCTCTAGGCCATTTTCGCGCCTCTTGGTGTTTTTTGTGGCCAATCCGATTGTCTCATTTCTTCCGCGCCGCGTGGGCGCGCGCGACGTCGACGTATTTCTCCGCCCACGCACGCAGGCCGAGCAGCTCGGCTTCCTTGAGCGGGCGGACGACCTTCGCGGGCGAACCGAGGATCATCGAACCCGGCGGCGCCACGAAGCGCTGCGTGACAAGCGCGTTCGCGCCGACGATGCAGTGGTCGCCGATCACGGCGCCGTCGAGGATGGTCGCGCCCATGCCGATCAGGCACTCGTCGCCGATCGTGCAGGCGTGGATGATGGCGCTGTGGCCGATCGTCGTGTACTTGCCCACCTTCACGCCGTAATCGTCGGCGAGGTGCACCACCGCCAGATCCTGCACATTGCTGCCCTCGCCGATCTCGATCGAGTGGATGTCGCCGCGCAGCACGGCGCCGTACCACACGCTGCTCAGCTTGCCGAGCTTCACGTCACCCATCACCGACGCATTGGGCGCCACGAAGGCCGCCTGCGCGACGTCGGGTTTTTTGCCCAGGTGCCGGGCCAGCCGCTCCTTCACATCCATCCCGGCACACTAGGCCTTGTCCGCCGGACGCCAAGTCTCGCCTGGAGATTTTTCCGTCCCGCCGCCAAACCACACCAGCAGGCAGACCGCGCACATCGCGCCGACCGCTGACGCGGCCGCCAGGCCGCCGAGCGCCAGGACCACATGGAGGAAAGCGTGCATAAGGGTCAGCCTCTGTGACGCACCTACCCCGGGAAAGTTTCATCAGAATGCATAATACAGGGCTGCCCCGGGATTAACCGCCATTCATGCACGCCACGCGATCAGCGGGCGACGGCTTCGCTGACCCCGGCAGGTCTTGCCGCCTCTTTCAGTCATCATCCGGGGCAGCCACCCCGGCTGCAATTCAGACGACAATACCGGCCAGCGTGCCCGACAGGTACGAGGCCAGCGTGCCGCAGAGCAGCGCCTTGAGGCCGAGCTTCGCCAGGTCGGTGCGGCGCTCCGGCACCAGCGCGCCGATGCCGCCGATCTGCATGCCGACGCTGCTGAAGTTGGCGAAGCCGCAGATCGCGATGCTGAGGATCAGCAGCCCCTTCTCGGTCAGGATCGGGATGCTCTTGTTCGTCAGGTTCTGGAACGCGACGAATTCGTTGATCGTGAGCTTCTGCCCGAGCAGGGTCGCCACGTTGCTGACGTCCTCCGCCGGCACGCCCATGGCCCACGCCATCGGGTAGAACAGTTTCCCGAAGATCCAGTTGAGCGTGAGGTCGCCGTACGGGAAGTGGACGAGGTGGCCGAGGCCGGTCAGCAGCCAGTCGATGCAGGCGATGACCGCGATGAAACCGATGAGCATGGCGATGACGTTCATCGCGATCTTGAAGCCGTCACCGGCGCCGTGGGAGACGGCGTCGATGACGTTGCTGTACTCGCTCTTCACCTCGAGCTTCACCGTGCCCATGGTCTGGCTCTCCTGCGTCTCGGGGAAAACGATCTTGGCGATGACCAGCGCGCCGGGCGCGGCCATGAGCGAGGCGGTGATCAGCTTGGGCGCGAGGTCCATGCCGGCGGCGGCGCCCATGTTGGCGTAGACGACGAGGATGCCGCCCGCGATGCAGGCGAGGCTCCCGCTCATCGAGGCGAGCAGCTCGCTGTTGGTCATGCCGCCGAGGTAGGGCCGGATCATGACCTGCGCCTCGACCTGGCCGACGAAGGCGCTGGCGACGTTGCTGAGCGCCTCGGCGCCGCTGACACGCATGATGAAGTTCATCGCGCGGGCGATCACGGACACGACGCGCTGCATGATGCCGAAGTGGTAGAGGATGGCGACCAGCGCGCAGACGAGGACGATCGTGGACGTGACGTTGAAGGCGAAGACGAAGCCGCCCGACACGTAGTTGCCGGGCTTGCCGAACTGGTCGACGATGATGCCGCCGTAGACGAAGGCCGCGCCCTGCCGGGCGAACTGCTCGAGCTTGCCGATGCCGTCGCCCAGCAGCTTGAAGAAATTCGCCACGGGCTGCACGTGGAAGATCAGGAGCGCGATGACCACCTGCAGGGCGATGCCCGTGGCCACGAGGCGCCAGTTGATCCGGCGGCGATTGTTGGAGCAGAGGACCGCGATGCCGAGGATGAGCGCGATGCCGACCAGGCCTTGAAGACGTTCCATGGATGAGGTGAGGAGTGCCGAGGCGGACGCGACGCTGCAGCAATCACCTCCGGAATACAATCCGGGAAAGCGTCCGTCAGGGCGTGATGCGTGCCGCGAGCATCGGCCGGTAAGCCGCCCGGTAGACCCACGCGAGCCAGAGCTCGAGCGCGGCAAAGACCGCCGCCATCGGCAGGCCGGAACGTTCGAGGAAAATGTGGAAGCAAAGGCTGTTGACGACGAACGGCGCGAACAGGGCGAGCGCCAGCGGCACGAAGCGGTTGCTGAGCAGCAGCCCGGCGACAATCAGGAACGTCACCCCGATCAGCTGCATCATGTAGCCGCTGTTGAACAGCGCGCCGGCGAAGGCCATCGCCTTCTCGGGCAGCGGGGTCTTCGGCTGCGGGATGAAATTGAAGAAGGCGTTCAGGCCGAAAACCAGCAGGGGCAGGCCCAGCAGGAAGCGGGCGACGGTGGCAAGGCGGCGGACCGCGGTGGAGGCAGGCATGGTGAGGTGGGGTTGGGAACGGGTTTGGGGTTCAAGCGGCGAGACGTCTGACGCAGGCGACCAGGCGGTCGAGGCTTTCGCCCCACCCTTGGTGGAAACCCATCCTGTCGTGTTTTTCGCAGTTGGCGACTGTCCAGTGCAGCGCCCGCGCGGTGTAACGGGTGCGACTGTCGCGGACCGGTTCGAACGTCACGATGCCGGTGAAGAAAGCCGCCGGATGCGGCGTCCAGCCGGCGTCGAAGGCGTCGGTGAAGACGATGCGCTCATTGGGCATGACCTCGAGGAAGACGCCGCGCGTCGGATACTCCGCGCCGTCCGGCGCGCGCATCACGGTGCGGAAAATGCCGCCCGGGCGCAGGTCCATCTCGCAGACCGGCGTCGTCATGCCGTGGGGCCCCCACCATTCGGGGAGGTGGCGGGTCCAGGCGGCGAAAACGCGTTCGCGCGGGGCGTCGATGATGCGCGTGAGGACGAGCTCCCGCCCCGCCAGTGTCGCCGGGTCACTCATTGTATTCGTCGGGATACGGCGAAAGGTCCGGGCGCGGGGGCAGGCCGCCGCCGGCGGCGCGGCCCTTGGGCTCCTCCCAGTTTTCCTGCCGGCCCAAGGCGGTCAGGTCGAGCAACAGGTAGGCGCCGCCCGCCCCCTCCGTGCCGCGGGCATAGGCCGAGTACGTGTGGTAGATCTCGTCGCCTTTGCGCAGGAAGCAGCTCAGGCCGTGCAGGTCGAACGGCTGGCCGTCCTCGAGAAAGTGGGCCTTGGCGGTCGCGAGCAGCTCCGCCTTGGTCCGGTAGTTGTATTCGAAGGGGGCGATGGACTCGTCGAACGAGACGTGGAAGTCGTAGTTGAAACTGCTGCCAAACGACGAATACCACGGCAGCTTCCAGCCCATGCGCTGCTTGAAGGGGGCGATGGTCTTCCATGGCGCGCGGGACACGAGCGCCAGCGCCGTGTTGCGCGAACGCAGACTCGCCAGGTGCCCGCGCGCGATCTGGTCGGCCCAGCCGGAACAACCGCGGCACGGCTCGGCAAGCGGCTGGCCGTTTTCCCACCGCCACATGAAATGATACACGATGAGCTGTTGCCGCCCCTCGAAGAGGTCGAGGAAGGTTTTGCGGCCCGCCGCATCCTCGAAGGCGTAGGCTTGGTCGACGCGGACCATCGGCAGCTCGCGGCGGCGGCGGTTCAGGCGGTCGCGCGCGCGGGTGAGTTCCTTTTCCTCGGCCAGGAGCTCCTTGCGCGCCTTGAGCCATTCCGCCCGCGAAACAGCCCGGGGATAATTGAGGGTGTCGGTTGTCATGATAAATCGGAGCGGGCGGTGTGGGTTGGTTGCGGCGCGGCCGGGTCAAACTCCGCGGCGAACTCCGCCAGGCGGCCGCCCAGCTGGTTGGCGATGTCGGCGGCGTCGCGCCGGCCCTGGCGCTCGAGGGCGAAGGCAAGGTCGGCGAACTCGGCGCGGAGGGCGTTGAGCTTCGCGCCCATGGCCGGAGCGATGTCGGTGAGGACCATGGTTGGAATCAACCGGAGACCATCACCTTGAAGCCGCCGTAGAGCATGCGCTTGCAGTCGAAGGGCATGTCCTTCGGGTCGCACATGTTGGCGATGCGCGGATCCTGCATGATCCTTTTGTTCACGCGATCGCGGTGGGCCTTCGACTTGTAGACGATCCATGAAAACACCACGGTCTCGCCGGCTTTGGTGCGGATGCCCTTGGGAAAGGACCGCGAGAATGGCGCGACGAGGTCGTCGCCGGCACATTCCTTGTAGTCGAGGGCGCCGTACTCGCGCCAGATTTTGGCCGCTTTGCGCGCCAGTTTGAAATACGCCGCCAGCTTGCGCTTCGGCACGGGGATGACGAATCCATCGGTATAGAGGCTCATGGGTGCTTCTTGGGATTGGAGGGCAGGCGAAGTTGTCCGTCTTACCCATACGACGTATAAGGCTCCGCCGGCCGGACAACCGCCTTTTATTTTTGGCGAAATGTCCTTCCCGGGTATCCTGCTTCGTCGTAGTCATTGACCGCCTGCTCCATCCTCAACCCGCCTCCGCCATGGCCACCGACTCCCCCGCCTCGTCCAGCCCCTATCTCCTTTTCTTCCGCAACACCGGCCCCGAGGTCTACCGGCCGCTGTCCCCCGCCCAGCGCCAGGCGCTGGTCAATGACTGGAACGCCTGGTTCGAGGGCCTGCTCGCCGAAGGCAAGGCCGTCGAAGGCCAGCCGCTCGAACTCGACACCCGCGTCGTCTCCGGCCCCGGCGGCTCGCGCATCACCGACGGCCCGTTTCCCGAGGCCAAGGAGGCGGTCGGCGGCTACGTGCTGCTGACCACGAGCGACCTCGGCGAAGCGACCGCCATCGCCCGCCGGCACCCCGCCCTCGCCCACGGCATGGTCATTGAAATCCGCCAGCTCGCTCCCGGTTGCCGCGAACTGGGCGTCACGACGCGCACCAAGATGGCCGTGGCGTCCGCCGGCGCCTGATTCGCCATGGCGGGGACGGATCCAGCGGCGGCGCCCAAGCCGGCGAATCCCACGGGGCTCGTCGAGCATTTCTTCCGCCATGAAACCGGGCGCCTGCACGGCGCGCTGGTCCGCCTGCTCGGCGTCCACAACCTGGCGCTCGCGGAGGATGTCGCCCAGGAAGCCATGCTCCGCGCCCTGCGCGCGTGGTCGATGGGCGGCGTGCCGGCCAATCCCTCCGCGTGGATCACGCAGGTCGCGATGAACCTCGGCCGCGACGCCATGCGACACCAGCGCATGGCCCCGGGCAAGGAATGCGCCATCATCACTCACCACGAGGTCGCGCTCGGCACGCCCGCCGTCGCCTGGGGCGCCGCGCACGAGATCCGCGACGACGCCCTGCGCCTGATGTTCGTCTGCGCGCACCCGTCGGTCGCGCCCGACGCGCAGGTCGTGCTCGCGCTGAAGGTCCTTTGCGGTTTCAGCACCGCCGAGATCGCCCGCGCGTTCCTCAGCACCGAGGCGGCGATCGAAAAGCAGCTCACGCGCACCAAGCAGCGCATCCACGACGCCGGCCTCGGCTTCGAGCTCCCCGAGGGCGCCGACCTCGCCCCCCGCCTCGACGGCGTGCTCGCCGCGCTCTACCTGCTGTTCAACGAGGGCTACAAGGCCTCGTCGGGCGACGCCCTCGTGCGTGAGGAATTGAGCAATGAAGCCATCCGCCTCGCCTCGCTGCTCGTCACCCACCCGGCGGGCAACACCCCGCGCAGCCACGCGCTGCTGACGCTGATGCTGCTGACGGCGGCCCGCTTCCCCGCCCGCGTGGACGAGGACGGCACGCTGCTGCGCCTCGAGCACCAGGACCGCGCCAGGTGGGACCAGCCGATGATCGGCCGCGGGCTGCGCCACCTCGCCGAGGCCGCGCAGGGCGGCGAACTCGGCGAATATCACCTGCAGGCCGGCATCGCCGCCATTCACGCCACGGCGCCGGACTACGCCTCGACCGACTGGGTGCGCATCCTGCGCCATTACGACGAGCTGAACCGCCTCAAGCCCTCGCCGGTCGTGTCGCTCAACCGCGCCGTGGCCATCGCGCAGGTGCACGGCCCGCAGGCCGGCCTCGATGCCGTGGCCGCCATTCCCAACCGCGGGCGCATCGAATCCAGCTACCTGCTGCACGCCGTCACCGGCGAACTGCACTGGCGCCTGAAGAACCACCGGGCCGCGGCCGAAAGCTTCCGCCAGGCGCTCAGCCTGGCACGGGTCGGGCCCGAGCAGCTCTACCTCACGCGCATGCTGGACCGGGTCCAGGATGTCGCCTGACTAGATTTTCCCGGCGTCCTGTCGGAGCCAGGCGACGAGCGAATCCTGCAACCGCCGGCGATGAGTGAAGATCAGGAAGTGATCCGCGTCGGGAACAAATTCACTGCTTACCGTGGCGCCCAAGTCCCCGAGGGCGCCGATTTTCGACTCCACATATTGCCGCGGGATGCGGTCGTCCCGATCCCCTGATATCACCAAAACTTTCAGGCCATTCCATGGCGCGGAAGATGCCGACGGGCGGATGGCATCCCGGTCGAACACGGGCGAGATCAGGATCAGCGACGAAATCGCGGAGCCTCGCCTGCGGGCGAGCTGGCTTGCAGCCAAGCCACCGTTGGACAGGCCGGCCACGGCAACGCGTCGCTTGTCGATGACGGCCACCTCGGCCGCAGCTTGCAGCGCACGATCGAAGCCCAGGGCGCTTTCTTCCGCCCTCCAGTTTCCCAACCCGTTGCTTGGCGCGACGAGGATGCATCCGGCCCGATCCGCCACTTTGGACAGGACCCAAAGGTAGCCGGTGAAATTGCCTCCATAGCCGTGAAAAAAGACCAGGACCGGGGAGGGCTTGGTCCGATCCAACCCTGCGGGCACATAGACATAACTGTGTGCCGGCGGCCTCGGCAGTCCCAGCAGCTCACCATAGGCTCCCGTCATGACGGAGCCCAGCTGCGCGAAATCGGGATCGGCATTGAGCTCGCGATAGACGTCGCGAGCGGCCGCCTTAAGTTCAGCCGACTGGCCCGCGGTGAAAAGCCGATCGGCTGCGGGCATGATGGTGAACCCGGCCGACAGTTGGTCGATTTCGGGCAGCCAGTTGCCCGGCGCACGCCGGGAGAAGCTGGCGCCCGGCTGAGCATATTTGTTCATTGCCCGGTGGCTTCCCGTCATGTTCCCATCCGGAAGATTCCACAAAACGCCTCCGCCGAGGACAATCCAGCCCACCGAAAGCCCCAGCGCCGCCTTTCGCCATCGCGCCGCGCTGCGCGCCCGGATCAGGGCCCACGGGGTAATCGCAAACACGAGGGCCCACAACCCGAACCAGCGCCCGGCCCAAGTATCAGCCACAAGGACTATCAGCAAAGCCGGGGGAAGAATGATCGTGGCCCACAGGACCGAGAGAATCTGCATCCCAACCAGCAACGTGGAGGGATCATGCGGTGCGCGCCTGGTCACATCGCTTTTGTGCCCTGGCGCGGCTTCGACGCCAAGGCCGGAGTACGGCCCGCAATGACTTACTTCTTCAACCCCGCGCAGAACCGCTTCAGGCGCTCGAGGCCCTTCGCGATGATCTCGTCGGATGTCGCGTAGCTGAGGCGCAGGTAGCCTTCGGCGCCGAACGCCGAGCCCGGCACGGCGGCGACCTTCTCCTGCTCGAGCAGCCGCGCGCAGAACTCGGTGTCCTTGACCCCGAAGCTCGAGATGTTCGGGAACAGGTAGAACGCGCCCTGCGCGAGGAGGCAGGTGACGCCCGGGATCTGGTTGAGGCCGGCGTGCAGCGCCTTCCGGCGGCGGTCGAAGGCGGTGAGCATCATCTTGAGCGCGGCCGCGGTCTTCTCCTTCTCCTTCAGCGCGGCGAGCGCGCCGTACTGGGCGAAGGTCGTGGCGTTGGACGACATCTGGCTCTGCAGCTCTGCGACCGCCTTGGCGATGGGCGCGGGCGCGACGAGCGTGCCGAGCCGCCAGCCGGTCATCGAGTAGGTCTTGGAGAAGCCGGCGACCGTGATCGTGCGCGCCGCGGCCTCGGGGCCGAGCGTCGCGAGGCAGGTCGCCTGCGCGCCGTCGTACATCAGGTGCTCGTACATCTCGTCGGACAGGATGTAGAGGTTGTGCTTCACCGCGACGGCCACGAGGGCCGCGATCTCGGCGCGCGAGTAGACGGCGCCGGTCGGGTTGGACGGGCTGTTGAAGACGAGGACCTTGGTCTTCGGCGTGATCGCCGCCTCGAGCTGCGCGGGCAGGATCTTGAAGCCGGTCTGGTCGGAAGTCTCGAGGAAGCGCGGTGTGGCGCCGGTGAGCTTCACCATCTCGGGATAGCTGACCCAGAACGGCGTCGGGATGAGCACCTCGTCGCCGGGATTGCAGACGGCGAGCAGGCCGATGAAGCACGAGTACTTGCCGCCGGGGCTGACGACGACCTGCGCGGGCGCGATGCCGTAGCCGTACTCCGCCTGGTAGCGCTCGGCGATCGCGGCGCGCAGCGGCTCGATGCCCGGCGTCGGCGCGTACTTGGTCTTGCCCGACTTCAGCGCGGCGATGGCGGCCTCCTTGATGTGCTCCGGCGTGTCGAAATCCGGTTCGCCCGCGGCGAAGCTGCAGACATCCTCGCCCGCGGCGATGAGCGCCTTGGCCTTGGCGTCGATGGCCAGGGTCGGGGAAGGCGAGACGTTGCGGGCCCAGGTCGATAACGGATGCGGAGTGCTCATGAGTGGCGGGGAGCAGGACTAAAGGGTCGCGCGAGGCGAAGGCAAGCAGGGCGTTGGGTCGCGGAAGTCATACGCGACCCAACGCAACGTCCAACGTTCAACATCGAACACTCAACGTTCAATAAGAAGGCCAACTGTATTGCGGAGCTGTGGAAGTTGAACGTTCGATGTTGAACGTTGGAGGTTCCAGGAAGCGCTCAGCGCTTCCGTGGCTTCTTCGCCGCGGCCTTGCGGGCCGCCGGCTTCTTCCTCCCCGGCTTGCGCGCCTTCTGGCGTTTCGGTTCCGCCACCAGCACCGGCTCGATGACCGGCGGCACCGGCACGTCCGGAATCTCCAGCTGCTCCACCGCGCCGGTCTCGAGCTGCGGCAGGTACGCCTCGACCGCGGCGCGCACGAGCTGGCCGACGCTGGTGTGCTTGGCGCGGGAGATCTGCTTCAGGCTCCGCCGGATCTCGGGCGCGAGCCGGACCGAGATCGCCACCTGCGCCGGGTGCAGCACGACGATGTTGGAGAAATCGGAGCGCTCCAGCGCGGTGCGGATGATGTCGCTGACCGACTTTGCGCGGCCCTCGCGCACGGGCTCGCTCAGCCGGTCGAGAAACTCGACTTCCACCTGGATCGGAAAAGGACGCGGCTTGCCGGACATGTTCAGAAGTCAATCACCCACCCCGCCCCTTGGGCCCCCCTCTTGATAGAGGGGACTTCGGCTGCGAACCGGCAAATCCCCTCTATCAAGAGGGGTGGCGCGCAGCGGCGGGGTGTGTTTGGGTTTGGCCCGATCATATCACGTTCGCTCGGACGGTTTCAGAAGCGGACGATTTTCTCGGGCGGCACCGGGGGCGGCTCGGCCGCAAGGCTGTCGGGGCCGAAGAGCGCGATCGGCCAGCTCAGCCCGAGCGCCGCCGCCGTGACCGAAAAGCGCGTCTTGCTGCGGGTGCGGGCATCGCGCACGTCGATGGCCTTCACGAGCCACTGCTCGCCGACCTTCTTCAGGTCGAGCAGGCTGATGGTTTTTTCCACGGTGCCGCTGGCGCCGAGTTCGTCCGCCTGCACGAGCGCCTCGAACTGGACGTCGAGCAACACGCGCACCGCGGTCAGGCCGGCGGGCACCGGCTGGCCCGCGGGCGGGCGCAGCACGAAGCTGTGCGTGGGCCGGCCGCGCACGCGCGCTTCGCCTTCGTAGGTGAAGTCGGTCCAGTACAGGAACGGCATCTGCAGCTCGAAAACGGTCACGCCGGTATCGGCGAGGGCCAGGGCGCCTTCGGTCGCGCCGAGCTCGCGGGCCGAGCCATCTTCCGCAGCCAGCCACGCGGCGGGCTTCGGGCCGGACTCGATCAGCCAGCGCTGGCCGCCGACGTTGGCGCGGGACAACGGGCCGGAGACGCCACGCGTGCCGAACAGCGTGCCGGTGACGACACGTTCCGCACCCTCGCGCGGCATGACACGCAGCTCGAAAGCCAGCCAGTAATCCCCGGCGATGCCGCTGTTTTTGCGAAAGTCAGCCAACAGGCGCGCGCCCTCGGCCTGGTCGGCGCGGCCCAGCGCCGGGCGGTCCGTGGGCTGGCCGAACTTGTCCGCCTGTGCCCGCAGCGGCCCCGCGCAGCACGCGGCGGCCAGCACAAATAACAAAGCCCGGTGGAACACCGGGCTTGGCTGGTCAGGGCTTCTTGCCATCAGCCGGCGGCGTTGTGGCGGGTTGCGTGGACGGCGTCGTCAGCGGCGCGGCGGGCTTCGGGGCCAGCGCCGGGGCGTTGACGGTGGGCAGCTTGCTGTCGGCGGCCTCATGGTGCTTGGCCTGGTAGATGTTGGCCATGTAGAGCACGAACCCGAGGACGAAGAAAACGATCGCGCCGCGGATGGTGGCGGTGCTGAGCACGTTGTTGGTCTCGGCGCCGAAGGCGGATTCCGTCGCACCGCCGCCCATGGCGGCACCCATGCCGCCGTCGGACTTGGCGCGCTGCATGAGCACGACCAGCACCAGGAAAAGCGAGGTGAGGACCAGGATGAAAGTCAGGACGCCAATGAAGAGACTCATAAGGGGCGAAATGGAGCTAAGTCAGACGTGCTTTGTCAACCCAAGGTTCCCGCCGGGGGCAAAATCCGGACAAAACCCGCTCAGGCAGGGGGTAAGCCCATCTTGCCGAGCACGCGCTGCAGGTCGTCGTTGCCGGCGTATTCGATGATGATGCGGCCGCGCTTGTCGGAATGCTTCAGGGTCGTGCGGGCGCCGAGGTGCGAGGTGAGCTTCTTCTCGATGTCGGCGAGTTGGGTGGCGGTCGCGCCCGGCATGCGGCGCTTCTTGCCCGGGCCGCCACCGGCGGACTTGTGGCGGAGCAATTCCTCGAGGGCGCGGACGCTCAGGCCCTGTTCCAGTGCGCGCCGGGCCAGCACGAGGCGCTCGGGCGAATGCTCGACGCCGAGCAGCACCTTGGCGTGGCCGACGCTGAGCAGGCCCTTGCCGACATAGGCCTGGAGTTCGCCTTCGAGGCCGAGCAGGCGGAGCGAATTGGCGACGGTGGCGCGGCCCTTCCCCACCCGTTGCGCGGCGGCGTCCTGGGTCAGGTCGAAATCGCGGATGAGGCTGGCGTAGCCGTGCGCCTCCTCGATCGGGTTGAGGTCGGCGCGCTGGAGATTCTCGATCAGCGCCAGCGAAGCCGAGGAGGCGTCGCTCGACGTCATCACGCGCGCGGGGATCGTCTTGATCGAAAGTTTCTGGAAAGCGCGCCAGCGGCGCTCGCCGGCGATGAGCTGGAAACGGTCGCCGACCGGCCGCACCACGATGGGCTGGAGCAGGCCCTCGGCGCGGATGCTCTCCACGAGGTCGCCGAGCGCCTCGTCGGAGAATTCCTTGCGCGGCTGGTAGGGGTTGGGCTCGACGAGGGCGACGGCCACCTCGCGGTAGCCCGGCAGGCCGTCGGTGACGGGTCCGCCTGCGCCCTGCGGGCTGCGGCGAGACTCGTCCGGCGGCTGCGCCACCGGCGAGGTGGCGGATTTTGGCGCGGCGGCCGCGCTGGTGATGAGGGCGCCGAGGCCGCGGCCGAGGCGTGAAGCGGGTTTTGCCATGTTATTTGCCCTGCGGGATGAAGAGGGTCTGGCCGACGCGGATCTTCGTGTCGTCGACAATCTTGTTCGCGTTGCGGATGTCGGCGAGCCTGCCGCCGGTCTTCTTGGCGATGCCGGAGAGCGTGTCGCCGGACACGACGGTGTAGTTGACGCCTTCCTTCGGGAAATCGTCGCTGAAGGTCGTCTGCACCGCGGGGCGCGTCACCTGGTTCTTCGCCATCGCGTCGAGCGCGGCGTTGGTCTGGCGGCCAAGCTTCTCCAGCTGGCCGGCGACCTGCGCCAGGGTCTCGCGCTTCTGGTCGGCAAGCTCGGCCTGCATCGTGCGGTTCACGTCGGCGATGGCCTTGTTGAGCTGCTCGACGGTGGCGTAACTCCTGTTGGCCTTGTCCTGCAGGGCGCTGTTGTCGCGGCTGAGCTGCTCGTTGGCCAGTTCCAGCGCCCCGACGCGCTGCCGGAGCTCGAGCACGTCCTGGCGCAAGGCGGCCAGTTCGGGGCGGAGGTCGGTCTGGGCCAGCGCGGGCCCGGCGGTCAGGACGAGGAGGAAGGCACAGCGCGAAAGGGAGGCTCGCATGGCTGTGAGGTTGGGAAAATCGCGGGCAAAAACAAGCCTTGGCGTGACTTAAACCGCGCCGTCACCACGAGGCCGCGCCAGCGGCCATGGCGATCCAGCTGGATTGCTTCGTCGGTCCGTTGGACCTCCTCGCAATGACATTCAGGGGTGCCGCGTTCCCCGAAAGGGAAACGGTACGGGCGCCACCAGCGCCGGCATCGGGTGCGACGGCAGCACGGTTCCGGCGGCGACGGGAAACCCGCGCAGGAATTCGTCCGCCGGGAGCAGCTTCCCACCCGGGCGCTGCAGCTTGCGCAGGCGCAGCACTCCCTCGCCCGCCGCCACGAGCAGGCCGTCCGCATCGGCGCCAATCACGGTGCCGGAAGCCGCACCCAGTTTGTAACGTAATACGTTACTATCGGCAGGGAGAGACGCCACATCGGCCAGGCCGAGCTTCACGGGCTGGCCGTTGATCGTCACGGAACAGCCTGGCCACGGATTGAGCCCGTTGATCCGCGCGGCCAGCGCCCTGGCGGGCGCCGTGAAGTCGAGCACGCCGTCGGTCTTCTCCAACCGGCGGCAGAAAGTCACCTTGGCTTCATCCTGGGCGGTGAACTTGAGCGTGCCTTTCGCCAGCGCCGGGATCGCACGCTGGAGCAATGGGACGCAGGCCCCGGCCAGCTTCGCTTCCACTTCGGCGGCGGTGTCGAGCGGCTCGATCATCACCCACTCGAGGTCGCCGACCGGGCCGGCATCGAGCGCCAGCACCATTTTCATCAGCGTCACGCCGGTCGTCGTTTCGCCCTGCGCCACCGCGGTCTGGATCGGCGAGGCGCCGCGGTACTTCGGCAGGATGGACGTGTGCAGGTTGATCGTGCCGAGGCGCGGCACGTCGATGACGTCCTGCCGGAGGATATGGCCGTAGGCCATGACCAGCGTGAGGTCGGGCTTGAGCGCGGCCAGCGCGTCGCGGGCCGCCGCGCCGAACTTCGCCGGCTGGTGCACGGGCAGCCCCTTCGCCGCGGCCCAGTGCTTGATGGCGTTGGCCTGCACTTTCTGTCCGCGTCCGGCCGCGCGATCCGGCGGCGTGAAAACCGCGACAACCTTGGCGTGTCCGCTGCCAGTGAGCCAGTCCAGGGCCGGCAGCGCGATGGCATCGGAACCCATGAAGACGATTTTCATCATTTCGTGGTGCCGGCCGGGGCGGCTCAATCGTCCAGCAGGGACGGGTCGAAATCGTCCTCGCCCTTCTCCTCGGTGACGCCGTCCACGGAGCCGCCGTGGGCCTTGCGGTAGGCGAGGCGCTGCTCGACGGGCAGCTTCTTCTTGCCGATGAGGTCGAAATGGATCGGGCAGCCGTCGAGGCCGAACTCCTTGACGAGGCCCGCCTCGAGGTAGCGGCGGTAGGACTCGGTGAGGCTCCGCTCCTGGTTGCAGAACACCTTGATGCGAAACGGGCGGTTCGAGGTCTGCGTGGCGTAGTAGATCTTGAAGCGCTGGCCGCCGATGGCGTGCGGCGGCGTGCGGTCGGCGAGCTTGATGATCGCGGCGTTGAGCTTCGCCGTCGGGATCCTGGTGTCGAGGCGCCGGTCCAGCGCGCGGGCGTTGCGGAGCATGCGCTCGATCTCGTGGCCGGTCAGCGCCGACACGAACATCACGGGCGCGCCCGGCGTGAAAAAGAGCTGGTCGAAGAGCGCCTTCTCGAACTTCTCGCGAAAATCGCGCGGGCTTTTGTATTTCCGGATGCCGGGCAGGTTGCTGCGGAACGCCTCGTGCACGAGGTCCCACTTGTTGACCACGATCACGATCGGCTTCTGCGCCTTGATGATCTCGCCCGCGATGGCCTTGTCCTGCCCGGTCACGCCGTCCATCGCGTCGAGCACCATGAAAGCCACGTCGGACTGGTAGATGGCCTCGAGCGACCGCAGCCGGGAGAAATACTCGACAGAGGACGACAGCTTGGTCGGCGCGCGGATGCCGGCGGTGTCGATGAGCTTGAACGGCCACTCCTTGCCCTCGCGGGTCCGGAAGATGAAGTTCAGCTCCACGGCGTCGCGCGTGGTGCCGGCGACGTCGCTCACGATCAGCCGCTCGCTCTTCATCACGCGGTTGCTGAGCGAGGACTTGCCGACGTTGGGGCGGCCGACGAAGCAGATGTTGAGGCGCTCCTGCTCAAGCGGGGTCAGCGCGGGCACGGGGCCGAGCTTGGCGAGGACCGCGTTGCGCAGCTCCGCCTCGCCGTTGCCGTGCTCGGCGGAAATGTAGAACGGCTCGCCGAAGCCCAGCCGGTAGAAGTCGGCGATGTCCGCGATCTTCTCCTGCCCCGCGTCGGCCTTGTTCGCGACGAGCAGCACGGCCTTCTTGCTCCTGCGCAGCTGCTGTGCGATGCGCTCATCGAGCGCCGTGACGCCCTCGCGGGCGTCGATGACGAACAGGATCACGTCCGCGGTCGCGATGGCGAAGTGCACCTGCTGCTCGGAGGCCTTCGTGATCAAGGCCGGCGTGTCGCTGCCCGTCAGGCCGAGCCCGCCGGTGTCGAGGAGCGTGTAGGCGCCGTCGTCGACCTCCGCCGTCACCACGTCGCGCGTCACGCCCGGCATGTCGTGCACGATGGATATGCGCTTCCGGGCCAGCCGGTTGAACAGGCGGCTTTTGCCCACGTTGGGGCGTCCGACGATGGCGACGGTGCGGGACATAAGGAGGAAGCTGTAAGCGATAAGCGGTAAGGCCCAACCCCCCGCAAGCAGATTCGCGGACCGTGGATTTTGCCGGCGAAGATTAGTGTTTATTCGCGGCCATTAGTGGTTTCGCTCCGCTTCTCCATGTTCGAATCCCTCACCGAGAAACTGACCGGCGCGCTGCGCAACCTGCGCGGCGTGGGCTCCCTGTCCGAAGTCAACATGGCGGAGGCCCTCAAGGAGGTCCGCGCCGCGCTGCTCTCCGCCGACGTCCATTTCACGGTCGCGCGCGACTTCATCGCCCGCGTCCAGGCCGAATGCACCGGCCAGTCGGTGTTGAAGTCGGTCACCCCGGGCCAGCAGGTCGTCAAGATCATCCACGACGAGCTGGTGAAGCTGCTCGGCGAGGGCGCCACCGAACTCTCCCCGAAGCGCCCGCTCAAGGTGCTCATGGTCGGCCTCCACGGCTCGGGCAAGACCACCTCCACCGCCAAGCTCGGCAAGCTGCTCAAGAAAAAGGGCTCCCGGCCGTTCGTCGTCGCGTGCGACGTCTACCGTCCGGCGGCCATCGACCAGCTCGAGATCCTCGCGAAGCAGGAGGAACTCGGCTTCCACGCGGACCGCGAATCGAAAGACGTCCCGGCCATCGGCACCAAGGCGCTCGAGACCGCGCTCGCGGCCGGCGCCGACGTCATCCTTTTCGACACCGCCGGCCGCCTCCAGATCGACCACGAGCTGATCGAGGAGGTGAAGCGCCTCAAGGCCGCGGTCCAGCCCGACGAGATCCTCCTCGTCGCCGACGGCGCGCTCGGCCAGGAGGCGGTCAACGTCGCCAAGGCCTTCCACGAGGCGCTCGCCCTCACCGGCCTGATCCTGACGAAGCTCGACGGCGACGCCCGCGGCGGCGCGGCGCTCTTGATCAAGGCCGTCACCGGCGTGCCGATCAAGTTCATCGGCACCGGCGAGAAGGCCGCGGACTTCGAGCCGTTTTATCCGGACCGCCTGGCCTCCCGCATCCTCGGCATGGGCGACGTTGTCTCGCTCGTCGAGAAGGCGCAGGAGCACATCGACGAGAAGGAGGCCGAGCGCATGGCGGAGAAGATGCGCAAGGCGGACTTCAATTTGGAGGACTTCCTCGCGCAGATGCAGCAGGTGAAGAAGATGGGCTCGATGCAATCGCTCATGGGCCTGATGCCCGGCATGAGCGGCGTCGAGCTGCCCGGCGACGCCGACAAGCAGATGAAGCGCACCGAGGCCATCATCCAGTCCATGACGATCCAGGAGCGCCGGAAGCCCGGACTGCTCAACGGCAACCGCCGCCTGCGCATCGCCAAGGGCGCGGGCGTCCCGCTGCTCGAGGTCAACCGCCTCATCAAGCAGTTCGAGCAGATGCAGAAGCTGATGAAGATGATGAAGGGCGGCGGCGGCAAAAAGATGCTCAAGCAGATGGAGCAGATGAAAGGCCGCGGCGGGATGCCGGGATTCTGAGCTCTCAACTCTCAGCGCTCAGCTCTCAACTTGAATGAAGCGCTTCCTCCACCTCCTGCTCGCCCTCGCGGCCTTTGTCGGCGGGCTGTGGTTTTTCTACGCGGGTTACGAGCACGGGGTTTCGCTGGCGGGGAAAACGGAAACCGGCCTCACCTACCTGAAGACCGGCCTCGACGGGAAGACCCGTGTGCTGACCGAGCACATGGACTACGCGATCGGCGCCGCGCTGTTGATCGGCAGCTCCTGGTGGATGCTGCACGGCCACCAGCCGGCCAAGGGCAAACGCCGCCGGCGCTGACCCCGGAGTGCCGCCTTGCACTAAACCGCGCTTTGCACATCAAAGATCCCGAGTCGGGCCGAACACCCATCCTGCCATGACCCTCGATCAGATTCGTCAAATCCTCCACGGCACCACTCCCTTCACCATCCACATGGTGAGTGGC
>CAYZSN010000294.1:0-6935 GCA_964481095.1 uncultured Oleiharenicola sp. | reverse complement strand
TCGCTTCAACCGCTTCCGCGGCGAACACGGCCACGTATTTCAAGATCGCTATAAGAGCCTGCTGGTCGAGCCAGGCGAAGGGCTGGGTCGTGTATGCCACTACATCCACCTGAATCCAGTGCGCGCCGGGCTTTGCACAGCAGCCGATCTATCCAAGTATCAGTGGACCAGCTTGTCCTGGCTATATGGGGCTAAAGAGACAGCTGGAAGGGTCGGGCCGCGAATGTTCGGGTCGATCTAAAGGGTCGATCTAAGGTGCCGCGCTTTGTGGTTTGTGGTGATCACGATTCCAAGCGGCGACCTTGCGGCTGGCGCAGGATGATTTGCTAACTCCCGCTTGCTGCAAGGAACAGGGTCGGCTTTGCTCGTCCGTGTGCTGAAACGCTGGCTCCTGCTCGCCCTCCTTCCCCTCGCGACCCTGGGCGCGCAGGAGAACATCGCCATCCCCGCGGAGGAGATTGCGCGCCAGCCCACGCCGGCGCGCGTGGCGGCGCTGGTGGACCGGGCGGCGGCGCAAGGGTGGGGCAGCGTGGCGCCGACGCTGCGCACGGCGGCGCAGCAGGCGTATGAAACCAGGTCGGGCTACGCGTCGGCCTGGTACTACCTTTACCGCTGGGCGAAGCTGCTCGGCACCCCGTACAACACGGCGTTGCAGGAGTGGATCAAGGCGGTGGACGCGGCCAAGGCCGGCCATCCCAACATGCCGTCGCAATACGCCACCCATCCCGGCTCGCTTTCCGCCGGGCTGACGCGCGAGCTGCAACTGGCGCTGCTCGGCAACGCAGCGTTGTCGGAGGAATTTTTCCAGCTCCTGTCGCCCGTGGACAATCCCTCGGAGGTGCTGGCCATCCTGCAGAAAATCCACCGGCAGGATCCGGCGCTCTTCGCCGGTTACGGCAGCCTCGCGCTGGCCGTCGCGGTGGTGTACGACGTGCCGCCGCCGCCGCAATGGCCCCACGGCCAGGTGAGCCCCCGCGCGCTGCCGCGCACGCTGCCGCCGCCCGAGCAGGCCTTCGCCTACTTCGTGAAGCTCGACCGCCTGAACGCCAGCCTGCAGCGGCTGAGCCGGCTGCCGGCGTCCGAGTTGAAATTCCTCGTGGACGTCGTCGCGCCGTTTCCCGAGCTCGACTGGGCGCGCAAGGGCGTGCCGCCGGGCCTGGCCGACCTCGGCAAGGCCTACGACATGGTCAAGTACCGCAAGGACCGGCTCGCCTCCGGCGCGTACGAATGGCCGGGCGGCGCCTACACGCTGCCGGCGATCCTGGCGGAGGGCGGCATTTGCGTGGACCAGGCGTACTTCGCCAGCACGGTGGGCAAGGCGAAGGGCATCCCGACGATCATGTTCCGCGGCGCGGGGCTGGACGGACGCCACGCGTGGTTCGGCTATCTCGACGCGAACCAGCGCTGGCAGCTGGATTGCGGGCGCTACGCGGACCAGAAATTCGTCGTCGGCCTGGCGTTCGACCCGCAGACGTGGACCGACATCAACGACCACGAACTGGGCTTCATCACGGAGCGTTTCCGCGCGCTGCCGACGTACAAGCTCTCGGTAATGAACGAGGCATTCGCCGCCGATTACCTCGCGGAGGGCAAGGTCGACCAGGCCCTGAGAGCCGCGCGCGAGGCGGTCAACCGCGACGCGCGCAATCTCGACGCCTGGAACACCCTGCTCAAGGCCCAGGCGGCGAAGAGCCCCGACCTGCGTGCGAAGGAGGCGATCCTGCGCGAGGCCGTGCTGGCGTTCCAGCGTTACCCCGACCTCGAGATTTCATTTTCGCGCCAGCTGAACCAGGTGCTGCGGGCGCGGGGCGAAGTGAGCCTGGCCCAGGTGGAGGAGCAGCGGCTGGCGCAAAAATACCAGGCGAATCGCGAGGATCTCAGCATCGAGCAGGCGGCGGCCACCGTGCAACGGAGCATGGAGCAGGATGACCTCGCGACGCAGATCAGGATCTACAACCGCGAGGTGGACACGGCGGGGCGCGGGGCCGGCATCGATTTTTACGACAAGGTGGTCCGGCCCTTCGTGATTTACCTCGCCGGCCGCGAGCAGATCCCCGCCGCCCTGCAGTCGCTCGACCGCGCACGGCGCACGCTGCGGGTCGATTCCGGCAAACAATTGGACTTGGAGATGGCGGATCTGGCGGTGCGGTTGAAAGCCGGGAATATCGCAAAAAAAGGGCCCGGGGCATGAATCTTTTCCGCCTTGTAGGCGTCATAGACCCCGCTTCACTCGCACATCCCACCACCCATGCCCGACATCATCAAAGGCGCAGGAATCCTCTTCTGGCCGCTCCTTACCTGTTCCCTCATTGTCATCTATATCGTCGGTGAGCGCCTGTACGCCTTGCGGAATGCCGCGGTGCTGCCGGATGACCTCGTCGACGCGGTGGTCGAGGGCCGCGCGACCACCGGCGGCCGGCACTCCGTCCTCGCCCGCATCATCGATTTTGCGCAGACGCACAAGGACGACCCCGAGGCGGTCAAGGCCTTCGCCCGGCTCCAGATCAACCGCATGGAGCGCGGCGTGCCGTACCTGGACGTCATCTACACCCTCGCGCCGCTGATCGGCCTCACCGGCACGGTCACCGGCCTGCTCAAGGTGTTCCAGCAGATTTCCCCGGAGACGGGCCTGCCCGACCCGGTGGCCTTCACCTCGGGTGTCGCGCTCGCGCTGTCCGCCACCGTGATGGGCCTCGTGGTCGCGATGATGGCGCTGATCCCCGCCGGCTACCTGACGCGCCGCATCGAGAATTACGCGGTGAAAATCGACCTGCTGCTCGAGCGCATCCTGGCCCGCAAGAATCCCTAAGCCATGAGCGGACTTTACCAGCGACGCCGGAAGCGGCCGGAGCTCAACCTTGTGCCATTGATCGACGTGCTGGTCATGCTCGTTTTCTTCGCGTTCGTGACGATGCAGTTCAAGCAGGCCACCACGATGAACCTGACGCTGCCGAAGGTCGAAACCGCCGGCAAAAGCGAGCTGAAGGAATCGCTGACCATCAGCCTCTCGAAGGAGGGCACGGTGGACGTCAACGGCCACCCCGCCACGATGGAGACCCTCGACCAGATCGTAAAGGAGGTCGGGCGCGTCAGCAAAGACATCACGGTGGTCATCCGTTCCGACGAGAACACGCCGTTGCGGTTCGTCACGCAGGCGATGGACACCTGCCGCAAGCAGGGGTTGAACAAGATCAGGCTGCAGTCGAGATAGCTTTCAGCATTCAGCTGTCAGCATTCAGCCGGTGCCTACGAATGCATTTTGCATCTCGGGATCGACTGCTGGCTGAAAGCTGATAGCTGACTGCTGTACGCTTCCCATGGGAAAACTCATCCTCATCACCGGCGTCACCAAGGGCCTCGGCCGGGCGCTGGCGGAGTGGTACATCGCCCACGGCCACACGGTCGCGGGTTGCGGGCGCAGCGCGGAGGTCCTGAACCTGCGCTTCACGCACCCGGCTCCGCATGATTTCGCCGCCGTGGACGTGGCCGAGGAAAACAAGGTCGCGCTCTGGGCGGAGAAGACCCTCGCCGCGCACGGCGCGCCCGACCTGTTGATCAACAACGCCGCGCTGATGAACACCCCGGCGCCGCTGTGGCGGGTCCCGGCCCGCGAGTTCAACCAGGTGATCGACGTGAACATCAAGGGCGTGGCCAACATGATCCGCCATTTCGTACCGGCCATGGTCGCGCGCAAGACCGGCGTGATCGTCAACCTGAGCTCGGGTTGGGGCCGGAGCACCTCGCCGGAGGTCGCGCCGTATTGCGCGACGAAGTTCGCCATCGAGGGCCTGACGCAGGCGCTGGCGCAGGAGCTGCCGGCGGGCATGGCGGCGGTGCCGCTGAACCCCGGCGTGATCGACACCGACATGCTGCGCCAGGCGTGGAGCGACGGCGCGGCCAGTTACCCGAAGGCGGACGCCTGGGCGAAGGTCGCGGCGCCGTTCATCCTGCAGCTCGGGCCGAAGGACAACGGCCGGCCGGTGAGCGTGGGCGCGTTCGAGGATTGAGGCGATTAAGGCGAATTAGAACCCCTGTTACCCGGGCCAGGATGACGGCGAGGTAATGTTCCAATTTGATCTGTCATCGCGAGAGGCGCGGAGCGCCTCGTGGCGATCCGGCTAGGTGGATCGCTTCGCCGTCCGCATCGCGGACGACTCGCAATGACAAATCAGGACACTACCGACGGCGAGGAAAGGGGTGTTATTTCCGAATGCTTGGCCGGCTGCGATATTGGTTAATTCGTGCGACAAAAAAATGCCCGGCGAATTGGCCGGGCATTCGGATGAGGGAATTGATCCGCGCTCAGGACTTGAACTCTGCTTTCGCCCAGTCGGTCAGCAGGGCCTTGTCGTAGAACAGCGGCTCGTTGCGCCCGACGATATCCAGGTTGCTCATGAAGTTCAGGTCGGTCAGCTTGCGTTCGCCTTCCTTCACGACCTGGCCGGATGCATCGGTCAGCTTGAACGTGAGCTCAATGCGGGGTCGGAAGATTTCCTTGATCACGCGGATCTGGTCGGGATTGCGGCCGGTGGGCAGGAATTCGCCCGCCAGGTCCACATCGGTCACGGTTACCTCGAGCTTCTGGCCGGCCGCCAGTTTCTGGCCGGCGACCTTTTTCAGGTGGTCGCTCAAAAGATCGAGATAGCCCTGGTCGGTGCCAAACCCGAAGCTGGAACGCGCATCGGTGAACTTGTCGGAATCCTTGAACGTGACCGTGACGTTCGAGGGCTTCTCCGGCTTGTCCTTGGCAAAAACGGAACCGGTGGCGAGGAGCGCGACGAGAATGAGAGGGAGAATGCGTGTTTTCATAATGGTGATGAGTTATGGACAAACGGTAGGCGATTTGGGTCCAAAAGCCACTGGACGCCTGAGCGGTTGCTTATACGCGGGATTTCGAATCCAGGATGAGCGTGACGGGCCCGCTGTTTGTAATCGCCACCTCCATCATCGCGCCGAACCGGCCGGTCTGGATCGGTCGGCCGAGGGCTCGCTCCAATTGTTTGATAAAGAGCCGGTAGAGCGGTTCCGCCTGTTCGGACCGGGCGGCGGCGTTGAACGAGGGCCGCGTGCCCTTGGTGGTGCTGGCATGGAGCGTGAACTGGCTGACGAGCAGAATCAGAGGACAGAGGTCGGAGGACAGAGGATGGGGCGCGGCGGCGAGGTCCAAGAGCGACAGGTTCATTTTCCCGTCGGCGTCGTCGAAGAGGCGCAGGCGCGCGATCTTCCCGGCGAGCCATTCGCCATCGGCGGCCGTGTCGGCGGCCTCGATGCCGACGAACACGAGCAGGCCCGCGCCGATGCGGCCAACAACTTCACCGTCAGTGGTGACGCTGGCGGAGGACACGCGCTGGAGGACGGTGCGCACGGGGAGCAGTAGGGCAGGTCCTTGACCTGCCGCAATCTTCCACTCGCGATCCACGCCGGGCAGGCCGGAGAGCTGCCCTACTTGCTCATTGCGACCAGGCTTTGGTCTCCGGCGTGATTGTCACATCCCCGTCGTAGCGGCCGGGCACGGCGACGTGCGCCAGCGCCTTCGTCATGCCGATTTCGGAGGTGAAGTAGCCCCAGACGGCGAGCTGCTTGATCATCCGGTAATGCTCGGGCGCCGGCTTGGCCTTTTCGAACGACATCAGCAGGTCGAAGCGTTCCTCCGGTTTCAGCCCGGTGAAGGCGTGCCCGCCGAACATGGCGCGGCTCGCGTCCTCGATCTGGCCGAGGCCGGCGGAGAACACGCCGAATTCGCGGTCGTCGTAGAAGTCGCGGACGATCTCCTGCATGAAGCTGGCGACGTCGGCGGCCTTGGCGCCGGGGGAATCGGGCGTGGTGGGCACGATCGTGTCGGCGATCTCGTTGAGGAGGGCGAGCTGGGCGGCGGAAAGCGCGCGGCCGGCGGTGGCGGCGTTCGCGACGCCGGCGAGCAGGCGCTGGGCGCCGAAGATCGTGCCGCCGAACAGGGCGGTGAGGGAGAGCAGGGCTTCGCGACGGTTCATGGCGGGATCAGATGTTGTGCTTCTTGAGTTCGCCGACGGCGTGGTCCACCGCGCGGGCGGTGAGCGCCATGTAGGTGAGCGACGGGTTCTGCCAGGCGGAGGAGGCCATGCTGGAGCCGTCGGTCACGAAGACGTTCTTCACGGCGTGCATCTGGTTGAAGCCGTTCAGCACCGAGGTCTTCGGGTCGCGGCCCATGCGGCAGGTGCCCATCTCGTGGATGCCGAGGCCGGGGTTTTCTTCGGAGTCCCAGGCGTGGACGTCGCGGAAGCCGCAGGCCTCGGCCATTTCCTGCGCGGTCATGATGATGTCCTTGATCATCTTCAGCTCGTTGTCGCGGTACTGGCAGTCGATCTGCAGCAGCGGCATGCCCCAGGCGTCGGTCTTGTCCGGGCTGAGTGTGATCTTGTTGTCGTAGTGGGGGAGCGTCTCGGCCATGCAGTTCATCCACAGGTTCCAGCTGCCGGGGCGCGTGCTCTTTTCCTTGAAGCCGGCGCCGATCGGCGGGTCGCCGGGCCCGTTGGCGCCGCGGCCGCGGCCGCCGAACACCGAGAAGGAATAACCGCGGATGAAGTCGTGCTTCTCGTCCGGGCTCACGTTGCGGAAGCGCGGCAGCAGGGCGCCGGTCGGGCGCCGGCCGTAGAAATACTTGTCCTTGAAGCCGTCGTGCCGCGCTGTGACCTTCACGCGGTAGTTGTGGTCCATCAGGTTGTGGCCGAGCTGGCCGCTGTCGTTGCCGAGTCCGTTCGGGAAGCGGGCCGACTTCGAGTTGAGCAGCAGGAGCGTGGTGTTGATGGTGCTGGCGTTGACGAAGATGATCGTCGCGTGGAATTCCGTCGTCTCCTTGGTGTGCGCGTCGATCACGCGCACGCCAGTGGCGCGGCCCTTCGCCTCGTCATAGATGATGGAGTGGACGACCGAGTCGGGGCGGATGGTGAGGTTGCCGG
>CAYZSN010000293.1:0-3438 GCA_964481095.1 uncultured Oleiharenicola sp. | reverse complement strand
GCATGAAGCCCCTCCCACCCAAGCCACCCCGAAGGCTGGCGACCCGAACGATGTGCACGCCCTCCTCGCGGCCAACCGCGCGATGGAAAGGAAATCCGGCGGCGACCAGATTGAGATCCGGAAGGTCAGCTCGCGGCGCCGGCGGGACTTCTGGCTCGTTTTCATTCCCGTCGAGTTTTTCTTCGCCTGCCTCGCCGTGACCGGGCGCGACAACCCGCTGCAGTTCGTGTGCGCCATCGCCGGCGGCGTGATCGTCGGCGTCACCCTGCCGTGGGTGATGTTCCACCTGATGGACAAATACTGAGGCCGAGCCTCAATAATGGCCATTGGACCGCGGCCCATTGTCATTGCCAATTTCGGACGAAGGCATCGTGCCCAAAGCTGGCTGTTCCGGGATTGAGATGACCAATGATTAATGACCCATAGTCAGCCCGCAACGCGGGCTGAGATCGCCCACTCGTAGAGCTCGACGTACTTCGGCGCGCTGGCGCGCCACGAGAAATCCTGCGCCATCGCGCGCTGCTGCAGCGCCGCCAGCTCCGCCGGCCGGTCGTAATACGTCGCGCAGGCCCAGCCGATCGTGTCGCTGAGTGCGCCGGCCGTGGCGTCATGGAACACGAAACCCGTGCCGGTGGCCCCGCCCTCCACGTAATTGCGCACCGTGTCGATCAGGCCGCCGGTGGCGCGCACGATGGGGAGCGTGCCGTAGCGCATCGCGTACATCTGCGTGAGCCCGCACGGTTCGGTGCGGCTCGGCATCACGAAGAAATCGCTGCCGCCCTGGATCAGCCGCGCCAGTTTGCCGTCGAAGCCGATCTGGACGCCGCAGCGCCCACGGTAGCGCTCCGCGGCCTGGCGGTAGCTGGCTTCGAGGCCGGCGTCGCCATTGCCGAGGAGGACGAGCTGCACCTTGAGCCGTTCCATCACCCACGGCAGCGCGTCGGCCAGCAGGTCGAGGCCCTTCTGGGACGCCAGCCGCGAGACGACGCCGAACACCGGCACCGCCGGGTCGCGCGCGAGGCCGAAGCGCTCCTGCAGCCGCGCCTTGCACACGGCCTTGCCGGTCAGGTTCTGCGCGGAGTAGTTCACCGGCAGCGCCGGGTCGCGCGCGGGATCCCAGGAATGGTCGTCGATGCCGTTGAGGATGCCGGCGAGGTCGCCGCCGCGGAAGCGCAGCAGCCCGTCGAGCCCGAACCCGCCGGCCGCGGTCTTGATCTCGTTCGCGTAGGTCGGGCTGACGGTCGAGAGCTTCGTCGCGTGGCAGAGCCCGGCCTTCATCAGGTTGACCTCGCCGCCGGCCTCCAGCCCGTCGCGGCGGAATTCGGCCGCCGGCAGCCGCGCGAAGTCGATCACGCGCGCCGGCACATAGCCCTGGTACTCGAGGTTGTGGATGCTGAAGACCGTGGCCGCGTTCCCCAGCGGCGTGTCGCGCAGGGTCGTGTTCAACATCAGCGGCACGAGGCCGGTCGTCCAGTCGTGGCAGTGGATGACGTCGGGAATCCAGCCGAGTTGCTGGCAGAGCGTCAGCGCGCCGCGGCAGAAGAAGGCGAAGCGCTCGGCATTGTCGCCGTGCGCGCCCCACGGGCCAGTGTAGATCTCGGGCCGCGCGAAGAACTCGTGGTTCTCCAGGAAATACGCGGGCACCGCCGTGCCGGGCAGCACCGTCGCCCAGGTGCGCGCCCAGTGCGCCGCGGTGCCGACATCCACGCCGAGCGGCTCCGGCAGCGCGCGCCACTCGCCGACGCGGCGCACCGAGCCGTAGGCGGGGCAGACCACGCGGACGTCGTGGCCGAGCGCGGCGAGGTCCGCGGGCAGCGCGCCGGTCATGTCCGCCAGCCCGCCGGCCTTCACGAACGGCTCGACCTCCGGCGTGACGAACAGGATCTTCAGCGAGGCCACGGGCACGGTCAGGCGCGTTTGGCGACGGGATAGCTGCCCAGCCACTTCACGAGCGGGCACTGGCGGTGCAGGGCCTTGAGCGCGGCCTGCATCGCGGGGTCGTCGTAGTGGCCGGCGACGTCGAGGAAGAAGATGTAGTCCCACGGGCGCAGCCGGCTCGGGCGCGACTCGATGCGCGTGAGGTTCAGCTTGCGCCGGTCGAAGGGCTGGAGCGCGCGGAGCAGCGAGCCGGGCTCGTGGCGGAGCGAGACGAGCAGGCTGGTCTTGTCGTGGCCCTTGCCGGACGGGCCGGAAGGTTCGCGGCCGAGCACGCCGAAGCGCGAGGTGTTGTTCTTCTGGTCCTGGATGTGGCTCGCCTGGACCGGCACGCCGTAGCGCTCGGCGGCCAGCGGCGGGGCGACGGCGGCCGCGCCCTTTTCGCGGGCGGCGTGCTGCACGCCGAGCGCGGTGCTGTCGATGTCGATGAGCTGCGCGTGTGGCAGGTGGCGCTGCAGCCAGCGGCGGCACTGCGCGAGCGCCTGGTCCTTGGAGTAGACCTTTTTGATCCGGGAGAGCGGGGACCGCGAGATGAGCGCGTGGTCGATGGAGAGCTGGACTTCCGCGACGATCTTCAGCGGCGTTTCGACAAAAAGGTCGAGCGAGTCGCGCACGGAGCCCTCGGTGGAATTCTCGATCGGCACGACGCCGTAGTCGGCCTCGCCCTTCTCGACGGCGGCGAAGACGTCGGCCAGCGCCTGCATCGGGCGGTAGTCGACGCTCGCGCCGAATTTCCGCAGCGCGGCCTGGTGCGTGTTGGTCGCCTCGGGCCCGAGGTAGGCGATGACGAGCGGCTTCTCGAGCGCGAGGGCCGCGGACATGATCTCGCGGTAGATCGCGGCCAGGGCGGCGTCCTTGATCGGGCCCTGGTTGCCGGCCTGGACGCGGCGGAGGACGTCGGCCTCGCGCTCGGCGACGTAGATTCGGGTGCGGGCGCCGCGCTTCAGCTCGCCGATCCGCTGGGCCAGCTTGAGGCGCGCATTGAGCAGCTTGACGGCCTTCTGGTCGAGGGCGTCGATGCCGGCGCGGATCTTGGCGAGTTCCTGCTTGAGGTCGGATTTCATGACGGGAGGACGGTCGAGGGGGAAAGGCGACGGCCAGCATGGACGCGCCGCGGGTGGTTAATCAACCCCGCAGGCGCGGGCTGACGTGACGATTCGGTTTGGGTGTAGTTCATGGGCGTAAAACGAAAAAGCCGCCCGGTGGGGCGGCTTCCATTGGCAAGGGTCTGGGTTTCGCTCAGACGTTGCGTGGGGACAGGCCGCCTCGGTTTTGCGGGGCAAAACAGCCCGCAAACGCCAAGTTGAAGAAGGCGGCGAAAAGATTCATGGCCGGAATGGGTGGCGACAGGATCGCCGCCTGTCAATGCGGGAGGCAGGGCGGGTCGTCCCCGACGAGCCGCGGCTCATCCGGAGGATTCGCCCTACCCTCCGACCTTCGCGTGATACGCCCGCGCCTTCGCGAGCGCGTCCGCCCACGCCGAGCCCTGGCCGCACGCCAGCC
>CAYZSN010000292.1:0-8722 GCA_964481095.1 uncultured Oleiharenicola sp. | reverse complement strand
CCGCCGGTGAGCTTGCCGACGCTTTCCTGCAGGAGCTGGCGGAGAATGATCGCCTCGAACTGGCCGGCCGCCGCCTTCACCTGCTCGGCCTGCGGCAGGTTCTTCAACGCCGCGCCCTTGCCGCCGATCGCGAGGTTTGCGGCGGCCTGGGCGGTGTGGTTGAGGGCGGAGACGGAGGACAAGAAAAAAGAAAGCTTGAAAGTGAGATGGGGCCGCCTGAACAGTTGATGATGAGCTCGGCCTGGAGGGCGCCGGAGCGCTTCAGGGACTGGAAGATCGCCATCATGTCGCGCGTGGACACGCCGAGGGAGTTCAGCGCGGCGGCCAGGCGCTCGATGGACGGCGGGTCGTTGAGGATGGTGAACCCGCCCTTGCCCTCGTTCACGGCGGTCTGCGTGCTGTTCACCTGCGTGGTCTGGCCGGAGTTGTTGAAGGAGTTGGGCTGGCTGACGCCGGTGTTGGACGTGACGGTGATCGTCAGCGAGCCGTGCGCGATGGCGACCTGCGAGAGGCGGACCGTCGAGGTGGCGACGATGGTGCCGGTGCGCTCGTTGATGACGATGCGCGCGAGCGTGTCGGGCTGGACCTCGACCGTGCCGAGGTCGGCGAGGAACGAGACGTCGTGCCCGCGGTATTCCTCGGGCAGCGCGACCCTGACGGTGGCGGCGTCGAGCGCCTGCGCGCTGGCGGGGAATTTCAGGTTGATGGCGTCGGCCATGCGGGCGGCGGAGGCGAAGTCGGGGTTGTGCAGGAGGAGGCGCAGCGTGTTGTCGCGCACGATCTCGGTGGCGATCTCGCGCTCGACGATGGCGCCGTTGCTGATGCCGCCGACCGTCGGGTGGTTCTTCTGGACGGTGGCGCCGCCCGCGCCCCCCGCCCCGCCGATGAAGCCGCCGACGGCGACCGGGCCCTGCGCGACCGCGTAGACGCGGCCGTCGCCGCCGAGCAGCGGCGTCTGGAGCAGCACCGCGCCCTGGAGGGTCTTGGCGTCGCCCATCGCGGAGACCGTCACGTCGATGCGCGCGCCGGGCTTGAGGAAGGCGCCGATGTCGGCCGTGACCATGACCGCGGCGACGTTCTTGGCCTTGATGTCGGTCGGGCTGACCTGGAGGCCGTAACGCTGGAGGACGTTGGCCAGGGCGTGGAGCGTGGAGGCGGCGTTGCTGTCGCCGTCACCCGCGAGGCCGACCACGAGGCCGTAGCCGACGAGCTGGTTGTCGCGGCCGCCCTCGACGAGGGTCAGGTCCTTCACCCGTGAAGCCTGGAGCGGGGACGCGACGACGAGGAAAAGCGCGGCGCCCATCGCGAGCGCGACGCGACGCAGTGCGGAATGCGGAGTGCGGAACGCGGAATGCCCGCCGCGACTAGCGCGACTGGCAAAGGAGCAATGGGCGAGTGAGGTCATCATGACGGGAGTCATTCCGCAGTCCGAAATTCGAAATCCGCATTCAGAAGGGCCGGAGCTTTTCGTAGAGCTTGGAGAGCCAGCCGCGCTTCTGGGCGTCGGTCAGCGTGCCTTCGGTGACGAACTCGACGTGCGCGTCGGCCACGTTGCTCGAAACCACGGTGTTGGCGGACGAGATGTCGTCGGGCCGCACGAGGCCGTGGAGGACGACGTACTGCGTCTCGCCGGAGAAGGTGATGCGGCGCGCGCCCTCGATCACGAGCGTGCCGTTGGGCAGGACGTCGGTGACGAGCACGGCGGCGCGGGCGGAGAGCGTCTGGCTGTTGTTGACCTGGCCGCCGCCCGAGTAGCTGGACTTGCCGGCCGCGCTGCTGGCGGGCATCTCGCCGTTGTGGGTGAGCAGGCCCGAGGCGGTCTTGCTGTAGATGAACTGGCTGATCGCGTCCTCGAGGGCCGACTCGCGGCTGGCGGATTTCGTCTGCGCGCTGGTGGCGTTGGCGGACTCGGCGACGACGACGGTGAGGATGTCGCCCGTGGCCGCGGCGCGGCGGTCGGCGGCCATCCCCCGCTCCACCCCGCCGGACGGCCAGACGGAGCCCCCGCCCGCGGCCAGCGAGGACGCGAGCGTGAGGGCGGCGAGGAGGCCGAGACCGCCCTTCAAAATGTCATTGCGAGAAAGCGCGCCGTGCACGCCGACGAAGCAATCCAGCTGGATCGCCCCGGCCCGCTGCTGCGGGCCTCGCGATGACAGGACAGTTTGCATGACTGCCTTAGAAGCGGACTTGGGCGCGGTTTTCATCGACGACGAACGCGGTAAAATCCTTGCGGGATTCGAGATTGCGGAAAGTGACGGCCTCGCCCTGCGCGCCGTTCTGCAGCGCCATGGCCTTCATCGTGACCGAGAGCGCGCCCTCGGCGGCGGTGACCTCGACGACGTCGCCCTTGCGCACGAGCGCGCGGCGGCCGATGTCGTGCCAGGTGACGATGCGGCCGGCGTTGACGCCGCGGGCGAAGGCGAAGGTCTGGTCGCCGACGGCGGCCGGCAGCGCATCGCGGTCGCGGAACACGTCGACGCGGCGGGTTTCAAGCACGGCGGGATCGAACGGGGCGCCGTTGAGCACGGGCTGGCGCGCGACCCAGGCGTCGCGCCAGAGGCTGGCGCGCACGGCCAGCGTGGCCTCGCCGCCCACGACGCCATCGGCGAGCACGCGGCAGCGGAGCAGCATCGCGCCGGCCGCGACGGCGGGATATTCGGTGATCGCCACCTGCCAGTCGGCGGCGACCTGCGCGGGCGGGTTCCACGGGCGCAGCAGCTCCAGCTGCAGCTCGCCCTCGAGGTTGAAATGCGACCCGAGCTCGCGGCTGAGCGCGGCGACGAGGGCCTCCTGCGTGAGCGGGGCGACGGGGCGGGACTGGTCCTGCGCCGCCCGCGACAGCGGGGCGAGGAGCAGGAGGCCGAGGGCGAGGAAGCGGCGCATGGGGATCAGCGTTTGAGGTTGGCGACGTTCTGGAGCATCTCGTCGGAAGCCTGGATGGACTTGGAGTTCACCTCGTAGGCGCGTTGGGCGACGATGAGGTTCACCATCTCCTCGACGATGTTGACGTTGGAGGCCTCGACGTAGCCCTGCATCGTGTGGGCGAAGCCCTGCTCGGCGGGGTTGCCGGTCTCGGGCGTGCCCGACGCGGCGGTTTCCTCGTAGAGGTTCCCGCCGAGCGAGCGGAGGCCCGCGGGATTCGAGAAGCGCGTGAGCGTGAGGCGGAAGGTCTGCGAGCCGCTGGCGGTCTGGACCGTGACGTTGCCGTCCTCGGACACCGCGACCGAGCTGGCGCCGGCGGGGATCGGCTGGAAGCCGCTGAGCACCGGCAGGCCGTCGACGGTCACGACCTGGCCCTGCGCGTTGGTCTTGAAGGAGCCGTCGCGCGTGTAGGCGAGCGTGCCGTCGGGGCGCTGGACCTCGAAGAAGCCGTCCCCCTGGAGGGCGATGTCGAGCTTCTCGCCCGAGTTGGTGAGCTGGCCCTGGGTGAAAACCTTGGAGGTGGACGCGACGCGCGCGCCGTTGCCGACCTCGATGCCGGTCGGCACGATGTTGCCGCCGCCGGAGTCGGAGCCCGAGGCGCGCGGCTTCTGGTAGAGGAGGTCCTGGAACTCGATCTTGCTGCGCTTGAAGCCCGGGGTGTTCACGTTCGCGAGGTTGTTGGCGATCGTGTTGAGGTTGAGCTGCTGGGCTTCCATGCCCGTGGCCGCGGAGTAGAGGGAGAGGTTCATAGAAGCTTTGAGCGGAGAGCGGGGAGCCCGGAGCAAGAGCGGGAACTGACGGTTTGGATTGGCGCCAAGCTGGCAGCTCCCCGCTCGAAGCTCGTCGGGGCGCCGGGCGTCACGACTGAAGCCGGCCCGGCCCCATACCGGGCGCGGCCATGCAGTCGTGATTGCGGTTGTCTATATGGGGAAGTCATGGCGCGGCGGTTCAGCCGAGGGCCTCGAGGGCCTTCTGCATCTGCTGGTCGATCGTCGTGATCATCTTCTGGTTGGCCTCGTAGGCGCGGGAGATAAGGACGAGGTCCACCATTTCGCGCAGCGGCTGGACGTTGCTCTGCTCGAGATAGCCCTGCATCAGGTCGGGCTCCTCGACGGCGCTCTTGCCGGCGCCCGGGGCGGGGACGAACATGCCGCCCGTGGTCGGCATGAGCGCCGCCAGGTTGGAGAATTTCTGGATCGAGAGCTTCCCGAGCGGCGTGGCGCCCTGGAAGATCGTGCCGTTCTGGTTGACGGTGATCTGGCCCTGGCCGGGCAGCAGCACGACCGGGTCGCCGCTTTCGGTCATGACCTCGAGGCCGGCGGAGGTGACGAGCGTGCGGTCGGGCCGCAGGCGGAACTCGCCGCTGCGCGTGTACGCCATGGTGTCGTCGGGCATCTTCACCTCGAAGAAGCCCTCGCCCTGGATCGCGACGTCGAGTTCGCGGCGCGTCGGCATCGTCTCGCCCGAGATGAAGTTGATGCCGGCGGACGTCTTCGGGAAAATGGCGGGCACGCCGCCGTCGGTGCCGAGGCGGGACTTGTCGTCCGGGCGGATCTCGCCGGCGGTCTCGGTGCTGAACTCGATCGTGCGCTTGCGGTAGCCGCTGGTCTGCCCGGACGTGATGTTCTGGGAAACGGTGTCCTGCCAACGCTCGAGCGCGGCCATGGAAGCTGCGCTTTGGTAGAGACCGATGTTCATGTTGGCGGCGGTTTAGCAACGCCGATGCCAACGAATCCCGTTTACCCCTTAACCACCGCGCGCCAGCGACTTAAAAGTTTTTCCTTTGGCGTCCTCCGCTGCCCCGCCGGGGGTAATTTTTGCCCCGGCAAAACTTGCCGGGCATTCATTTGCACAGGAGGAAACGGCGTTAACGGAGATCGAGCCTTCGCTTCCTTCATGCCCGAAGGATGGTTCATCGTCCGTTGTTCAACGTTCACCTTTCATCCGGGTCGGCCGGATGAAAGGCGAACCATGAAAATTGAAAAATGAACGATGGTCGGCCGGGCCTAGCTGCCCGCCGGATAAAGGCACTCGACCTCGATCTTCTCGCCGCAGCCGCAGGTGACCACGATCCGCGTGACCTTGTCGCCCTGCTTCACGACCTCGACCGACGGGCCTTCCGGCGCGGGCCCGCGCACCGTGCCGGTGGCGGCGACGGCCTTGTGGATGTGCGGCGCGCGCAACGGCGTGGAATCGAGGTTACGTTTCCCGGTGAGAAAGGGTTTCATGGTGTGATAAGCCAGATAGCCGTCAGTGATCAGCGGCCAGCCGGACAGGATTGGCAGGGAAATTCATGGGAGGGATGGCTGAAAGCTGAGGGCTGAGGGCTGGAAGCTTGTCGATCATGGTGTATTCGCGGCGACGGGTTTGATGGCTGGGTTCGTCGCGGTCGGCGCCGGTTCCGCCTCCTTGGGCGAAGACGCCTCGTTCGGAGGACGCGCCCTGCCTGCTTCCGCGGGAGCCTGCGGCAGGACGAAGGCGGGGTCCCCCGCCGGGGCCTTCGCAACCGGCGGCTTGGCGGCGACCGGTTTGGCCAGCGCTTTGGCCCGGTCCTTCTCACGGTTGGCGGTGCCGAGCGCGAGGCTGAGCGTGATGCGCTGGTTCGACTCGGACCTGGGGTCCTCCAGCGGCAGCGGCCGCGTGGCGGCATAGCCGGTGACGCGATCGATGAGCGCCGGGTCGACGGCGTAATAGACCAGCTTGCGCCGCGCGGCGTTGGCGCGGTCGGAGGAAAGCTCCCACGGCGAGTAGTCCTCGCGCGGCAGCACGAGGCCTTCCCGGGTGTGCCCGTCGATGGTGACGTGGAAATGGTGGCGGTCGATCAGCCAGGCCATCGATTGCATCAGGTGCACGCCCCACTCCGTGAGCTCCACGCCGTCGTCCTTGAAGAGCGGCTGGCTGCCCCGGTCGAACAGCGTCACGCGCAGGCCGTCGGACGTCACCTGGATGTCGATCGGCTTCTGGTCGAGGTTCTGGTCGAGGTGCAGCAGGCGGTAGAAATCCGCGGCCACCGAGTTGAGGAAGCTGAGCTCGATCTGCTTGTCCTGGCTGTTGGCCTTGGCGGCGCCGTCGGAGTTCTCGGCCTTGGGGTTGGCGCTGCTGTCGTTCTGCTTGTTGAACGGCATGATGCCGGAATGGTCCTCCATCGGCGAGGTGAACGGGCTCTGGAAATACCGCGAGGTGGCGATGAGGATTTTTTTGTCCTGCGCCGAGATCCACAGCACCATGAAAAGCGCCATCATCGCGGTCACGAAATCCGCGTACGCCACCTTCCAGGCTCCTCCGCCGCCGCCAGCTGACATCGTAGTAGTAGGGTTTAAGTTTTAAGGTTTAAGGCTCGGAGGCCGGGGTCTGGCTTACAGCTTACCCCTTAAACCTGATCGCTATTTCCCCGGCCCCAGCCCCTTCACCGCGGCCTCGAGCTCGTCGGCGCCGGGTTGGACGGAGCTGTCGAGCGAGCGGCGGGCGACCTCGACCGCGGTCAGCGGGGCGAGGCCCTTGGCGAAGCCGGCCACGGCCTGCATGATGCATTTCAGGCAGAGCTGGTCGGAGGCGTTGTTGAACTTGATGCGGTTGGCCAGCGGGTTGACGAAGCCGTAGGCCACGAAGATGCCCAGCAGCGTGCCGGTGAGCGCCGCGGCGACGCGCTCGCCCACGACCTCGGGGCCGTCGGCGATGGCGGACATGGTGTTGATGATGCCAAGCACGGCGGCGACGATGCCGATGCCGGGCAGCGAATCGCCGACGAGGACGAGGATGTGCACCGGGTGCTCGGCCTCCTCGGCCTTGGCGTGGAGCTCGGCGGCCATGAGGTCCTCGAGCTGGTCGGGCTTGATCTTGCCGTCGATGACGGGCTTGAGGCCGTTGACGAGGAACTGCAGGCGCTCGTGGTTGCCGAGCAGCGTCGGGTAGCGCTGGAACAGCGCGCTCCTGGCCGGATCCATCACGTGCTCCTCGAGCGCGATCAGGCCGTTGCGCCGCCCGGTCATGAACAGCTCGTAGAGCAGCTTCAGCAGCTCGAAAAACTCCGGCTTGCCGCTGGCCTTGCCGAACAGCGCCGACTTGATCTTGTGGATGATCTCCTTCAGCACGTGCGCCGGGCTGGCGATGATCAGCACGCCGGCCGCGACCCCCAGGATGACCACGAATTCGGAGACGTGCAGCAGCACGGCGGGGTGGCCGCCGGCGATGATGAAACCGCCGAGGGTCGACGCCATGACGATGACGGCTCCGATGATGATCAGCATGTGTCCGGGAAGGTTCGCACGGGGTCAGGCGCGGGCGTTCAGCGATTGCGGGCCCGGCCCAGGAAGGACCGCAGGCCGATGATCGTCTGGGAATGGATCTGGCAAATGCGCGACTCCGTCAGGCCGAAGACCTCGGCGATCTCGGCGAGTCGCATTTTCTCAAAATAATACATGGCGAGTATCTTCCGCGGTATATCGGGCAATTCGGCCATCCGTTGAGTGAGAAGTTTGAGCAACTCGTCCTTCTCGAGGTTCTCCCGGCCGGTGACGTCGTTTTCGTCCGCCAGAAACTCGTGCAGCGAGGCGCCTTCCGACTCCTCGCCGATGGCGTGGGAATCGAGCGCGAGGAAGGTGACGGGGCGGGACTCGTCGAGCCACTTGCGGTATTCCGCCTGGCTCACGCCCATCTCCTCGCAGATCTCGTCCTCGGTCGCGGTGCGGCCGAGCTTCTGCTCGAGGTCGTTGACCGACTCCTTGAGCTTGCGCGCCCGGGCGCGCGCGCGGCGCGGGCACCAGTCGAGGCGGCGGAGCTCATCGAGGATGGCGCCCCGGATGCGGGTCGCGGCGTAGCCCGCGAAGGTGTTTCCCTGTTCCGGGTTGTACTTGCGCACGGCCGCGATGAGGCCGGTGACGCCCACGCTGTACAGGTCGTCCGCATCGATGTGCGGCGGCAGCGTGAGCTTGATGCGGTCCACGACATTGCGGACCAGCGGGAGGAAGCGCTCGATCAAATCCTTTTCATCGATGGCGCCCGACGTGACGCCCTGGTAGACGCGCCAGGCGGCGGTCGAGGGCTTTGCATCCGTGCCGCGGTCCTTGAGAACAGCAGCGCTTTTCATGGTTGGTGGGTGGGGTTAAAGGTTTTCATTTCGCCTTGGCCGGGGTGGCGGGTGAAGCGGGCAAAGCGGCGCGGTGGCGGGCGACGACCGTGTCGCGCAGGCCGGCGAGCACGACGGTCCAGAACCAGCGGAACAGCAGCGCGCCCGCGAGGCAGCCGATCGCCGCGTCGAGGAACACGCGGTCCGCCGCGTGGTCCAGCAGCGCGCTGGTGCCGAGGCCGGTGACGAAGCCGGTGAGGCCGCCGAGGAGAAAGACGAATTTCATGCGGCGTCCTCCGTCGCCCCGTCGTCCGCGCGATCGTCGTCCCCCGGCAGCGTCCGGCGCGCGAGCGCGTCGAAGACCTCCTCCGCGCACTCGCCCGTGAGCGACGGGCCGGTGGTGAGGAACAGCGGCTCGAGGCCGCCGTCGAGGAGCAGGTCCCAGAGGCCGCCCCACTGGACGCGCTCGTCCAGGTGCGTGAAGACCACGTGCGTCGCGCCGAGCTCGCGCCCGCGGGCATAGCCGGCGCGCAGGGCGTCGGGCCCGTACGCGGCGTTGAGCACGAGCACGCGCTGGGCGATTTCCTCGCCGTCGAGGAATGCCGCCAGCGGCGCGTTGGCGTCCGGGTCGCGCAGCGAGAGCGGCGGCAGGTCGAAATAGACGAAGCCGCCCGGCGTCGCGGGCCGGGTCGAGGCGGGATAGTGCGCCAGCGGCACGCCGAGCGCCTCGGCGAA
>CAYZSN010000291.1:0-19827 GCA_964481095.1 uncultured Oleiharenicola sp. | reverse complement strand
GTTGCCCCCCAGAAAATCTATGATCATGCCCCCCGCCCCGTGGGGGCGCAAACCCCCGCCGCCGCCCGCGCGGCGGCGGGCTCGCGCCGCCTCTACCTCGTGGCCGAGGACGAGAACCAGCGCGCCCATCTCGTCCAGTCCCCGGAACAGGGCGGCCACGGGCTCGATGCGAGCTGGAACGACGACTGGCACCACAGCGCCTGGGTGGCGGCGACGGGCCGGAGCGCGGCCTATTTCTCCGACTACCGCGGGCGCCCGCAGGAATTCATCTCCGCCGCGAAGCACGGGTTTCTCTACCAGGGCCAGTGGTACCACTGGCAGGTGCAGCGGCGGGGCACGCCCGTGCTCGGCGTGCCCGCGGACCAGTTCGTGGTGTTCCTGCAAAACCACGACCAGGTCGCGAATTCCCTCCGCGGGCTCCGGCTGCACCAGGTCACCAGCCCCGGGCTGTTCCGCGCCCTCACCGCGCTCACGCTGCTGGCCCCGCAGACCCCGCTGCTGTTCCAGGGCCAGGAGTTCGCCGCCTCCGCGCCGTTCCTTTATTTCGTCGACCACGAGCCCGAGCTCAACCGCCTCGTGCGCGAGGGGCGGACGAAATTCCTCCAGCAGTTTCCCGACATCGCCACGCCGGAAGGCGCCGCGGAGATCCACGACCCGGCCGACCCCGCGACCTTCGCCCGCTGCAAGCTCGACTTCGCGGAGCGCACCACCCACCGCGCCACCTGGCAGCTGCACGCCGACCTGCTCCGGCTGCGGCGCGAGGATGCGACCTTCGCCGGACCCGCGCAGCTCGACGGGGCGGTGCTGGCCGACAATGCCTTCGTCCTGCGCTATTTTTCCGCCGCCGGCGATGACCGTCTCCTCCTCGTCAACCTCGGTCCGGACGTGCGCCTCGCCCCTTCGCCGGAGCCGCTGCTCGCGCCGCCCGCCGGTCGCGGCTGGCGCACCGTCTGGTCGAGTGATGCTCCGGCCTACGGTGGCAATGGCACCCCGTCGCTTGAAACCACCGCCGGCTGGCTGCTCGGCGGCCAGGCCGCCTATGTGCTCGCTCCCGATGAAAACCGCGTCCCCCTTCCCCGTCCCCGACTTAGTGAGAAGGATTGATTTCGCCGCGCTGCCGCCGCACGCGGTCGGGCATGCGCTGCGCAAGCAGTGGCTCCTCACCAACGGCCTCGGCGGCTACGCCTCGGGGACGATCGCCGGCGCGGCCACGTGGCGGTACCACGGCCTGCTGGTGGCTGCGCTGCCCGCGCCGTTCGGCCGCACGCTGATGTTGAACCACCTCACCGAGGTGCTCCGCCTTCCCGACGGCCGCGAGGTGCAGTTCGGCGGCGAGGAGCCCGCGCAGGCGCACGAGGCGCCGACCGCCGTGCACCTGCGGGAGTTCCGGCTGCAGAACCAGCTGCCCTGCTGGCGCTACGAGACCAATGGCGTCGTCTTCGAAAAACGCGTGCTCATGCCCTACCTGCAGAACACCGTGCAGGTCACCTATTCCCTGGTCGAGGGCCCGGACAACTGCCGGCTGCACCTGCGGCCTTCGCTCCATTTCCGCCCGGTCGAGGGCGAGGTCGACGCCCCGCTGCGCGAGGGCTACGAGATCCGCGCGCGCGGCCGGCGCTTCGAGATCCGTTCCACCGCCGGCCACGCGCCGCTGCGGCTGCAGCTCGACGCCGCGGACGCGCTCTTTCTCCACGACAGCGGCGGGCTGCGCGAAATCTACTACCCGCGCGACGAGGAGCGCGGTTATGCGTGCCGCGGGCCCCTGTGGAGCCCGGGCTTTTTTTCCACGTCGCTCGGGCGCGCCTCGCCGGCGACGCTCATCGCCTCGACCGAGGACTGGCACACCCTGACCGCGCTCGACCCGGCGACCGCCCTGCAAACCGAAAACGGCCGCCGCCAGCGCCTGCTCCGCCTCGCCGACCCCCGTGCCAGCCAGGGGCCCGCGGCGGAACTCGTGCTGGCCGCCGACCAGTTCATCATCACGCCGGTCGGCCGCGTCGCCGACTCCGCGCGGGCCAAGGCCGCCGGCGAGGAACTGCGCAGCGTGATCGCGGGCTACCACTGGTTCACCGACTGGGGCCGCGACACGATGATCAGCCTGCCCGGACTCACCCTCGCCACCGGCCGGCTGCACGAGGCGAAATGGATCCTGCACACGTTCGCCCAGTATGTCCGCGACGGCCTGATCCCGAACCTCTTTCCCGAGGGCCGCACCGAGGGGCTGTACCACACCGCCGACGCCTCGCTCTGGTTTTTCTCCGCGGTGCAGCGCTACGTCGCGGCCAGCGGGGACCGTGACGCGCTCGCCGGCCTGCTGCCGGTGCTCCGCGACATCCTCGCGCACCACCTCGCCGGCACGAAGTTTGGCATCGGCGTCGACCCTCGCGACGGCCTTCTCCACCAGGGCGCCGAGGGCTACCAGCTCACGTGGATGGACGCGAAGGTGGGCGACTGGGTGGTCACGCCGCGGCGCGGCAAGGCGGTCGAAATCAATGCGCTCTGGTACAACGCGCTCCGGCTCACCGAGGGCTGGCTGCGCGAGCAGGGCGACACCGCCGCCGCCAACGAGCTCGGGACGCACGCCCAGCTGGCGCAGGAATCGTTCAACCGCCGCTTCTGGAACCCGTCGCTCGGCTGCCTCTTCGATGTCGTCGACGGGGACAAGGGCGATGACGACTCGATCCGGCCCAACCAGATCTTCGCCTTCGCCCTCCAGCACCCGGTGCTGGCACGCGAACGCTGGGACCCCGTGCTCACGGTGGTGGAGAAACACCTCGTGACGCCGCTCGGGCTGCGCACGCTGTGTCCGGGACATCCCGACTACAAATCAAAGTATTACGGCGACCTTCGCGCCCGTGACGCCGCGTATCACCAGGGCACGGTGTGGGCCTGGCTCATCGGGCCGTTCATCGACGCCTGGCTCAGGGTGCATCCCGGCGACCGCGCGGGCGCGCGGCATTTCCTCGACGGGTTCGGCCCGCACCTCGACGAGGCGTGCCTCGGCTCGATCAACGAGATCTTCGACGCCGAGGAGCCGTTCACGCCCCGCGGCTGCATCGCGCAGGCGTGGAGCGTGGCGGAAGTGCTGCGCTGCCTCGCGCTGACCGCGCCGGATTAGGCGAGCGTGAGCTCGTCGCCCTTCACCTTGAAGGTGGCGGTCGAGCCTTCGCCGATCTCGCCCGCGATGAGCGCGCGGGCCAGCCGGGTCTCGAGGTGCCGCTGCAGGAAACGCTTGAGCGGGCGGGCGCCAAAGACCGGGTCGTAGCCCTTCTCGGCCACCCACTCCTTCGCCTTGCGGTCCAGCGCGACGGTGACGCGCCGGTCGGCGAGCCGCTTGTTCACGTCGGCGATCAGCAGGTCGACGATCTTCTCGATTTCCTCGAGCGCGAGCGGCTTGAACAGGATCGTCTCGTCGACGCGGTTGAGGAACTCCGGGCGGAACGCCGCGCGCAGGTCGGCCATGACGGCCTCGCGGGTGCTCTCGGGGATCTCGGCGCCCTTCACGCCCTCGAGCAGGTGGCGGCTGCCGATGTTCGAGGTCATGATGATGACGGTGTTCTTGAAATCCACGGTGCGCCCCTGGCTGTCGGTGATGCGGCCGTCGTCGAGCACCTGCAGCAGGACGTTGAACACGTCGGGGTGCGCCTTCTCGATCTCGTCGAAGAGCACGACCGAGTACGGCTTGCGCCGCACGGCCTCGGTGAGCTGGCCGCCCTCGTCGTAGCCGACATAGCCCGGGGGCGCGCCGATCATGCGCGCGACGGAGTGCTTCTCCATGTACTCGGACATGTCGAGGCGGATGATGTTGGCCTCCGTGTCGAAGAGCTGTTCGGCGAGGGTCTTCGCCAGCTCGGTCTTGCCGACGCCGGTCGGGCCGAGGAACAGGAAGCTGCCGATCGGGCGGCGCGGGTCCTTGATGCCGGCGCGGGCGCGCAGGATGGCCTCGCTGACGAGGCGCACGCCCTCGTCCTGGCCGATGACGCGCTTGTGCAGCTCCTCGCCGAGGCGCAGGAGCTTTTCCTTGTCCCCCTCCATGAGCTTGGTCACGGGGATGTGCGTCCACTTCGAGATGATCTCGGCGATTTCCTCGGCGGAAACCTCCTCCTTCACCAGCGTGGTCTGGGTCGGGCCGGTCTTCTCGGCCTTGGCCAGCTCCTTCTCGAGCTGCGGGATCCGGCCGTGCTTGAGCTCGGCGATCTTGTTCAGGTCGTAGTTGCGCTCGGCCTTCGCCATCTCGAGGCGCGCGGCCTCGAGCTCCTCGCGGACCTTTTGCACGCGGCCGAGGGAATCCTTTTCCTTCTGCCAGACCGCGCGCATGGCGGTGGACTTCTCCTTCGCGTCGGCGAGTTCCTTGCGCAACTCGGTCAGGCGGCGCTTCGAGGCGTCGTCCTTCTCCTTCTGCAGCGCGGTCTCCTCGATCTCGAGCTGCATGACGCGGCGCTGGAGTTCGTCCAGCTCGGTCGGCAGCGAGTCGATCTCCGTACGGATCATGGCGCAGGCCTCGTCCACCAGGTCGATGGCCTTGTCGGGCAGGAAGCGGTCGGAAATGTAGCGGTGCGAGAGCACGGCGGCGGCCACGAGGGCGTTGTCCTGGATGCGCACGCCATGGTGCAGCTCGTAGCGCTCGCGCAGGCCGCGCAGGATGGAGATGGCGTCCTCGACGGTCGGTTCCTCGACCATAACGGGCTGGAAGCGGCGCTCCAGCGCCGGGTCCTTCTCGATGTGCAGGCGGTACTCGTCGAGCGTGGTCGCGCCGATGCAGTGCAGCTCGCCGCGCGCGAGCATGGGCTTGAGCAGGTTGCCGGCGTCCATCGCACCCTCGGTCTTGCCGGCGCCGACGATGGTGTGGAGCTCGTCGATGAACAGGATGATGCGGCCCTCGGCCTGCTTGACCTCGTTGAGGACGGCCTTCAGGCGCTCCTCGAACTCGCCGCGGTACTTGGCGCCGGCGACGAGCGCGCCCATGTCGAGGGCGAACACCGTGCGGTCCTTCAGCCCCTCGGGCACGTCGCCGCGCAGGATGCGCTGGGCGAGGCCCTCGACGATGGCGGTCTTGCCGACGCCCGGCTCGCCGATGAGCACGGGGTTGTTCTTGGTCTTGCGGGAAAGGATGCGGATGGCGCGCCGGATCTCGTTGTCGCGGCCGATGACCGGGTCGAGCTTGCCCTTGCGCGCCTGCGCCACGAGGTCGATGCCGTACTTCTCCAGCGCGTTGTAGGTCGTCTCGGGATTGTCGGTGGTGACGCGCTGGCTGCCGCGCATCCGCTGCAGCTCGGCCAGCACCTTCTTGCGGTCGAGGCCGAAGCTCGCGAAATACTTCTTCAGCGCGTCGGGCCTGCCGACGTGGATGAGGGCGAGGAACAGGTGCTCGACGCTCATGAACTCGTCCTTGAGTTTTTCCGCCTCCTCCTCGGCGCGCGTCAGCACCTCGTTCAGGGCCTGCGTCACGTAGATCTTGGAAACGTCCACGCTGCCGGAAACCTTCGGCAGGCGCTCGAGCTCGCGATTGGCGGCCAGCTGCAGCGCGCTGACGGTCAGGCCGAGCTTCTCGACCAGCGCGGGCACGAGGCCGCCTTCCGGGGCGAGGCGCGCGACGAGCAGGTGCCACGTGTCCACCTCGTTGTGCGAACGGCGGCGGGCTTCGTTCTGCGCCTCCTGCACGGCCTGGCGGGACATGACGGTCATTTTTTCGGGATTCATATAAAAAGAGTGACCTTTCCTTCGCAGCCGGCGTTCCAACGAAGGTAGCAATTTCCCCCTTGTGGAACAGCGGGTTGCGTCTCCGCCGTGGCGCCGGCCAAGGCCGGGATGTCACACCCCCGGGCCAGAGTGGCCGACCGGGGCCGACCGCTTCCGTTTTGGCCGGTTCTTCTTGTCGAGGAGCACGACCGTCGGTTCGTGCTTCGCCGCCTCGGCCGGTTCGAAATCCGCATAGGCCACGATGATCACCTCGTCGCCCGGCTGGACCAGCCGCGCTGCGGCGCCATTGACCATGATCTCGCCCCGCCGGCGTCCGCCAATTACATAGGTCGCGAAGCGCTGGCCGTTGTTCACGTTGTAGATTTCGACGCGCTCGTGCAGCAGGAAGCCGGCGGCGCGGCGCAGCTCGGGGGCGATGGCGATCGAGCCTTCGTAGGTCAGGTCGGCCGCGGTGACGGTCGCCCGGTGGAGCTTCGACTTGAGCAGGGTCAGGCGCATCGGGAGGTCACGGGCTGGCGCGGTTGATTTTTTCGGCATGATGCAGCCCGAAAAGCACGAGCTCGGGGATGATCTCGCCGAACAAGCCCTCCATCTCGAACATCCGGGCGAATCCCCCCGTGCCGATCACCTGCGGGGGCCGGCCGCCGAACGCCTCCCTGGTCAGTTCCGCGATCAGGCCGCGCATGGCGCCGATATGCCCGTGATAAAGGCCCGACTGGATGCTCTCGGCCGAGGTGCGGCCCAACACATTTTCCGGCCGGGCAATCTCGACGCGCGGCAGCTTGGCCGTGCGGCTCGACAGCATCTCCGCCGAAATCCCCACGCCCGGCAGGATCGCGCCGCCGAGATAATCGCCGGCCGCGGCCACGACATCAAAGGTCGTCGCGGTGCCGCAATCCACGATCAGGCAGTCGCGCCCCGGGTGGCGCTGCGTGGCGGCGATGGCGTTGGCCACTCGGTCCGCGCCGACTTCCGCCGGGTTGCGGTATTTGATCTTCAGGCCGGTCTTCACGCCCGCCTGCAGCACAAAAGGCTCGCAGCCGAAGTACTTCACGCAGGCGGCGCGCAGCGGATAGGACATGGGCGGCACCACCGAGCAGACGGCCGCGCCATCCACCGCCGCGGGGTCGAGGCTGTTCTCGCGCAACACCGCGCGGAGAAAAATGCCCAGCTCATCGGATGACCCGATGGGCTGCGTCGTCTTGCGGAACTGGCAGCGCAGCGTGTCGCCGTCGAACACGCCGCCGTGAATCTGCGAATTGCCTACATCGAGGGTCAGGAGCATGGCAGGGGCTGGGTTTGTTTTTCCAAGAGTTGGACCAGGGCCGCCGCCAGCGGCCCCCGGTCGTGGCAATGAATCACCGCCGACCCGTCGGCCCGGTGGATGGCGGCGGGGAAGGCGCCGGCGTCATCGCGGGCCGCCAGGTCGTTGTGCACGACGTAATCGGCGCCGGAATGGGCGAAAAGCTTCGCGATGGCAGCGGCGGCTTCGTCCGGGCCGGCGCCGCTGGTGAGCTTGAAGGCGACCAGCGTGAACGGTTGCGGGCTCAGGGCGCGCAGGCCGTCCACCAGGCGCGGGTTGGGCCGCAGACGCAGCAGCGGCGAGTGACCGGATCCGATCTTCAAATCCAATCCGGCGGGCACCACCCCGCCGGGCACTGTGATCGAGTCCACACCATAATCACTCACCGCCGCTGCGTGAATCACTGCATCGAACCCGCCGGCGCCCAGTAGACGGCGCAGGGCTTCGGCGAGTCCGGCAAAGGTTACAAAAGTCTCTTCCTGGCACGGACCGTCGGCCGGCAGCGCCGACTGCGCGCGCAGGAGCACCACCTCGTGGCCGCGGCGCGCCAGCTGGGTCGCCAAGGCCGCACCGGTGCCGCCCGTGCTGGTGTTCGTCAGCACCCGGACGCCGTCCACCGGCTCGGCGGTGCCGCCGGCCGTGACCAGCACCCGCAGCCTGCGCGCCGGGCGCAGCAACGCGTTTTCAATGGCGGCAACCAGGGCGTCCGGCTCCGCCAGCCGGCCTTCGCCGGTTTCGCCGCAAGCCGTGCGGCCCTCCCCGATCGGGAGAAAACGCACGCCCCATGCCTGCAGGCGCGCCACCGCCGCGGTGGTCGCGGGATGCAACCACATCGCCGGGTTCATGGCGGGCGCAACCAGCCAGGGCTTCGCGCGGTCGTGCGCCAGGAACAGCGCCCCGGGCAGGTCGTCCGCGAGCCCGGCCGCCAGCCGGTTGATTGTGTTCGCGGTCGCCGGGCACACCACCACGGCGTCGGCCCAGCGCGTCAGGTTGATGTGTGCGAGGGCATGGCCCGGTGCGAAGAGTTCGGTCGCCACCGGCCGGCCCGTGAGCCCCTCCAGCGTCGCGGGCCCGACAAAGCGCAGGGCCGATGCGGTCGCCACGCAGCGCACGCGGTGCCCGCGCCTGACCAGTTGCGAGACCACGTCGCACGCCTTGTAGGCGGCGATCGAACCGGTGAGGACAAAGAGCAGGTTAGAGCCGGACATTGTCGATGAGCCTCACGTTATCGATGCGGACCGCGCCCAAGCGCACCCCCGCGTGGTCCTCCACGTAGTCCACGATGAACCCGGCGGCCGCAAGCGCCGCCGTCGCCGCCGCCGCGTTTGGGGCCGTGCGCAGCACCTGGGGAAACTGCGCGGCCTGCTTCCGCGCGGCGGGTGACAGGCGCCGGTTGCGGGAACTCAGCGCCAGGCCGTCGTGATCGCGCTCGGTCGCGCACGCCACGATCTCCACCGGCAGGAAGAAAGCCTGCACCATGCCTTCGATCAGCCGCAGCTGCTGCCAGTCCTTCTCGCCGAAATAGGCCCGGTGCGCACGGACGATGTTCAGCAATTTCAGCACGACCGTCAGCACCCCGTCGAAATGTCCGGGCCGGTGCGCACCCTCGAGCCGCCGGCTGAGCGCGCCTTCCGTGACCCGATAATGGTAGTTGTCCGCATAAATCTCCTCCGGTTTCGGCAGGATCACGTCGTCCACGAGCTCCCGCGCCAGGTGGAGGTCCTGGTCCAGCGTGCGGGGGTAGCCCTTCAGGTCCGCCGGGTCGTTGAACTGGGTCGGGTTCACGAAAATGCTCAGCACCACCCGGTCGTTGTCCGCCCGCGCGCGGGCCAGCAGCGCCCGGTGGCCGGGATGGAGCGCGCCCATCGTGGGCACGAACCCGATCGAATTCCCCGCCGGATCGAACCGGCTTCGCGCCCCCTGCCAATCCGCCAGGCTGTAATGGATCCTCATGCGAGGACCTCCCCGTGCGCGGGAAAGCCCGCCGTGCGCACGTCCCGGGCATAGTCGTCGAGGGCCGCCAGCACGGCCGCGTGGCCGTCGAGGTAGCGCCGGCTGAACCGCGGCCGGAAAGTCGCGTCCAGTCCCAGCAGGTCGTTCAGCACGAGCACCTGGCCGGCACAGCCACCGCCGGCGCCGATGCCGATGGTCGGGACGGGCAGGTCGCGCGTAATCCCGGACGCAAGCGCCTCGGGAATGCATTCCAGCACGACGGAGAATGCGCCGAGTTCCGCGAGGCGCGCCGCCTGGGCCCGCAGGCGCGCGGCGTCGGACTCCGACCGGCCCTGCAGGCGGTGGCCACCGAGCTGATGCACGGACTGCGGGGTCAACCCGAGATGGCCCATGACCGGAATGCCACTGCCGACCAGATGAGCGACCACGTCCTCGTGCCCGTCCACCCCTTCCAGCTTCACCGCGGTCGCGCCGGCCTGCATCAGCGCGCCGGCCACGCGCACTGCCTCGGCCGGGCCGCGGCGGAAAGTCATGAACGGCATGTCGGCGACCACGACGTGCTCCGGCGCGCCGCGCCGCACCGCCGCCGTGTGCAGCACCATCATGTCCACCGTCGCGTGGACGGTGGAGGGCAGCCCGTGCACGACCATGGCAGCGCTGTCACCGACGAGGATGGCGTCCACTTGGGAACGCCCGACAATCTTCGCCAGGGCGGCGTCGTACGCCGTGACCATGACGATCGGGCGGCCTTCCCGGTGCGCCCGGGCAAAATCGGTGATCTGCTTCATTCCGCCCCGGCAGTTGTCCGTGAACGGCAGACCTGCGGGCGGCGGGGGTGGGACTGGAGTGCTTGTCGCATGGCGATCAGGCCTTGGGTTTGTCCGGAGACGGGAGTTGAACTTTGCAGTGTCCGGTCGCGCACGAGTTCGCGCCGGACGCCGCCACGATTGCCACCTCGCCGCCGGCTGCAACCGCAAATCGCGCCATCCCTTCCGGCACAAGTAACCCAATGGGTTACTTGTGCCGGAGCCTGACCGTTGACGCGCCGGTTCCACCGCCCCAGCCTGCCCGCACCCCATGAAATACCTCCGCCACCTTTACGTGCAGGTGCTGCTCGCGGTCGCGCTGGGATCGCTGCTGGGACATTTCCAGCCGGAGGCGGGCGCCGCACTCCAGCCGCTCGGCGACGCCTTCATCAAGCTCGTGAAGATGCTGATCGGCCCGATTGTCTTCGCGGCCATCGTCAGCGGCATTGGCGGGATGCGCGACCTGCGCCGCGTGGGTCGCGTCGGCCTCAAGGCCCTCGTTTATTTCGAGGTCCTCACCACGGCCGCCCTCGTTATCGGCCTGGTCGTCGTCAACTGGATCCAGCCGGGGGCGGACATCCACGCGAAGGTCGCCGGGCTGGCCGCCGCGCCCGGCCAGAAGCTCACCGTCGTCCAGTTCCTGCTGAACATCATCCCCGCCACCTTCGTCGGCGCGTTCACCTCGGGCGACATCCTGCAGGTGCTCCTGCTCGCCGTGCTCACCGGCGTTGCGGCGGCCCAACTGGGCGAACGGGCCCGCCCCGCCCTCGACCTGCTCGACGCGGTGTTCCGGATCCTCATGCGGATCGTCGCCCTCCTGATGCGGTTCGCGCCGCTCGCGGCCTTCGGCGCGATGGCGTACACCGTGGGGCAGTTCGGCCTCGGTTCCCTCGCTTCGCTCGCAAAGCTCCTGCTCAGCGTCTACGTGACAATGGCCGTGTTCATCGTCATGGTCCTCGGCGGCGTGCTGCGGCTGGTCGGCCTGAGCCTCTGGCGCTACCTGCGCTACATCCGTGAGGAGATCCTGCTCGTGGTCGGCACGTCATCGTCGGAGCCCGCCCTGCCCGGCATGCTCGCCAAGCTCGAGCACCTCGGCTGCGCGCAGCCGGTCGTCGGGCTCGTGCTGCCCACCGGCTATTCGTTCAACCTCGACGGCACGTGCATCTACCTGACCATGGCGGCGGTGTTCATCGCCCAGGCGACGGACACGTCGTTCACGCTCTGGCAACAGCTGGGCCTCGTGGGCATCCTGCTGCTCACCTCGAAGGGCGCGGCCGCCGTCACCGGCGGCGGCTTCATCACGCTCTCAACCACGCTCGAAGCCACGCACGCCATCCCGGCCGGCGGACTTTCGCTGATCATCGGCATCGACCGCTTCATGTCGGAGGCCCGCGCCGTGACCAACCTCATCGGCAACGGCGTGGCGGTCATCGCCGTCTCCGCCTGGGAGGGCGAGTTCGACCGGGCGCGCACCCGGCGGGTGCTGGCGGGCGACGAGCCTTGAACTCTCCTGCCCCTCGCCCCATTCCGCGGAAACAAGTAGTCTATTAAACTACTTACCGACGGCCCCTTCCCCGCCATCAAGTAGTTTAATAGACTACTTGTTTCCGCTTCGTGAATGGCAGATCTGCCCGTGTTTGACTCTGGCGCGGCGGACCCTTGTGTCTCGCGGATGGCCGATTTCCTCACCGACGAGAAGAAAGTCACCCGCGCCCTGCTGGTGGGCGTGCAGACACCCGACATGCAGCCCGGCGAGGGCGCGGAGCTGCTCGAGGAGCTGCGGGAACTCGTCGAGAACCTCGGCCTCGGCGTCACCCGCGCGACGCTGGTCACGCTGCGCGACCGCCAGCAGCCGAAATTCCTCATCGGCTCCGGCAAGGCCGCCGAACTGATGGCGCAGGCGAAGGAAGACGGCGCCGACCTCATCGTGCTCGACGAGGAACTTTCCCCCGCGCAGCAGCGCAACTGGGAGGAGGAATCCGGCCTCGCCGTCATCGACCGCCAGGAGGTGATCCTGGAAATCTTCGCCGACCGCGCCCAGACGCGCGAAGCCGTCCTGCAGGTCGCCCTCGCCCGCATGGAATACTCCCTGCCACGCCTCACCCGCGCGTGGACCCACCTGTCGCGCCAGCGCGGCAAAGGCTCGCTCGGTGGCGAAGGCGAAACGCAGCTCGAGCAGGACCGCCGCATCGTCCGCGACCGCATCACGCGCCTGAAGGCCGAGATCGCCACGGTCATGTCGCAGCGCGCCACCCAGCGCCGCCGCCGGCTGCGCACACCCGTCCCCGGCGCCGCCATCGTCGGCTACACCAACGCCGGCAAGTCCTCCCTGCTCAACAAGCTCACGGGCGCGGGCGTCCTCGCCGCCGACAAGCTTTTCGCCACGCTCGACCCGACCACGCGCCAGCTCTCGCTGCCTGACGGCCGCACGTTGCTGCTGACCGACACCGTCGGGTTCATCCGCCGCCTGCCCCACCGCCTCGTCGAGGCGTTCAAGGCCACGCTCGAGGAGGTCGTCGTCTCGGAATTCCTCATCCACGTGCTCGACGCCACGAACCCTAACGTCGACCAGCACCACGCCACCACGCTGGCGGTCCTCGGCGAACTCGGCGCGGCGGACAAGCCCACGATCACCGTTTTCAACAAGATCGACGCGACCGAGCCCAAGACGCTCGCGCTGCTCAAGGCCCAGCATCCCGACGCACTCTTCATCAGCGTCCATAGCGGCGAGGGCCTGCCGCGCCTGCTCGCGCGCTGCGAGGAGCTGGCGGTCGACGACCAGGAATCGGTGGAGCTGCTCATTCCCCACCATCGCTACGACGTGATCTCCAAGCTCCACGCCGCCGGCCAGGTGCGGAAGCAGGAATCGGTCGATGACGGCGTCCTGCTCACCGGGCGCTTTCCCCGGAAATTCTCCGCGGTCTACACCCCGTTCATCCAGGCGGCCCCGGGCGCCGCCCCCGCGCCGAAGCCGCGCGGCCGGAAAACCGGGAAACAGGAAGGACGTCCCGGCCGGAAGTAGCCCGACAGGCTGCTTGTGCCTGATCAGCCTGCGCGCATAGTTGCCGCATGCGGTTTCGTTACCCTGTCGCGTTTGTCGCATTTTTGGCCGGCGTCATCGCCGGCGCCACCGCGCCGGACCTCCAGCATGAGCGCTGGCCGGCCCATTGGATCACGGCGGCCGGCGCCCCGCGCGCCGATTACGCGGTGGTGCTTTTCCGCAAGACGCTCGACCTGCCGCAGAAGCCGGAGAAATTCCTTGTGCACGTGAGCGGCGACGCCCGCTACCGCCTCAAGGTCAACGGCCGTCCCGTCGTCTTCGGCCCGCAATGGAGCGCCGCCCCGCTGTGGCGCTATGAAACCGTGGACCTTGCGCCGTTCCTCCAGGCCGGCGCGAACGTCATCACCGCCCGCGTCCGCAGCTACGGCGACGGCGGCCCGCTGGCCAGCATGGGCCGGCGGCTTGGCTTCATCCTGCAGGGCGACACCACCGCTGAGCGCATCGCCGACACCAACGCTTCGTGGAAGGCGTGGCTCGACCCCGCGACGCAGCCGTTCGCCGACGACCGCGGCAAGCTGCACACCTACTTCGCCCTCGGTCCCGGCGAGAGTCTCGATGGCAACGCCTACCCCTGGGACTGGGAGAAGGCGGATTTCCCCGACCAGGCTTGGAAGGCCGCGAAGCTGCTCGACCGCGGCACGCCGGCCGGCTTCGGCGCGGAGGACATGACCTGGCTCAGCCCGCGCACGCTCCCGCTCATGGAAGAGACACCGTTGCGCCAGCCCGGCGTGCGCCGCGCGACCGGCCTCACCCTCAGCCCGACCTTCGCGCCCGGTTTCGCCCCGTTCACCGTGCCGGCCCACACCGAGGCGTCGCTGCTGCTCGACCAGGGTTTTCTCACCAATGCCTTCCCGCAGCTCACGGTGTCCGGCGGCAGGGGCGCGCGCGTGCGGCTCAACTATGCCGAGGCGATGCTCGACGCAAACATGCAGAAGGGGAACCGCAACGACATCGAGGGCCGCCAGCTCGCCGGCGTGGGCGACGAATTCCGGCCCGACGGCGGCGCGGACCGGGTGTTCGCTCCGGATGAGTTCCGCACGTTCCGCTATGTCGAGCTGCGCTGCGAGACCGGCGACGAGCCGCTCACCGTGCAGGATTTCCACGGTGTCTTCACCGGCTACCCGTTCGCCGAGCGCGGTGCGTTCACCAGCGACGACCCGCGCCTGGCCCGAATCTGGGAGACCGGCTGGCGCACGGCGCGCCTGTGCGCGAACGACACCTACTTCGACTGCCCCTACTACGAGCAACTCCAATACATCGGCGACACCCGCATCCAGGCGCTGGTCTCGCTCTATGTCACCGGCGACGACCGCCTGATGCGCAACGCGCTTGAGCTGTTCGACCGTTCGCGCCTGCCCGAGGGGATCACGCAAAGCCGTTATCCGTCCGCCAGCCCGCAGCTCATCCCCACCTTTTCCCTCTTCTGGGTCGACATGGTGCACGACTACCTGCGGCACCGGAGCGACGAGGCCTTCGTCAAGGCCCGCCTGCCCGGCGTGCACGCCGTGCTCGACTGGTTCGAACGGCACCTCGATCCGTCGACCGGCCTGCTCGGGCCGCTGCCCTACTGGCCGTATGTGGACTGGGTGCCGGGCAGCGAGTGGCCGGCCGACCCGGTGCTCGCGCTCGGCGGCGTGCCGCCGGGCGGACGCGAGGGCGGCTCGGCCGCCATCACGCTCCAATTCGCGCTCACCCTCCAGCACGCGGCCGAACTCTACGACCAGTTCGAATTGCACGATGAGGCCGCGCACTACGCCCAGCTCGCCGGGCAGTTGAAGCGCGCCGTGACGAAGTCCTGCTGGGATGCGGAGCGGAAGCTGTACGCCGACACCCCGGCGCAGAAGAACTTCAGCCAGCACACCAACAGCTTTGCCGTGCTGGCGGGCGCGATTGACGGCGCCGCCGCCCGCGACCTCATGCAGCGCGTGGCGCACGACCCGACGATCGCCCAGGCCACCACTTATTTCAGCTTCTACCTGTTCCGGGCGATGAAACAGGCCGGCCTCGGCGACGACTACCTGTCGATGCTGGGCCCCTGGCATCGCATGCTGGCCAACGGCCTCACGACCTTTGCCGAGAAGGAGGATCCCACCCGCTCCGACTGCCATGCGTGGAGCGCGTCACCGCTCTATGAATTCCTGGCGACCGTCTGCGGCATCGAGCCGGCGTCGCCGGGTTTCGCCACCGTGCGGATCGAGCCGCACCTCGGCGCGTTGCAACATGCCGAGGGCAAGGTGCCGCATCCGCAGGGCGAGATCGTCGCCAAGCTCCAGCGCGCCGGCGACGGCGTGAAGGCGGAAATCGCCCTGCCCGCGGGCGTGACGGGCGAGTTCGTGTGGAAGGGGAAAAGCGTGGTGCTGAAAGCGGGAACGCAAACGGTGACGCTGCCCTGAGGGCTGGGGAAATCGTGAAATCGGGTATCGCTAAGCGTAAATCGAAAAAGTCGATCCGCCGCGGGATCGAGATTTAAGATTTTAGGTGCCCGATGGCTGATTTCGCGATTTCTGCGCCTTTCGCCGCCGCGGAAGGTTCACGACCAGGTTGCCGGCGATGAACGCCATTTTTTGCAGACGCGTCAGCTGCTTGAGCTGGTGCTCGCGGCGCAGCGCCCGGCTGACGGTCATCGGGCCTTCCTGCCACGCCAGCTGCAGCGGCCCGCGCGAACGCGTGTACTTGGCGCCCTTGCCGGCCGCGTGCCGGGCGAGGCGGACGGCGATGTCACGCGCCGTCCCGATGTAGAGCGTCCCATCACCGCAGCGGAGGATGTAGACGTAGGCTCGGGGTGCAGGCATGGTGTCAAAGACAACCGAACCGATTGGCCACAAAAAGCACAAAAACGTCTATCCTGCCATTGCGTCCACTGCGCGCCTATAGGCGCCTTGAAGATTTCACCGGCGGCCGCGCCTTCGTGTTTTTCGTGGCAACTACCTGCCTTGGGCCAGGCCCAGCAGCACGTCGCCGGGGGGCAGGTCGTCGTACTCGATCGCCGAGAACAGGCCGCGGCGGATCAGGTCGGCGGTCTTGGCATCCACGCCCGCCAGCAACGCCAGCACCTCGGCCGAGGGCGTTTCACCCGACGCCGGCACGCGCAGCGCGATGCCCGGCGGCAGCTGGGCGGGTGAGGCCATATAGGTCCCGGTAGACGGATCGAAATAAATATCCCTGGCGATCGGCAGCGGCATATCCCGATTTTCCGCCTTCAAGACATACCCGGCCAATGCCACGCTCGACAAATCCGCGGCCGTCGAAATCCACTTCTTTGGTACGAGCTGTTGGTTCATCATTGCAAGAGCCAGGCTCATGAGCCGTTTTTCTCCACTGCGCTGCAGCGCAACAATGAATAGGCCCACTGGCGCCAACCTGGCTGTCCCCACCTTCACAAACTTCGGCCGCTTTGCCGGATCGGCGTTCTCCTCGAGCGTCCCGTCGAGCGCCAGGGCGAATGAACCGTCCGGATTCCGCAGTTCCTTCAGCGCAAAATCCAAGGCGCCGATGGCCGCCCGGCGGAGCGAGTTGTCCTTCACGTCCTTCGTCGCGTTGGCCGCGTCGAGCGCGTCGGCGGCGTCGGCGGCGTCGAACAGAGCCAGCGCGATGCGCGCCTGGTCGAGGAGCGTCTTCTGGCGGTAAGGCTCCTGCCAGGCCTCGTCGATGCAGCGGCGGTAGAAGCCGCCATCGACCGGGTCGCGCAGCGCGCCCTTCACGAGCGCGCGGGCGGCATTGAGCGCGGCATCACGCGAGGCGGCGTCCTGGCGCGTGAGCAGGAAACGGATCAGTTCGGGCTCGGGTTGCTTGGGCGCGCCGCCGAAGCCGCCGTTTACCGGGTCGGCGGTGGCGATCCACGCCTGCGCAGCCGCGTCGAGTTTCGCCGCCACATCGATCTTCGCCGTCTTCTCCAGCGGCGGCACCTTCATCAGGTCGAGCGCCTCGGCGGCGAGCGCCTGCGCCCGGCCCCCGCCGGCCTGCCAGGTGTCGAGCGCGCTGCGGGCCGCCTTGAGGAAGCCCGGTTTGCCCCACTCCTCGGACGGCGGCAGGTAGTTGGCGCCGTCGTAGATCCGCAGGCCGGGCGTCAGCCACAGGTGCACCGGCGAGCCGCGGAGCTGCTTGATGCTGCGGATATAGTGCTGGCCGTAGGCGGCGACATCCGGCTGGGCATCGGCGTCGACGAAGATGCAGTAGAAATTCTCGTTCAGCCACGCGACGGTCTTCGGCTGCGTGAAGGTCTGGGCGATCGTGGCGCGCGTCAGCTCGCTCAGGGGCGAACCGATGAACACATAGACGCTGTGCGGCTGCTTTTGCGCCGCGGCCAGCGCGGCGTCGGTCCACGGGTGCCATTGCACCGCGCTCGCCGCCTGCGAGCGGACGAAGGCCGAGGCCGAATCCGCGAGCGGGGAATTGTCCGCCGCGAGGGCGGCGCCGGCGAGCAAAACACCGGCGGGCAAAACACGGGAAAGCATGGCGCGATTAGAATCCCTCCGACCCGCGAGGCGAGCCTTGGTTTTCGTGACCGAGCCATCCGGACTTAACCACAGAGGCACAAAGGTCGGACTGATTTCCCTGTGCCTCAGTGTCTCTGTGGTTCAAAGGATCGGAAGAGGCATATCGAACTACGGCAGGGGCGTCAGCTCGACGCGCCGGTAATAGATCTCGGCGCCCTCGGCCTGCAGCAGGATCCGGCCGCGGGTGACCGTGGCGTGCGTGCCGGAGTTGACGAGGTGGCCGTTGACGTAGTGCTCGATGGTATCGCCGCGCGCGACGATCCTGACGGTGTTCCACTGGTCGTTCGGCTTCTCGAAGTTTTCCGTCTTGTAGATGCGCTTCTGGTTCCACTCGATGGCGCTGTGGTTGGGCGAGTCGACGGTGGTGCCGCCGACGCACCAGATGTCACCGGTGTCGGTCTCCTGCACCTGGCACTCGAGGGACTTCGGCCAGACCTTGTCGGGTACGCCCTCGGGAAAATGATAAAGGATGCCGCTGTCGCGCTTGCCGGTGGCGCGCGGGGCGAACTGCTTCGTGCCCCATTTGTACTCCACCGTCAGCGTATAGTTCTCGTAGGACTTCTCCGTCGCGATGTAGCCGAAGTCCTGGCCGAGGATGTGGATCGCGCCGTCCTCGACCTTGAAATTGCCGTTGGGATCCTGGTCGCGGCCGTGTTTTTCGAGGAAGGAATACCAACCGGTCAGGTCCTTGCCATTGAACAAAGCCACGGGCGCCGGATCCGCCGCCACGGCGGTCGTCACGACCGCGAGAAACCACCCACCAATCAGCATCAGGGTTCGGGAAAGCATGGGATGATTAGAATCCCTCCGCCCCGCGAGGCGAGCCTTGGTTTCTCCCCTTGTCGCCCACAACCGGAGCCCTCGGAGCGATCGGCAAAACGGAGGCGTTATACCACTCCGAGATTTGCCTTCGCCTTGGCCCAGGGCAGGCCGGACAACTGCCTTGGGCGAAGGCGCGGGCGCCGGCGAGCAGGAGCGACCACAGGACGAAATGCAGGAGGCTTTTCATGGGGTATGGCGCCACCCTGCCCGGGAATCGTCCGCGCGCAAACCCCGCGCCGTGCTCCCTTTCGACCGGCGGAACTCGAGCAGGAAACCTGCAGACCAAGACCGCTGAATTGAATCACAGAGACACCGAGGCACAGAGAAATCCTCTGTGTCTCCGTGCCTCAGTGGTTAATTCCTACTTCCGCTCGAACAGGAGCAGCGGTCCCTGGTTGCAGGCGATCGCGATGCGCACGCCGGCGGTCGCCGGGATGACGGCCGCCGCGCGGGCTTCGCCGGGCACGGACAGGCCGGACTGCGCGGGCAGCAACGCGGTGAAGCCGCCCTGGCCGTCGCCCTTCAACACGACGCCCAGCCCGCCGTCGAAGCGGCCGGTCGTCGGTTCAGGGCCGAAGTCGTTGCCGACGCACAAGAGGTCGAGCTTGCCGTCGCCATCGAGGTCGCGGGCCACGATTGCGTTGATCGGCGCGATCTGCGCGGTGCGCGGCAAGGCGGTGAAGCGGAACATGCCGTCCGATTGCTGCAGGAAAACGCCGCTGGCGAGCTCGGTCGCGGAGAGCTTCCTCACGGCGGCAAGCCTGTCGGCGCCGAAGATGTCGGCGAGCGACGCGCCGGCGAAGGCCTTGTACGTCGGGAATTTCCGCGGCAGCCAGGGATAGGCGTAGGCCAGCTTGCTGCGGCCGCGCAGCGGGACGAGCCGGCCGCCCTCATACTGCGCCTCGATGAGCTGCTCGCGGCCGGTGCCGTCGAGGTCCCCGGCGTAGAGCACGGCGGGCTCGGCGGCCGAGGCGCGATACTTGGTGTTGAGGCCCACGTTGCCGGCGACGAGATCGGGGCGGCCGTCACCGTTCACGTCGGCCACGGTGAGCGCGTTCCACCAGCCCGTGACGCCCGCGAGGCCGGCGTGGGCGGTAAGATTCTCGAGTTTCTTCCCGGTGTTGTGGAAATAGCTGACCGGGCCCCATTCGGTGGCAACGAGCAGGTCGGGGTGCTTGTCGCCGTCGATGTCGGCCCACGCGGCCGCCGTGACCATGCCGAGCTCGCGCAAGCCCGGTGCAACCTCATCGGTGACGTCGACGAGCTTGCCGCCGGCATTGCGGTAGAGGAAGCTGCGCGGGGTGGCCGGGTACTTGCCCGGCACCACGCGTCCGCCGACGAAAAGATCGGCGCGGCCGTCGCCATCGAAGTCCGCCGAGGCCGCGACGCCGGTGCTCTCGCCGTCGGCGGGCAGCGTGCCCTCCGGCGCGAGGCTGAACTTGCCGTGGCCGTCGTTGAGGTAGACGCGGTCGTTGAGGAGCGCGTTGCCGCGGTCGACCTGCACGCCGCCGGCGGAGATGAACAGGTCGGGCGCGCCGTCGCCGTTCAGGTCGAGGAAGGTCGCGCCGACGTCGTCGGCCTCGAGCGCGGCCGCCCAGGGCTGGTCGGGCGCGGCGGCATAGGAGCCGTCCTTCTGCCCGAGGAAAAGCCGGCCGGCCTGGCCGGCGGTGCCGGACACGAACACGT
>CAYZSN010000290.1:0-10625 GCA_964481095.1 uncultured Oleiharenicola sp. | reverse complement strand
GGCCTGACCTGGCGGCAGGCCGGCACGTACCGCAACGCCGAGACGCTCTACCGCGCGACGCTCGCCCGCAATCCGGACTGCTGGCTTGCGCACAACAACCTCGGCGCGATCCTTGAGGCGCAACCCGGCGGGCTGGCGGAGGCGATGACGCACTTCCAGGAAGCGGTGCGCCTCAAGCCCGACCACGCGCGCGCCCACAACAACCTCGGCAACGCGCTCGCGCGGCTGCCGGGCCGCCTGCCCGAGGCCGTGGCGGAGTACGAAACCGCGCTGCGCCTCCAGCACGACGTGCCCGAGGTGCATGCGAACCTCGCCGGCGCCCTTGCCCGGCTGCCGGGGCGGACGGATGACGCGCGCGCGGAATACCGCGCCGCCCTCGCCTTGAAACCGGACGACACCGCGCTGCGCCTGGCCCTGGCGAACCTCCTCGCCGCCGACCCGGCGCGCGCCCCGGAGGCGGTCGCCGAATACCGCGCCGTGCTGCAGGCGCGCCCCGACTTCGCCGAGGCGCACAACAACCTCGCCGGCGTGCTGGCGGACCTGCCCGGCCGCCTGCCCGAGGCCCTGGCCGAATACCAAACCGCACTGCGCCTGAAGCCGGACTACGCCGAGGCGCACAACAACCTTGGCAGCGCGCTGGCGCGCGAGCCCGGGCGGTGGCCCGAAGCCGTCGCCGAATTCCAGGCCGCGGTGCGCCTGCGGCCGGCCTATCCGGATGCCTGGTTCAACCTCGGCAGCGTGCTGATGACCCGGCCCGAACAGCGCGCGGAGGCCAGCATCGCGCTGGAGACGGCACTCCGCCTGGCGCCGGACATGGCCGAGGCGCATTTCAACCTGGGGCGCGTGCTGCTCGCGACGCCCGGCCGGCAGGCCGAGGCCCTCGGGCATTTCGAGGCCGCCGCCCGCCTCCAGCCCGACTGGACCGCCGCGCAGGAGGCGGTCCGCCGGCTGCGCGGACCCTAGCGCGGACTGAACCTGCCGGGCGGGATCACTGATCCGGCTCCGCGCGGGGAAACCATCCCGGCGGCGGCGAAAAAAAGCCGGCGCCCGTTGCGGGGCGCCGGCGGGGAAAAGTCCCGGGGAACGATGTGTCCTTAGAACTTGATGCTGTTGGAGACGTACCACTCCATGCCGGTGGCGATGCGCGCCGCGGCCGTGGAGCCATCCGGGTTGACGGAGATCGGCACCAAGTGGTCGTTCTCGCCGACGTTGTAAACGTTCAGCTGGATGCGCCAGTCCATGCCCTTCCAGATCTTGCGCTGGTAACCGACCCAGAGATCGAGGTGCTTTTCCTCGGGGCCGTAGAACGGCTTGTTCGTGTCGAGTTTGCCGATCGCCGCGCGGACCGAGACGGTCTGCGTGCCGACCTGGCGGATCACCTCATGGTCGGTTTCGGTGACGCCGTAACCGACGACGCTCTTGTCCTCCCAGCGATACGCGCCGCCGACGAACACGCCCTTGAGGCGGCTGCGCGTGAAGTTGTAGTTCGACACGACGTTGAAGCGCCACGGGCGGAGTTCCGCCACGTTGACGCCTTCGCGGGCGTGGAACTCGCTGAAGAACTTGTAGCCGTTGCGGCCGAAGCGGGCGTTGCCGGAGGAAACGTTGCCCTGGCCGCCGCCGAACCAGCGGACGTCGCCGGCCAGCAGGCCGCCCGGATAGTTCGGGTCAGGCAGGTTGTAGAGATCCCAGCGGGTGGCGAGCCAGTCGGCCACGTTGCCGGCGAGGTTGAGGCGGGTCGCGAACGTCTTGGCGGCGTTGATCGACACGTTCCAATTCGGCAGCGGCCGGAGGAAGAGCTCGTATTCCGTACCCTTCGACACGGTGTCGCCGGTGACCTGGACGTTGGCCGGGGCCTGGCTGGAGATGTTGTTATTGCCGAGGTGGTAGTCCCAGTTGTTGGGATTGATGTTGTTGGCCGTCATGAACTGCACCGCCTCGGGGGAGGCCAGCGAACTCAGGAAGGCGTTGGCGGCGGCGAGGGCGTGCGTTTCCTCCGCCTGCCATTCGGCGAGCGTCCACGGCTGCGCGGCGGTGGCGGCGCGGGCCGGCTGCCAGGGATACCAGTGCGTGTTGCCCGGATCCAGGTCGCCGTTGTTCGAGTCCGGATTCTGCGGCTGCGAGCTGGCGCGATAGGCGTAGCTGCTGTTGCCGGCGGAGCCCGGCGTGCCAACGACGAGCCCGGGGTTGCCGCCGCTCACGTTGGTGCCGTGGTTGATGTCGTTGATGTAGATCACCGACTTCGAGAACTGGATGCCGCGGGTGACTTCGTCGCGGATGAAGTTCAGGACCGAGTTGTCCTGCAGCGTCGCGTTCTGCACCTTGGTCTCATAGCGGTTGACCTTCAGCGAGACGCGGCCGTCGAGCGCGCTGACCATGATGCCGTAGTCCTTCGTGTCGCCGGTCGGAGGCGTCAGGGTGGAACCGTTGATCGGGTCGCGCCGGGTTTCCGGGCGGAAGTTCTCGGACTTGTTGTAGAACAGGCTGAACTCCATGCCCCAGGGCAGGTGCTTGTTGATGAACTTCGGCGAGTGCAGGACGACGCCGTAGGTCTTGAGCCAGCTGCTCTCATAAGAGGAGCTGGGCGAACCGGGGTAGTCGAATGGCGCGTCCCAATCCACCGCGCCCGTGGTGTTCGGGACCAGACGCTGACCCGTGCGGGCCGGCGAGTCGGCCGCGAGCTGCGGGTTGCCGGGGGTGTAAGTGTCGATCTTGTCCTTGCGAACGCCGGCCGTGACGACAACCGAGCGGTCAAGCAGCGCCCATTGGTCGACCAACGCCTTGGACGTGATCTTGCTCTTGGTCTGGCTCGCCGAGGTGCTGAGCTCCCGCTCGTTGCCGAAGTCGGCGGTCGTGACCGAGAGCTGGCGCGGCGTGCCGCTCCAGGCCCCGTAATTCGCGGGATTGTTGCTCTGCGTGGTGGCCGCACCGCCCACCTGGTTGGGCGCGAGGCCGAGGGCCGGCGGCGTGTAGGCCACGCTCGAGCCGGCGGGCAGGGCCGCGCCGGTCCAGTTCGAGTTGAAGTAGTACGCGTTGTTCGCGATCGTGTTGCCGCTGTTGGTCAGGTAGGTCTGCGGTTGCTGCAGGGCGGTGATGGGCGACAGGTTGACACCCGACAGCGTGGGCAGGCTGTGGATGTCGGGCCCGAGATAGCTGATGACCGCCACGGCGCGCTCGGCGCCGGTGATGGTACGGTTCGGGCCGAAGATCGAGGCGGCCTGGTTCGCATCAACCGAGTAACGCGTCCAGTTGGTCGAGAAATTCTCGGACTGGTAGTGATCCAGCAGTCCCGTGATCGTGTGCCGGCCGAGGACCTTGGCCAGGACGTTGTCGGTCTTCAGCAGGTCCGGGAAGTTCAGGTCCGCGTACGGCGTGAAGCGCACGGTGTCCTTCTTGAAGGTGCGGCGGTTGTTGCCCGTCGTCTGGCTGATGACGTACGGCCGGCCGAAGTTCGGGTTCACGACGGGCTCAAACAGGCCCGTGCCCGCATTGTAGTTCGCGACCGGCAGGTACCTGTACATGTCGATCGTGAGCGTCGGGTTGTTCAGGTTGCCGTAGCGGTAGTCGGAGTATTCCTGCTGGTCCACGGCGAGCTGGAAGCCGAGGCGGTCATCCCAGAAGGTCTGGTCCACCGAGGCATTGAAGGCCTTGAATTTCGAACCTTCGCCCTTGTTCGGGCCGTCGATCAGGTTCTTGTAGAAGTTGAAGATCGAGGGATCGGTGATGGTGTTGGAGCGCCAGACGCCCTGCAGGGTGTAGAGGAACGAGCCGTCGCCGCGGAAGGAGTACTGGTCGAGGCGGAGGAGGCCGGTCATGTCGGGCGCGCGGAGGGCCGAGGGGGTGGCGCCACTGCGCAGGCCGTTGGCGGCAACCGTATTGTACATCACGTTGCCATAGGCGGGATACAGGTAGCGGCCGAGGTCGCTCGAGGAAGGATTGTCATACTCGGCGATCCAGAAGGTGTTGCCGCCGTTGCTGACGTCGATGCCGGGCCCGATCTGGGCGCCGCCCTGGTCGTTGGTCTTGACGAAGGCGCCGAGCCATCCTTCCGCATTGGGGTTGGTGGTGGCGTTGAAGGTGGCGCGGGCGCCGATGTCCTTGCGGCTCGGGTCGAGCGAGGCGTTCGCGATGCCGGTGACAAACGGGTCATAGCCCGCGTGCGAGATCATCGGCATCATGACGCCGAGCAGCGTGTCATCCTGGCCGGCGGCGCGACCCAGCGGCGTCGGCGAGCGAAGCTCCTTCGGGGCCGTCAGGAACCACGGCGTGATCGCGTCGTTGATCGTGTTCACGCGCGGGCGGTTGGCCGTGATGTTGCCGTTCTCGTAGGAGACCTTGAACGTCGTGCGGGCGCTGCCTTTCTTCAGGAACTTGGGCTCCCAGCGCAGGGCGGCATACTGGCGGTCGTCCTGGTTGAAGGCGGGCTCCTGCTCGTAATAGGTCTGGTTCTTGAGGAGCGCGATGCGGATCGCCAGTTCGTTGGGGATCAAGTCGCGGTTGATGTTGATGCTGCCGCGGTAGCTGCCGTAGCTGCCGTAACGGACGTTGACGCTGGTCGAGTTCTGGCCGAGCAGCGCGGAATCGGTCGAGCCGTTGATGATGCCCGCGCCGCTGCCGTTGCCGAACAGGATCGAGTTGGCGCCGCGCTGGATGTCGACGCGCGAGACGTTGTACGTGTCGAACGGGATGTCCGTGAGGAAGAAATCGCGGGTGTTGTCCGCGGCGTCGAGGCCGCGCACGCGGGTGTTGCTTTGCGGCGACTGGCGGGCGGCGTTGTCGTTGATCGCGGCGGAGTCGCCGACGTTGCTGCCGAGCATGAAATTGCCGCGCACGCCGCCGACCTCGGTGCTCGTCATGTACTGGAGCAGCGAGGCCGAGTCGGTGGCACCGATGTCGCGCATGAATTCCTTCGTGGCGACCGAGATCGCGGAACCCACGTCGCGCAGGTTGGTGCGGATGCGGGTGCCGCCCAGGGTGTCGGTCGCCTGGTAGCCGACATCGTTGGAGGCGTTCACTTCGAACGGAGACAGCTCAAGGACCTTTTCGTCCGCGGGGGACGACGGGGTCTTGGTCTGGGCGGCCAGCGGCCACGTGCCGGCCAAAGCGGCGAGCACGGCGAGGTTTTTTCTTACGTTGTTCATGGGGTGGTTGGAAATTGGCGCGCACCCGCGCGGGTGCGCGGCTGGACGCGGCCAAGGGGATGTGGGTCAGGTGGGGATCGCTATCCGCCGCGTCTCACGGGAGGAGCTCACGGCGTGGGTCGGGAAACGAACTAAGGAGGCTGGGGGTTGGGTCTCGGCGGACGGAAGACTCCAAAAATTGGAGCGGGGTGTCCGCACGCAAGGGGGTGTGGGGGAAGGCCGCCAACTTTGCGAAGCACTCGGGGGAAACAAGGACTCCGCCAGTCGGCTGTTGGACAGGATGATGGCCCGGTTACAGGGCGGGCCAGACGTAATCTGCGCTAAAAATAGCGCAATGTCCCCTCGCCGGGAGAAATTACAGGCATGACAATCCGGCGGGGAGAAATCATCTCGGCGCAACCAGCCTGTCCTTCCAATCTTTTCCCATGTCCCTCTTCATCGGCATCGACAGCGGCACCCAGAGCACCAAGGCGGTCGTCCTCGACCTCGACATCCAGACCATCGTCGCCGAGGCGCGCGCCCCGCACACGCTCATCGCGGGCCTGCCCGCCGGCCACATGGAGCAGCATCCGCAGGAATGGACCGCGGCGCTCGACCACGTGATCCTCGAGGTCGCGGCGAAGATCGACCGCGCCCGCGTCAGCGGGATCGGCATCTCCGGCCAGCAGCACGGGTTCGTGCCGCTCGACGAGAAGGGCGACGTGATCCGCCCGGCCAAGCTCTGGTGCGACACCAGCACCACCGCCGAGTGCGCCCTCCTCACGAGGAAGATCGGCGGCGAGGCCGCGGCGATCCGCAAGGCCGGCCTGGCCTTCCTGCCCGGTTTCACCGCCCCGAAGATCCTCTGGCTGAAACGCCACGAGCCCTCGCACTACCGCCGCCTGCGCCACGTGCTCCTGCCGCACGACTACCTCAACTTCCACCTGACGGGGAATTATTTCATGGAGTTCGGCGACGCCTCCGGCACGGCGCTGATGGATGTCCGCAAGCGCACCTGGTCCTCCGCCGTGATCAACGCCCTCGACCCGGCCCTCGCCGACTGGCTGCCCGGGCTTTCGCCGTCGCACGCCGCAGCCGGCACGCTCCGCCCGGACATCGCGCGGAAGTACGGCTTCTCCGCCAACGTCGTCGTCAGCGCCGGCGGCGGCGACAACATGATGGGCGCGATCGGCACGGGCAACGTCACCCCCGGCGTCGTCAGCGCCAGTCTCGGCACCAGCGGCACGATCTACGCCTATTGCCACAAGCCCGTCGTCGACCCGCGCGGCGAGATCGCGGCGTTCTGCTCGTCGACCGGCGGCTGGCTGCCGCTGCTGTGCACGATGAACGTCACCATGGTCACCGAGCAGGTCCGCGCGCTCTTCGGCTGGGACCACGGCCAGCTCGAGCAGGCGGTGGCGTCCGCGCCGGTCGGCGCCGGCGGCCTGTCGCTCCTCCCCTATCTCGACGGCGAGCGCACGCCCAACCTGCCGCGCGCCACGGGCGTCTTCACCGGCCTCACCCGCTCGACGCTCACCGCGCCGATGATCGCGCGCGCCGCGATGGAGGGCGTGACGATGAACATGAACTACGGCCTGCGCCGCCTCGCCGCCCTCGGCGTGAAGGCGAAGGAGATCCGCGTGACCGGCGGCGGCGCCCGGTCCGCCGGCTGGCGCCAGATGATGGCCGACGTCTTCGGCGTGCCCGTCGTGGCGATGGTCGAGGATGAGGGCGCCGCGCTCGGCGGCGCGCTCCAGGCCGCGTGGTGCGTGGCGCTGCGCGAAGGCAAAAAGACCAAGCTCTCGGATCTCGCCACCGGCATCGTCGCGCTCAACGAGTCGACCCGCTGCACGCCCGACAAGCAGCGCAAGGCCCACTACCGCGACCTGCAGGAGCAGCACGAGAAGCTCAGCCAGCAGCTCCGGCCGGTGTTCGAGTAAAAGGCGGGAGCGGCCCGCCTGCACTCTACGAGTTTCGGCGAGGCATCTCGCCATAGCTTTTGCTGCGCAAAAGCGTCGGCGGATGGTGGACGCAACAGGACTCGAACCTGTGACCCCGTGCGTGTGAAGCACGTGCTCTAACCAACTGAGCTATGCGTCCGAAACAGGGGGCCGAAGGTTGAGAGTCCGCAGGTCCGAATCAACTCGAATTTAATCGGTTGTCGGTAGGGGCCGAGCTTGCTCGGTCCTCGTGACGGTATCGCGCCAGAAGGACCGAGCGAGCTCGGTCCCTACAAGAGAGGATCTACCTTTTCTTGAGCGGTTTCCGCCCGGGGAAAAGCGCCCGGCAGATTTCGCACACCGTGCCGTCGCAGCCGCGGGCCGTGCAGTGCTGGCGGCCGAAGAAAATGATGCGCAGGTGCAGCGGGTTCCAGTGCGCCTCGGGAAACAGCCGCTTCAGGTCGCGCTCGGTTTGTTCGACGCTGCTTCCGTCGCTCAGTTTCCACCGCCACGCCAGCCGGTGGATGTGCGTGTCCACCGTGAACGCCGGCACGCCGAAGGCCTGGCTCATGACGACCGATGCCGTCTTGTGGCCGACGCCGGGCAGCGCCTCGAGTTCTGCGAAGGTCCGCGGCACCTGTCCGCCGTGGCGCGCGACCAGCAGGCCGGAGAGCTCGCTGATCGCCTTCGCCTTCTGCGGCGACAGGCCGACCGGGCGGATGATCTCGCGGATTTTTTCCACGGACACCTTCGCGATTTCCGCCGGCGTGTCGCCGAGCTGCCACAGCCGCGGCGTCACCTTGTTCACGCCGGCATCGGTGGACTGGGCGGAGAGGACGACGCTCACGAGCAGCGTGTAGGCGTCCTTGTGGTGCAGCGGAATCGGCGTCTCGGGGTAAAGTTCCGCCAACCGCCGGTCGACATAGTCGGCGCGGGATTGCTTGGTGCTGAAGGGGGATGTCATTTCCTGTAGGAGCCTGCTTGCAGGCGATTCAGGACTGCCGGCGACAAGCATCGCCTGCAAGCAGGCTCCTACAAGGACGCACCCGGGATAAGCTGCGTCCGGAGTCGCAAAACAACGCTTAATTGGCCGCGCCCGGGCTCAAAACTCAGTTGCGCCACCCCTGTCCCGGCCTAGCTTCCGCGCATGTCTCTGCCGCGCGACTTGTTCGCCCCACTCGACACCTTTGAACGCCGCCATACCGGCTCCGCGCCTGCCGACGTGGCTGAAATGCTGAAGATGGTCGGCCAGGCCTCGCTCGATGCCCTCGCCGACGCCGCGGTGCCCGCCAACATCCGCCTGAAGCGCGCCCTCAGGCTGCCCGCCGCCGCCAGCGAAACCACCGCACTCGCCGAGCTGCGCGCCCTCGCGGCAAAGAACAAGGTGTTCCGCAGCTTCATCGGGATGGGCTACTACGACACCGCCACGCCGGGCGTCATCCAGCGCAACATCCTCGAGAACCCCGCCTGGTACACCGCCTACACGCCCTACCAGGCCGAGATCTCGCAGGGCCGCCTCGAGGCGCTGCTCAATTTCCAGACGCTGGTCACCGACCTGACCGGCCTGCAGATCGCCAACGCCTCGATGCTCGACGAGGGCACCGCCGCCGCCGAGGCCATGATGCTCGCCCACCGCGTGAAGCTCGGCGACAGCCACGAGGCGTCCGTCTTCTTCGTCTCCGACAAATGCCACCCGCAGACGATCGACATCGTGCGCACCCGCGCCAAGCCGCTCGGCGTGACCGTCGTCACGGGCGACCACCGCACGTACGATTTCGCCGGGAAGGTCTTCGGCGTGCTGGTGCAGTACCCCGACACCACCGGCAGCATCCACGACTTCGCGGCCTTCTTCGAAAAGGCGCACGCCGCCGGCGCGCTGTGCGTCGTTGCCACCGACCTGCTCGCGCTGACGCTCCTGCGCGCGCCGGGCGAGTTCGGCGCCGACGTCGCCGTAGGCTCGGCGCAGCGTTTCGGGGTGCCGATGGGTTTCGGCGGCCCGCACGCGGGCTTCCTGGCCACGAAGGACGAGTTCAAGCGCCAGATGCCTGGCCGCCTCGTCGGCGTGTCGAAGGACGTCAACGGCAATCCGGCCATGCGCCTCGCGCTCGGCACGCGCGAGCAGCACATCCGCCGCGACAAGGCCACGTCCAACATCTGCACCGCGCAGGTGCTGCTCGCCGTCATGGCCTCGATGTACGCCGTCTACCACGGGCCCGAAGGCCTGAAGCGCATCGCCCGGCGCACGCGCCTGCTGACGCAGGAGCTCGCCGCGGGGCTGAAGGCAGCCGGGCTTGCGGTCAACGCCGAACCGGTCTTCGACACGCTGACGGTTTCCGGCGTCGACGCCGCCAGGCTCCACGCCGCCGCGGCCGGCGCGAAGATCAACCTGCGCGTGGTCGACGCCTCATCGGTCGGCATTTCGCTCGACGAAACCACGACGACCGGCGACGTCACGACCCTGCTCTGGCTCTTCGGCGCCCCGCCGGCGGATTTCAGCTCCGAGCGCCCAGCTCCGAGCTCCCCGCTCGCGGATTACTACGCGCCCTTGGCGCGGAGTTCCGCGTTCCTTACCGCGAAGGTCTTCAACAGCTACCACACCGAGCACGAGATGCTCCGCTACATCAAGCGCCTCGAGACGAAGGATCTGTCGCTCGTCCACTCGATGATCTCGCTCGGCTCGTGCACGATGAAGCTCAACGCCACGAGCGAGATGTTCCCGGTCACGTGGCCCGAGTTCGGCCGGCTGCACCCGTTCGCGCCCGCCGACCAGGCGAAGGGCTACGCCAAGCTGTTCGAACAGCTCGAGAAATGGCTCGCCGAGATCACGGGCTTCGCCGCCGTGTCGCTCCAGCCCAACGCCGGCTCGCAGGGCGAATACGCCGGCCTGCTCGTCATCCGCGCCTACCACGAGTCGCGCGGCGAGGGCCACCGCAACATCTGCCTCATCCCGACCAGCGCGCACGGCACCAACCCGGCGAGTGCGGCGATGTGCAACTTCAAGGTCGTCCCCGTCGCCTGCGACGCGAACGGCAACATCGACGTCGCCGACCTCAAGGCCAAGGCGGCGGAGCACGCCGCCAGCCTCGCGGCGCTGATGGTCACGTACCCCTCGACGCACGGCGTGTTCGAGACGTCGATCAAGACGATCTGCAAGGTGGTCCACGACCACGGCGGCCAGGTGTACATGGACGGCGCGAACATGAACGCGCAGGTCGGCCTCACCTCGCCCGGCCACATCGGGGCCGACGTCTGCCACCTCAACCTGCACAAGACCTTCTGCATCCCGCACGGCGGCGGCGGCCCGGGCATGGGCCCGATCGGCGTCGCGAAGCAGCTCGTGCCTTTCCTGCCCGGCCACGTCGTCGTTCCTCCGTCTGGCTCTCAGCTCTCAGCTCCCAGCTCCCAGCTTGGCCGCGTCGGCGCGGTCTCCGCCGCGCCGTGGGGCTCCGCCTCCATCCTCGTCATCTCGTGGATGTACATCCGCATGATGGGACCTGACGGCCTCACCGAGGCGACCAAGGTCGCGATCCTCAACGCCAACTATATTGCCCGCCGCCTCGAGCAT
>CAYZSN010000289.1:0-2735 GCA_964481095.1 uncultured Oleiharenicola sp. | reverse complement strand
GCCGGAGTGAACCGGGCAACGTTCTACTTTCAACATCCAGCATTGAACGTTCAATGGTTGCGAGCCCTTCAAAGTTGAACGTTGCCGCCGCGAACGCGGCGGGTTGGGACGGCCCCGGCGCGCCGGACCTGCCGCGGAAGTTCAGCTGGCATCGCCTCGTGTGGGCGATGGTGTTTCCCAAACGGCGCCACCGGATCGCGCTGACCGTGCCCGGGCTGTTCCTGATGGCGCTGGCGATGGGCATCGGCACGGCCGCCTACAACACCGCGAGCAACATCCTCTTCATCACGCTCTCGCTGCTGCTGGCCTGCCTGCTGCTGAGCGGCCTGCTGTCGTGGTTCAATTTCATGGGCATGTGCTGGCGCGTGCGCCCGCCCGGGACGTGGCGCGCCGGCCACGAGACGCTGGTCACGGTGGAGCTGGTCAACCGCAAGCGCTGGCTGCCGACCTACAGCCTGTGGTTCGAGCTCGCCACCCAGCCGCGCCACATCCCGGATCCCGCCACCGGCGGCCGGGAGCTCAAGATCCGCGAAATCCTCGCCGCCGCGGAAAAGCACATCACCCGCGGGAAGGTTTTCCTGCGCGACCGCATCGAGGCCGGCGGCACCGCGACGCTCGACTGGGGCGTCAAGCCCGCGCGCCGCGGCGAGGCCGTGGTCGAGCTGGTCGCGGCGGGCTCGCTCTTCCCCTTCGGCTTCCTGAAGAAAAACCTCGGCACCGACATCCGGCACCCGGTGCTCGTCTGGCCGGCGCAGGTGGAGTACCAGTGGCACGGCGCCCCGGCGGCGCATGCCGGCAACGCCGGCCGCCGCACCTCGCGCGTGGGTGCGGGCGACGACCTGCTGGCCCTGCGCAAGTACGAGCGCGGCGACTCGCACCGCCTGATCCACTGGAAGGCCAGCGCGCGCCTCGGCCAGCTGATGATCCGGCAGTTTGCCGACGAGACCCACGAGGGCTTCATGCTCAGCCTGGACACGCGCGGCGCCGGGTGGCGCCACCCGGAACAATTCGAGCTGCTGTGCAGCTTCGCCGGCACCCTGGCCGAGGACCGGTTCGCCGCCGGCCGGCTGCGGGGCGTCGTCATGAACGGCGGCACGCCGCTGGAAACGCGGCGGCTGCGCGACGTGGAGGCGTTCCTTGACGACCTCGCCCGCCTCGTGCCGCTGGGCGAGGACGGACGCTACAACAGCAACCCCGGGTTTCCCGTGGAGCACAACCTCATCACCTTCGCGCCCGACGGCGCGCGGGGTGTCGCCGCCTATGTCGACGGTCACAAAACCGCGTCAGCTTAGCCTCGACGAGCTCCTGCGGCTGAAATGGCTGCTCGGCGCCGCCATGTCGCTGGTCGCGCTGTGGACGGTGTTCTTCCTCGACATCGAGGCGCTGAGCCTGGTGGCGATCGCCGGCTCGGTGCTGCTGGCCGTGCTGGTCTGGCCGCGGCTGCCGGGCCGCATCCCGGCGCTCGTGTGGAAGCTGGCGGTGCCGGCCGTCATCGCGGCCATGGCGGTCGATTTCTACCTGAGCCCGGACACGCTGCCCGTGCTCATCCGCCTGGCCATCCTGCTCGTCCTTTACCGCGCGAGCTCATACCGCAAGAAGCGCGAGGACCTGCAGCTGCTCGTGCTGGGCCTGTTCCTGATCGTCGTGGCCGGCGTGCTCACGGTGTCGCTCGGCTTCGCGTTCCTGCTGCTGGCGTTCACGGCCTGCGCGCTGGGGTTTCTTTTCGTCATCAACCTGATCGACGCCTCGGAAACCGGCGCGCTGCGCACGGCCGAGGCGGAGACGGCGTGGACGCGGCTGAGCTGGCGAAAATTCTTCGGCCGCCTGTGGGCCGTGCTCGACGGGCGGCTGCTGGCCTTCGCCGCGGCGCTGTTCACGGCGGTCGTCGTGATGTCCGGCGTGCTGTTCCTCGTCATTCCCCGCTTCGAGGTGGCGAGCGGCTTCTTCCTCGACCGCTACATCACGCGCAAGAGCCGGTCCGGCTTCACCGACACGGTGAAGTTCGGCGACGTGACCGACCTGACCCGCGACAACAGCATCGCCATGCGCGTGGACCTGACGGACGCCAGCGGGATCCGCGAGGAGCCCTACTGGCGGCTGGTGGTGCTCGACGAATACGCGCCCGACGGCTTCAAGGTATCGGCCGGCCTCAAGGCCGAGCTGCTGCGCTCGCAGCGCGTGGTCCAGCAGGTGCGCGGCCGGTCGCTCGCCCGGCGCGTCGACGAGGTCGGCGGCATCTGGACCTTCTACGTGGAGCCGGGCGTGAGCCGCTACCTGCCGCTGCCGGGCAGCTACGGTTTCCTGCGCCTGCGCGACCTTGTGCCCCTGCAGGTCAGCGTCGGCAACCGCCTCGCGGCGCTGCGCACCGAGCCGATGACGATGACGGCGTTCCAGCTCGACGCGGTGGATCTTTCGCCGCTGCTGCCCGACGCGCGTTTCCCGCAATTGCTCCGCTCGGCCGCGGCCAGCCCGCCGGCGCCGGGGGAAATGTACCGCTACGACCCCCTCCTGACCCTGCGCGGCCCCGAGGGCCCGGGGAACGCCGCGGTGCTGCACCGCGTGGTCGCCGAGATCACCGGCGGCGCGCGGCTGTCCGCCGAGGAATTCGCCCGCCGCACGTCGGCCTGGCTGCAGGGGAAGCACGCCTACGCGCTGTCCGTGAAGATCCCCGCGGCGGAGGGGGAGGACAGCATCGTGCGCTGGCTCGATTCCAACGAGCCGGGCTTCTGCGAGTA
>CAYZSN010000288.1:0-6706 GCA_964481095.1 uncultured Oleiharenicola sp. | reverse complement strand
ATTCCGAGCATACCAAAGGAATTATTCAGGATTGCGTCAACCCGTTTAACGGCCCGGGGCTGGTTGATGACCAAGCCCGGAATATCGCATTGTGGATCAAGTTCATCGACGTTGATGGTCGGATGGACCACCAGGTCGTCGAAGCTAGGCAGGTTTCCCGCCAATTCAAGCGCCCCGGCCGCGCCCATGGCATGCCCGATGAAGCTCTTGGTGTTGTTGATCGCGGGCGGTTCCCGGCGGCTTTTGAAGACCTCGGCGATCGCCTGGCATTCCTGGATGTCGCCCTGCGGCGTGGAGGTCGCGTGGGTGTTGACGATGTCGATGTCGTCCACCGTCATGCCGGCGTTGGCGAGCGCCTTGCGCACGCACTCCGCCTGGCGTTCCGGGTTTGGCAGCACGTAGTCGGTCGCGTCGGAGTTCACGCAATAGCCGGCGATCTCGCCGTAGATCTTCGCGCCGCGGGCCTGCGCGTCCTCGAGCCGCTCGAGCGTGTAGATGCAGCCGCCTTCCGAGATCACGATGCCGTTGCGCGCCTTGTCGAACGGCCGGCTGGCCTTGGTCGGGTCGGCGTGGGTCGCGAGGGCGTTCTGGCTCTTGAAACCGGCGAAGATGCCGAAGGTCTGCGGGCTCTCGCTCACGCCGCCGGCGATGGCGAGGTCCACCTCGCCGAGGCGCAGCATCTGCGCGGCGTGGATCAGGCCCATGTTGCCCGCCGCGCAGGCGGCACCGATCGTGTACGCCGGGCCGGTGGTGCCGAGGTTGAGCGACACCTCGCCCGCCGGGCTGTTGGCCACGGTCCGCGGGTTGTGGTGGTGCGTCCAGAACTTCACGTCGTAATTGAACTTGGAGATGGCGTAGACCTCGTTCTCGGTCTCGACGTTGCCGTGCTCGGTGATGCCGAGGTACACGCCGACGCGGCTCCGGTCGCGCGCCGCCAGGTCGATCCCGGAGTCCAGCAGCGCCTCGCGGGCGCAATAGATGCTGATGCTGCCGGCGCGCGTGCCGATGCGGACATCCTTCTTCTTCTGGTGCTTGAACGGGTCGAACTTGCAGAGCCCCGCCGGCCACTGGCCCATGTAGCGCACCTCGGTCATCGCGATGCCCGAGACCCCCGCCAGGAGGTTGCCCCGGAATTCGGCCAGGCTGTTGCCGTTCGGGGCGGTGAGGCCGAGGCCGGTGATGACGATGCGGGCTTGCTTCATGCGGTGGCGTTTGGGCTGCGGAAACAGATTTGCCTAGCCATCGGAAAGCTAAAATCAATAACTCTCTCCCCCATGAAAGTTCTCGTCGCCGGCGGGGCCGGCTATATCGGCAGCCATTGCGTCAAACAGCTCGTCGCCGCGGGCCACGAAGCCGTGGTCGTGGACAACCTCGTTTACGGCCACCGGGCCGCCGTGGCCCCGTCGATCAAGCTGCACGACATCAACCTGGGCGACCCCGCCGCCATCGACCGCGTGCTCGCGGCCGAAAAGCCCGCGGCCGTCATGCACTTCGCGGCCTTCGCCTACGTCGGCGAGTCGGTCACCAACCCGCTCAAGTATTACCAGAACAACGTGGCGGCGACGCTGACGATGCTCGAGGCCATGCAGCGCCACGGCGTGCGGAAGTTCGTCTTCTCCTCCACCTGCGCGACCTACGGCATCCCGGAAAAAATGCCGATCACCGAGGATTCCGCGCAGAAGCCGATCAATCCCTACGGCCAGACCAAGCTCGACGTGGAGAACATGCTCAAGGCCCTCGCGCCCGCCATCGGCCTGAGCTTCGCCGCCTTTCGCTACTTCAACGCCGCCGGCGCCGCCGAGGACGGCTCGATCGGCGAGGACCACGATCCGGAGACGCACCTGATTCCCGTGGCCATCGGCGCCGCGCAGGGCCTCCGCCCCGCCCTGCAGGTTTTCGGCACCGATTACCCGACGCCCGACGGCACCTGCCTGCGCGACTACGTGCACGTGGACGACCTGAGCCGGGCGCACATTGCCGCGTTCAAGCTGCTCGAGAAACCGTCGGCCCAACATTTCTACAACCTCGGCACCGGCAAGCCGACGTCCGTGCTCGAGGTCATCAAGGCCATCGAGAAGGTTTCCGGGCTCAAGGTGCCGGTGAAATTTGCGCCGCGCCGCGCGGGCGATCCGCCGGCGCTGTACGCCGACGCCACCAAGGCGAAGCGGGAACTCAACTGGACGCCCAAGTTCCAGGCGATCGAGCCGATCATCGAGACGGCCTGGCGCTGGCACCAAGCCAGGCCGAAGGGGTATCAGGATCGAAAGTAGGGCAGGTCTGTGACCTGCCTCTGAAAAGTCGATGCCTCCAAGCCGGGCAGGTCGCAGACCTGCCCTACTTCTTGGCCGCCTTCTTCCTCTGCGCGGGCTTGGCCTCGCCTTCCGGCAGGCGCGTGGCCATGGCGGCCTGCAGCGTCGCCAGCTCCTCGCCCGGGTGCTGCGCGCGCAGCGCCTTGGCGAGCTTGTCGTAGAGGCCCTCGAGCGACGCCTCGTCGCCGAGCGCGCCCGGCCGGCGCTCGCGGACCTCCTCGGGCAGATCCTTGGGCAGGATCGTGTCGCCCGTCGCCGCGACCGCGCTGCGGTAGACGACGTTTTCCAGCTCGCGCACGTTGCCCGGCCAGGAATAGGCGGTGAAGAGCGCAAGCGCCTCGGGCGAGACCTTGCGGGCCTTCACCTTCTTGGCCTTGACGAGGTTCTGGACGAAGAAATCGACGATCTGCGCGACGTCCTCGGAACGCTCGCGGAGCGGCGGCAGCTTCACGCGCACGACGTTGAGGCGGTAATAGAGGTCCTCGCGGAATTTCTTTTCGCGGACGAGCTGCTCGAGGTCCTTGTTGGTCGCGGCGATCACGCGGACGTTCACCTTGATCGTCTCGGTGCCGCCGACGCGCTGGATGTCGCCGACTTGGAGCACGCGCAGGATCTTGGTCTGGGTGGTCGGCGTCATGTCGCCGATCTCGTCGAGGAAGATGGTGCCGCCGTCGCAGAGCTCGAACTTGCCGAGGCGCTGGGCCGTGGCGCCGGTGAACGAGCCGCGCTCGTGGCCGAAGAGCTCGCTCTCGATCAGGTTTTCGGGGATCGCGGCGCAGTTGACCGCGATGAACGGCTTGGCCGCGCGGTGGCTGTGGCGGTGCAGGCTGCCCGCGACGAGCTCCTTGCCGGTGCCGCTCTCGCCGGTGATCATCACCGACGCGTCGCTCGCGGCGAACTGCCCGATGATCTTGAAGATCTGCTGCATGGCGCCGGAGCTGCCGATGATGCCCTCCTTGTGTTCGTCGGTGTTGATGACGGTCTTGTAGCCCGCGGCCGACTTGCTGTCGGCCTGGGTGCGCAGCGCGCTGTCCACGAGGGCCAGCAGCTTCGGCGGGTCGAAGGGTTTCACCACATAGTCGTAGGCGCCGAACTTCATCGCCTCGATGGCGGTCTGCGCCGTGCCGAACGCGGTCATGAAGATGATCAGCTGCTTCGGATTGGCCGCGCGGATGTGCTGGAGCGTCTCAAGCCCCGACATGCCGGTCATGCGGTTGTCGAGCAGCACGACGTCGGGCGCCTGCTTCTTGACCGCCGCGACGCCCTCCTCCCCGCTCGCCGCCTCGCTGACCTGGTAGCGCTGGGACGACAGCACGCGGTTGAGGGAGTAACGCACCTCGGTGTCATCGTCGATGACCAGGATGCGGGGAGCGGGCGATGCCTCGGACATGAGTGCGGTGGGGAAATGATTAGCGCTTTCGCGAGAGACGGTTCTACTTACCGGCCATGCTAGGCTGGTCAATTAACTTGTTTCGCGTCTTCGGCATCCAACTGGCGGTGCACAGCACGTTCTTCCTGCTGCTCGCCTACTACGCGTATGAAGGCTGGCAGGACGGGGGCCTCGCCGGCTTGGGTTGGCGGGTGCTGGTGACCGTGGCGTTTTTCTTCTGCGTGGTGCTGCACGAGCTCGGTCACTCGCTGACGGCGTTGCGTTATGGTGTCCGGGTGCCGCGCATCCTGCTGCTGCCGATCGGCGGCATGGCGGAGTTCGACCGCATCCCGCGCAAACCGTCCGCGGAGTTCCTCATCACCATCGCCGGCCCGGCGGTGAACTTCGCGATCGCCGGCCTGCTGCTGCCGGTCGTCTGGCGCTACCTGCTTGGCGTCGAGGCCGTCGAGGAATTTTCGGGACCGGAGCTGTTGGTGCAATTGCTGTGGGCCAACCTGATCATGGGCACGTTCAACCTTCTGCCGGTCTATCCGATGGACGGCGGGCGCATCCTCCGCTCCATCCTCGCGCTCTGGCTGCCTTACCTGCGCGCCACGTGGTGGGCTGTGACGGTGGCCCGCGTGCTCGCCCCAATCTTCGCCTTTATCGCGATCTACTACCTCAACTGGTGGATGCTCGGGGTCCTTTTCATTTTCATCTTTCTCGTGGGCAACAACGAGTACCGGCAGTTGCTGCGGCGCGAACAGGAGGCCGCGCATTGGGCGGAGTTTGCCCGCCGGGCTTCCGTCGCGGCCCCGCCGGACGCCGAGCCGCCCTTCCTCGGCCACGGGCCGAACTAGGCTCGCTCGCGGGATGAAAAAACCCTTGCATTTGCCGTTCAAAAACTACTTTTAGGCCCTTCGTTTGGGCTCTTAGCTCAGTTGGTAGAGCGCCTCAATGGCATTGAGGAGGTCAGCGGTTCGAACCCGCTAGGGTCCACCACTTTGGAAAGCCATCCTTCGGGATGGCTTTCTGCTTTCAAGCCTCGTCCCGCATGCGGAAGGTCACGGTCCAGGTGTCCGAGCGGCGGTTGGGCGTCGGCCCGATCGAGCGCATGCGCAGGAACGCCTCGATCACGGATTCGTCGAACGCCTTGTCGCCGGACGATTTCGAGATGCGCGGGTTCAGGATCGCGCCGCTGGCCGTGATGTCGAACGTCACCTTGGCCTCGAGCCGGTCGCTCACGCCCGGCGGCGGCTCGTGGGCCTTCTTCAGCTCCTGGATCAGCAGCGAAATGTAGGTGCTCATCCGGTCGGACTGCTCGCGCGTCAGCGCGTTGCCGCCGCCCCCGCCGCGCGTGTTGGCGGTCGAGCCACCCTTCACGCCCTGCGCGATGCCGGTGGCGTCGACGCGCGGGCCGGTGGCCGGCTTGCGCGGGGCGGCCGCCGCCGTCTGCTTCGGCGTCGGGTGCTTCTTGAGGTAATCCTTGTAGGAGATGCGCTGCTGCTTGTTCATCTCCTTCGCAATGGAGGTGTCCGGCTTGGTTTTCTCCACGGGCTTGGCCGGCACCGGGTCGGCCTGGGTCTGCACGACCGGCTCGGGCTCGTCCTGCACGGTCGGTGTCAGCTCCACCTTGGGCACGTCGATCTTCACCGGCTTGGTCGTGTTGCCGAGCGCCGGGGCGACCAGCTCGTCCGGGGCGGTCGGCGGCCCGGCCACCAGTTCGAAGATGACCGGCGCCTCCCGGGCCTGCCGTGCGGCGACGAAGGTCAGGAGGACGATGACGCCGACGATGAACGCATGCAGCGCGAGCGAGAGGACCACCGAGTTGGCCGTGTGCGCGCGCATCAGCTCATCGCGCCTCCGTGTCGAAGGTGATCCTCGTGAGATTGTGCTTCTTGACCTCGTCCATGATGCGGACGACCTGCTGCCACTGCAGCGTGAGGTCGGCGCGGATGCGGATCACCGGCTGCTTGGGCTTGGCCGCGGCCTGCATCAGGTTGCGCGAGATCTCGGGCAGCGACATCCGCTGCGAGCCGTAGTAGAAATTGCCGGCGGCATCGATGGAGATGGCGATGAACTCCGTGTCCGGCGAGGGCTTCGCCTGGTCGCGCTTCGACTCGCCGGGCAGGTTCACCGGGATGGTCTGCTCCTGCTGGATGAGCGGGGTCGCGATCATGAAGATGATCAGCAGCGTGAACCCGAGGTCTACCAGGTTGGTGATGTTGAGCTCCGCGACGGGATGAAGCTGGCTCTTGCGGCGAAAGGTGCGGGCCATGGCTCAGTCGAGTTTGGCCTCGAGCTCGATGCGGTCGGCGAGGCTGCTGGCGTAGTTCTCCATCTCCGTGATCATCTGCTTCACGCGACCGAGGAGGAAATTGTAGCCGAAGACCGACGGGATGGCGACGATCAGGCCGGAGATGGTGGTGAGCAGCGCCGCGGACACGCCGGGGGCGAGGGTCTGGATGCTCGCGGTCTGCTGCACCGACACCGCGCTGAACGCCTCCATCACGCCCCAGACGGTGCCGAGCAGGCCGAGGAACGGTGCGCCCGACACGATCGAGGCGAGGAAAACCATGCTGGATTCGTAGCTCAGGATCTGCCGCGCGAGCGCGCGTTGCTGCGCGTTTTCGGTGTGCTCAAGCCGGTACCGCGACGTGTCGGTGCCGCGCGCCTGTCCGATGGCGGCCGCGCGGGCGTAGGCGTCGAGCGCGTCGGCGAAAAGATCGGCGTACGGGATCGCGCGGCTCGAGTGGAAGGACTCGGGGAGATCCAACAGCGTGCGCTGCTCCTTCAGCTTCTGTTCGAACATGTGGTTCAGCTGCCGCAGCTGGGCCAGATCGTTTCGTTTCCCGATCATCACCGCCCAGGCGATCAAACTGCCGATCGCGAGTCCCGTCGTGATGACTTGGCCGACTATATCGCAGCGCGAAAATACTTCCCAAAGGTTGGTGGTAGCAACAAGCAGTGCGGACATCTCAATATGGATGTGCAAGGGTTGAGCACTTTGACCCGGCGCTTCAATGGA
>CAYZSN010000287.1:0-2974 GCA_964481095.1 uncultured Oleiharenicola sp. | reverse complement strand
GGACTTCGGCGCCGGCAGCGTGCGCGTGCTCGGCAAGGGCAGGAAGGAGCGCATCTGCCCGCTCGGGCAGCCCGCGATGGCGGTGCTGAAAAAATTCCGGGACACCGAGGCGCAGGCCCGGGGCCCGTCCGACCCCGTGCTCGTGACGGAAAACCACCGGCGCCTCAACCCGGCGTTCGTGCAGCAGCTGGTGAAGAAGTACCTCGCGCTGGCCGACCTGCCGATGGACATCACGCCGCACAAGCTCCGGCATTCCTACGCCACGCACCTGCTCAACGCCGGCGCCGACCTGCGCTCGGTGCAGGAACTGCTCGGTCACGCCAGCCTGACCACGACGCAGATCTACACCCATACCAGCGTGGCGCGCCTGAAGGAAATCCACGCCAAGGCGCACCCGCGGGCCTGAGCTGGCTCTTTTTTGCAGACTGGTGTCCGGCGGGTTGCGGCCCTAGGAATCTCACGGGCCAAACTATGCGGAAACTTGTCGTCCTCCTTGTACTCTTCAGCATCGGCCTGCTCCTCATTGGCATTCCCGCCATGTGGAATGTCCTCCGCTACCGGCAGCCGGTGGTGATCACGGACCTTAAGCAGGATCCCACGGACCTGCCGGGCTATGTTCAGCTGCGGGAAATACGAATACCCGGAATAGAGGCGACGATCGTGTCCAGCCGTCGCGGCACCCGGGTTTTTGCCCCGATCCGATCCCGGAGCGGAACATCCAACGACAAAGTGACCATCATGCTGGAGTCAGACGACCCGGCATTGCTGGAAGCGGTAACGCGCCTGGGTGGAAAAGGCAGCCTGGCCAACGTGGTCAAACAGCTCCGGGTCTTCGACCAAAAGACGGAAGCGACCGGCATGGTTCATCGCATCGAATATGATTCGCAACTGCAGGCAATGCTCAGCGACTACGAATCCCAGCTGGCGGACCACGCGGTGGTCGTGCGCGAGGGCGAGAGCCCGTCACTTGGGCTCGCCTCGCTGGCACTATCCGTGGCCGCGGCGATGATTGCGCTGTTGGGTTGGATCTGGGGCCGGCGCTCGGCGACCACCGCGAGCGCGTCCGCCGAGCCGCCGCTGCTGCGTTCGTAACCCCTCCATTTCGACGGGAATATTCAAGCTTCGCTTCCTGGCGGAAACGGCCCGAATCGCGCTCGCCATGGACGAACGCACCGGCTGCCAGATCTTCGCCGCTTCGTGTTCCCGGCCGGCCTGATCCGTGTCATGGGGTGGCGGAGCCGTTGACCCGGTCCGCCCGCGTGGTCATTGCTGGGCCGGGCCTGATCAATCCATGAAAAGATTCCTCGTCATCCTCATCATCGTCCTCGTTTGGTTCGGAGTTTCCAACCTCTGGCATTCGGTGCGCTACCGCCAGCCGGCCGCCGTTTCCCTCGCGTCACCGATCAAGGACGAGCTGCCGCCTTACGTGCGGTTGCAGGACTTCATCATCCTGGCGGCGGAGTCGGTCACGGCCGAGCTGCATCACGCCCCAAAACTCTACACGCCGGTGCGCTATGGCAGCCAGCCGCACGCCAAGCCCCTGAAGGTGCTGCTGGAGGTGCGGGATCCCGTGCTGATCGCCGCCGTCGAAGGGCTGCAAAAGAAGGACGACCTTGAGGAGGAACTCAAGGTGATGAAGCTTTTCCGCGAGAAGACCGAGCTGGTCGGGATGACGCATTCCTGGGACATGGGCACCAATGTCCGCAAGGATCTCCGGCAGGCGTTCCCCGACCTGGACGAAAACTTCGTGCTGCTCCAGGAAGGCGAGGCTCCTTCCGCGGTCATGGGTTTCGTCAACCTGGCCGCGGCGGCCGGCCTGCTGTGGCTCATGCTGCGGAAGTCACGGCCAAAATCCCCGCCGCCGAGCCCGGCGGAACCACCCTTGGTTTGAGAACACAAAGCAGCGAAGGAGCTAAGGGTTGAGTTGGGCGACAGTCCAGGGAGACTGGGCACCGTTCGGGCCGATCATTAACCATGAATCGAAACCTGAACATGGCCGCTGAGGTCGGGGAAATTGCCCGCGGCATGCATCGCCCGTTCAACCCGGCCTTAACCTGGCTGCTTCGCTGCTTGTGTTCCCCGGCGCCTACTTGATCGGCAGGCGGATCGAGGTGGCGTTGCCGGTCTGGTCGTAGAGGATGATCTCGACGGAAGTCGCGCCGGCGGCCTTCGCCTCGGGCAGTTCCATCGTGAACGTCTCCTCCCTGCCGTCGAGCACGCCGTCGGCCGGGTGCATGATCACCTCGTGCGCGCCGTTGTTCAGGACGAATTCCGCGCCGTCGAGCAGCGAGAGGCCGTCGCGGCCGGCCACGCTGATGCTCAGGTTGCCGTTGGCGCGCTTGAGGTCGGTCGAGACGATGACCGGCGGCGTGTGGTCCACGAGCAGGTTGTCGGTTTCGAAGGTGTAGGTGAGGCGCTGGGCCGAGGGGCGGGGCGCCTGCTCGGTCACGACGAGGCGCGTGAGGTAGAGTCCCTCGGGCAGGCCGCCGGTTTCAAACTGCACGAAGCTGTCGGTCGTGCGCACGGCCATGTCGCTCCAGGTGTCGCCGTTTTCGGGCTTGATGGAAAACGTGTAGGCAAGGCTGTCACCGTCGGGATCGGTGACCGACCAGTAGACCATCTGCGTGCCGGGCGCGGGCACGACCTGGCTGTTGAGGAAGGAACCCTTGCGGCGGTCCGGCCCCTCGTCCTTGAGGTCGCGGTCGCGCTGGTTGGGGAAAAGCATCTGGCCGAGCGTCGTAACGGCGCTGGCCGGCGGCTCGCCCACGGGGATGAGGCCCTGGTTGGCAGGGAAGATGCGGAAGTCGGTGAGCGAGGGCCGGCGGTTTTGCGGGAGGTGGTATTGCGTGGCCTTGTCGATCTGGAAGTCGCCCGCCTTGCCGCCGACGGTGAGCCGGTAGCGGATGTAGCGGCCGCGCAGGCCGTCGGCCTGGAAGCCGCCGTCGCGCTGCTTCAGCTCGATCCACGGCGACCA
>CAYZSN010000286.1:0-11856 GCA_964481095.1 uncultured Oleiharenicola sp. | reverse complement strand
CAAGATCGAGCGCATCACCGCGCTGGATGGCTACGATGCCTGGGAGCGGGTGGCGGAGACCGGCGCCAAGGGCGCGGCCCGGCTGACCCTGCTGGACGGCCCGAGCATCAAGCGCCTGCGCGCCACGACCCTCGAGAACCTGAGCTTTTATGCGAACCCCCCGGGCGCGGCCCGCCAGGTGACGCTGGTGGGCGATGCAACCGTGGACGGCACGGATTGCGTGAAGCTCGCCTTTGCCCACAGCGACAGCATCAGTTTCACCCGTTACTTCGCCAAGGCCACGGGCCGGCTCGTGAAGACGGAGATCGACGGCGGCGGCGAGATCCAGGAGGAAGGCGAGCTGTTCGTCAGCGGCATCCGCTTTCCCCGCAAGGTCGTGAACAAGGCCCAGAACGGCCGGCTCACCACCATCACCTTCGACAAGGTCACCGTGAACGAATCCTTCCCGGCGGACACCTTCGCCGTGCCATCATTTGAGCCCAAATAAAGGGGCGGGGCGTCCGGCTTCACATTTTCTACCAGCTTGCAGGCGAACAGCTAATGGCTGCCGGTTGCACCGGCGCCCAAGGAGGCTTTGCTTTCCAACAGGCCCGCTTTCTGCTCTTTTAGCGGGACCCCGCCATGCCCACCAACGCCTCCATCAAGATCGACGGCAAAGAGTTTTCCTACCCCGTGATGGTCGGCAGCGAAGGCGAAAAGGCCGTCGATGTCCGCAACCTGCGCAAAGACAGCGGTTATATTTTCTACGACCAAGGCTACGGCAACACCGGTTCGTGCGAGAGCCAGGTGACATTCCTCGACGGCGACAACGGCATCCTGCGCCATCGCGGCTACCCGATCGAGCAGCTGGCGGCCAATTCCGACTACGTCGAGACCGCGTACCTCGTGATCTACGGCGAGCTGCCGAACGCCACCCAGCGCAAGAATTTCGGCGACCTGCTGCGCCGCAACGCCCACGTCGAGCCGCAGATGCAGCGCCTGTTCGAGGGTTACCCGAAGAACACGCCGCCGATGGTGATGCTCGCCTCGCTCGTCGCCTCGCTCGCCGGCTACTACCCGGACCTCGCCACGAACAATTTCGAGAAGGATCTCCAGCAGTTCGACCTCGCGGCCGCCATGGCGGTCTCGAAGGTCCGCACGCTGGGTGCGATGATCTACCGCCACACGCTCGGCCTGCCGTTCGTGCACCCGAAGGACCTGCCGTTCTGCGAGAACCTGCTGCACCTAATGTTCTCGGAGCCGTACCACGACTACGTGAACATTCCCGAGGTCACCAACGCGCTGAACCTCATCCTCCTGATGCACGCCGACCACGAGCAGAACTGCAGCACCTCGACGGTGCGCATGGTCGGCTCCAGCGGCGCGAACCTCTTCACCTCGCTCGCCGCCGGCATCGGCGCGCTTTCCGGCCCGCTGCACGGCGGCGCCAACGTCGCGGTGATGAACATGCTCCAGTCGATCCACGACGAGCACGACGACGGCACGCGCTTCATCGAGGCGGCCAAGGGCGGCTCGAAGAGCAGCCGGCTCATGGGCTTCGGCCACGCGGTCTACCGCAACTTCGACCCGCGCGCCAAGGTCATCGGCGCCGCCTGCGACGTCGTGCTCAGGAAGCTCGGCAAGTCCGACCCGCTGCTCAACATCGCCAAGAACCTTGAGCAGGCCGCGCTGAAGGACGACTATTTCGTTTCGCGCAAGCTCTACCCGAACGTCGATTTCTACTCGGGCATCATCTTCCGGGCGCTCGGCATCCCGACCAACATGTTCACGGTGATGTTCGCCATCGGGCGCGCGCCGGGCTGGATCGCCAACTGGCGCGAGGTCGCCTCGAACCCGAAGGGCCGCATCTACCGCCCGCGCCAGGTCTACGTCGGCCCGGTCAAGCGCGACTATGTGGCGATCGACCAGCGCCCCTAGGCGCCGCCCCTCGGCCGGTCTTCCGCCGCTCCCTCCGCCGGGGCGGCTTTTTTCTGCGCCGGCGGCTGCGCCACCAGCTCGTCGAACGTCAGCCCGCACAGCGTTTCCAGCCCCTTGAACAGCCGCCAGAGGGCGTACATCATCATCGGCATGCCGGTGACCGCCAGCACGAGCGGACCGATCCAGTGCATCTTCCCGAGCTCGGCATTGAAGGCCTCGGTGCCGGGCGGGCTGCGCAGCAGGTAGCGCGCGAGGAAAAAATTGATGAAGGCGCTGACGAACATCGCCAGCGCGAGCAGCCGGTTGGCGGAGCTGAGCAGGCGCTGGAAATCCCCCTGGGCGTTCCGCACCGCCAGGATCGCGTCGATTTTCTCCACGTCGATTACCTGCGGGTTGTAGAGCATCTCGCGCACGAGCGGCTCCTTGGTGCGCATGGACGCCAGCAGGCCGAGGCCGATCAGGGCCGGGATGGCCGCGTCCTTCACCGCGAACCAGAAGCCGTCGAGCTTCAGCAGCCCGAACCCGCCGGAGATCAGCACGCTCACGAGGCCGATGGCGGAGATGAAATTCAGGCGTCGGCGCCGCAGGTAATCGTGGATGCCGTAGCCGAGCGGGAAGAGCAGCGCGACCAGCAGGCCCCATTTGGGGCCGAGCAGCCGCGGGCCGCTGGCGAAACTCAGGACCAGGGTCGGCACCGCGACGTTGCAGGTCAGGTTGAGAAACAGGTTCTCCGGTTTTGTCTTGGGCGTTGCGGGGGTCGGTGCGGTCATTTCGCTTTTGCCAAGCAGAAGTGGCGGTCCCTTAATGGTCAACCTTCCCCTCATGATCCTGCTGGGCCTCAACATCGACCATGCCGCGACCCTGCGCCAGGCCCGCTACCGGCAGGCCGGGGCCACCCATGGTGGCGCGGTCGAGCCGGATCCGGTGGAACTGGCGTTCCTGGCGGAAAAGACCGGCGCGGACGGCATCACGGTGCACCTGCGCGAGGATCGCCGCCACATTCAGGACGAGGATGTGCGCCGGCTGGCGGCGCACCGGGGCACCCGGCTCAACCTCGAGATGGCCTGCACGCCCGCCATGACGGCCCTGGCCCTTCAGCTGAAGCCGCATTCGGTGTGCCTCGTCCCCGAGAGCCGCGAGGAGGTCACCACCGAGGGCGGCCTCGACGTCGGGAAGTACCGGGACAAGGTCGCTGCCGTGACCGACGCCATGAACGCGGCCGGCATCAAGACGAGCCTCTTCATCGATCCCGAGCCGGCGCAGATCGCGCTGGCGGCGCAGCTGAAGGCGCCGTGGATCGAGCTGCACACCGGCGCCTACGCCAACGCCTATCACGGCCCCGGGCGCGCCGCCGAGTTCACCCGCCTGGTCGCCGGCGCGAGGCAGGCCCACGCCGCCGGGCTTGTGGTCAACGCGGGGCATGGCATCAACTACACGAACATCACGGAAATCCGCACCATTCCCCACCTGCACGAGTTGAACATCGGCCACAGCATCATCAGTCGCGCGCTGACCAACGGGATCGCCGAGGCGGTCCGGACGATGAAACAATTGATGAACCCATGAGCATCGTCCTCCCGCCCGGCGGCATCCTCATCGGCCTCGGCTGCGACCTCATCGAGACCGAGCGCATCCGCAGCGTGCTCGAGAAGCACGGCGACCGGTTCCTCAAGCGGGTCTTCACCGACGAGGAGCGGGCCTACTGCGACAGTGTCAAGTACTCGCACAAGCACTACGCCGCGCGCTGGGCGGCCAAGGAGGCGGTCTCGAAGGCCTTCACCACCGGCATCGGCGAACGCCTCGAATGGACTTCCGTTTCGGTTTACCACGGCTCGCGCAAGGAACCACTCGTGCGTCTCGACGCCAAAGGGGCCGCGCTGCTGGCCGAGGTGGGCGCCACCCACGTGTGGCTGACGCTTTCGCACATCGACAGCCACGCGATGGCCGTCGCGGCCCTCGTCAAGAAGGTGTAGCCATGGCCGCGCGGGACAAATCGCGCTTCACGACCAGGCAGGCGGGGTGGATTGCGCTGGCCGTCTTTGCAGCTTGGGTGGTCTTTCTCCTGGTGCCGAGGATGCGCGAACCCAAGCCGTCCGCACCGACCGCCCTGCCACCAGTGGTGGTCACGGAGTCCAAGCTCCAGGCGGTGGGGTTGGCGGACAATCCGGACTGGTATGGCTTGCCGGATTATTTCGCGATCTGGGCGGGGAGCGTCGAGTGGGTGGAGAACCGCGCCATTTTCGCCTACTGGAACCCGGGGTCCTACTCCTATTCTTATTTTTTCGAAGCCCGTCGCGAAGGCGGCCAGGTCAGGTTCCGCAACCTGCCGGCCAAGCCGGCCGGCGGCCCGCTCGAGTTGGATGACGATGCCCTGGCGGAGTACGCCAGGGCGCGGAAAGGCGATTCGCCGACGCATCCCTTTGTTTTTGCGACCAAGTTGCCGACGCCGGTGACCGGACCAGCGTTGCGCTTGTCCCGCAGTTCCGATCCGATGGGCAAGCCGGGCGGGATTGAAAAAGTGGAGGTGAACCCTGGCGTGCAACCGATCGCCCCACCGGCAGTCAAATTCCCCGAACAACCGCATGTTGAATCCAGGAAATAATTACGGCGCGATTCCGTCGCACCCCGTGCTGGGCTGCGCCGAGGCGAAGGCGTGGGAAGCCGGCCTGCTTAAAAGCGAATCCGCCGAATGGGCCGCGATGGAGCGGGCAGGGGATGCGATCGCGCAGGCGGTGGTCGAGGACTTCAAGGAGATCGGCGGCCTGCCGGAAGACGCCCGCATCCTCGCGCTGGCCGGGAAAGGCCACAATGGCGGCGATGCCCTGCTGGCGGCGCGCGCGTTGCTTTCGCTGCGGCCGAAAAGCCAGGCCGTGGTGGTGCTGGGTTTCGGCGCCCGCGCCTTGCGGCCGCTGGCCGGCCGGGCCCTCGATCGCCTGAAGGCCGGCGCGGCCGGGCGCGTCAGCGTCGTTCCCGCGGCTCAGGCCCTCGCGGCGGACGCCGCGTATGCGCTGTGCCTCGACGGCGTTTTCGGCTTCCAGTTCCGGGCGCCGATGGACGCCGCCACGACAGCGCTGCTCAAGGCGGTCAATGTGCACCCGGGCATCACCTTTCGCGCGGCCGTGGACCTGCCCAGCGGGGTGGGTGAGACCAATGCGACAACGATTTTCCGCGCGGACTTCACTTATGCGACGGGCATCGTGAAACGGCCCGTGCTGTCCGCGCGCGCGACCAAATTCGTCGGGCGCCTGCGCTACCTCGACCTGGGTTTTTTTGCGGCGGGCATGCCGCCGGCCACGGAACGCATTTTGTCGGCGGACGTCCTCGCCCCGCTGGCCGGATTGCGAGCGACGCAAACGGACAAGCGCACCTTCGGCCATCTGCTGGTTGTCGGCGGTTCGCGCAGCTACCCGGGCGCCGTGTTGCTGGCGGTGCGCGCCGCGCTGCGCAGCGGTGCGGGCTTGGTGACGGCCTTCGTGCCCAGGACGCTGGCGCCGGAGTATGCCGCGGCGCACCCGGAGGCGATGTGGGTGGGTTGTCCCGAAACCGCCCAGGGCGGCCTCGCGGCCGGCACGCTCAAACTGGTCAAGGACCGGATCGGCCGGGCCACCGCGCTGCTCATTGGCCCCGGGGCCAGCGCCGAGCCGGCGGTGTTGAGGACGATCCAGGCGATTGTGCGCATCACGGCCGTTCCGCTGGTGCTGGATGCCGACGCCTTGCGGGCGGAAGTCGTGGCGCTCCTGCAGGACCGGCCGTTCATCTGCACCCCGCATGCGGGTGAGTTCGAACGCATCGCCCCGAAACTTTTCAAGCAGGACAGGTTCACGGCCGCACACGGCGTGCTCGCGTTGAAGGGCCCCATGACGCGCGTGACCGACGGCCGGACGATCTACCACAGCCCCTTCGGCGGGCCGGTGCTGGCGCGCGGGGGCAGCGGGGACATCCTCGCCGGCCTGGTCGCTGGCCTGCTGGCCCAGCAACCGAAGGACCCGCTCCTGGCTGCGGTGCGCGGCGTGGTCTGGCACGGCCGGGCGGCCGATTTGTTGGCTCGCACCCACGGGCAGGTGGCCGTAGAGATCTCGCAGATTTTAGAACAGCTCGGGCCGGGCCTCCATCCCTGACATGCCAGATTCCCTGACCGAGCGGCAGGCGTTCATGATTTTGAACGACCTGCCCAACATCGGGCCCATCACGCTCAACCGGCTCCTGCAGGAGCTCGGCGGCGATCCCCGCGAAATCCTCGCCGCGCCCAAACGGCGCCTCGAAGCCGTGCGCGGCGTGGGACCGGAAACGAGCGACGCACTGGTCAATTGGCGCGCGCACTTCGACCTCGCGCGCGAGGAGGAACGCCTGGCAAAGGCCGGCGCGGTGTTCATCACCGCGCACGATGAGGGCTATCCGCGCCTCCTGAAGGAGATCCACGACCCGCCGATCGGTCTCTACCGGAAGGGCGGCTATCTTTTCGGGCAGCCTGGCATCGCCATCGTGGGCAGCCGGCGCACGACGCTCTACGGCCAGTCGGTCGCGAAGAAACTGGCCGGCGAGCTTGCCCGGCTCGGCTTCTGCGTCGTGAGCGGGCTGGCGCGCGGCATCGACACCGCGGCGCACGAGGGTGCGCTGGCCGCCGGCGGCAAGACCGTGGCGGTGCTGGGCTGCGGCCTCGACATCGTGTACCCGCCGGAAAACCTCGATCTTTACCGGCGCATCGCGGAGACCGGGGCCGTCCTCTCTGAGTTCCCGTTCGGCCGCAAGGCGGACAAGCAGACCTTCCCGATGCGCAACCGCGTGGTCGCCGGCATGAGCGAGGCGATTGTCGTGGTAGAAAGCGATGTGTCCGGCGGGGCCATGATCACGGCGCGCTTCGCCGGCGAGCAGGGCCGGTTGATTTTCGCCGTGCCGGGTCGCATCGACCAGCCGACCAGCGCGGGGTGTCACCAGTTGATCCGCGACGGCGCCACGCTGCTCACCGGCGTGGACGACATCCTGAACGAGCTCAGCTACCTCGACGGGCTGCGCCCGCAGGCCATCGCCACGCCCGGCGAAGCCAGCGTGCTCGAGCAACTCCTGCCGCAGCTGGGCGGGGAGGAGCGCCGGGTGTTCGACTGCTTCCAAGGAGGCGGGGTGCTGGGCCTCGACGCCTTGGTGGAAACGACCGGCCTGGGCGCGCCGCAGATCTCCGCGGCGCTGATGATGCTCGAGCTCAAGAAACTCGTGACGAAACGCGCCGACGGGAGCTTTGAGGCGCGCAGCTGAACGGATTCGATGGCGCCAATTTATGGTAGGTCGGGCTTTATGCCCGACAACTAACTTGTGATATCGGGGATAAACCCCGACCTACAGTAGTTGTCCGACGCAAGAAAGCCCCGGCGCGAAAGCGGCGGGGCTGAAAGAAAATGGACGACGCTTACTGGCCGCCGTTCTTGATGCGCTCGGCCTCCGCCTTGGCGGCGGCTTCGCGGGCCTTGTATTCCTCGAGCTGCCGGGCCTTGCGGAGGGCGGCCTCTTCCTCGGCGCGCAGGCGCGCGACCTCGGCCTCGGCGGCTTCGGCCCGCTGGCGGGCGGCGAGAAGCTCCTGGTCCTCGACGGTCCTGCCCTGCGAGATCATGTGCTGGCGCTTCGCCTCGGCTTCGGCGCGCTCGCGCGCGGCGGTTTCCTCGGCCACGCGGCGCTCGTATTGGATTTCCTGCAGCTGGCGGTCCTTCCGGTTGCCGGTGATGCCGCCGATGATGGCGCCGGCGGCCGCGCCGGCGGCCGCGCCCTTGCCGTCTTCGCCCGACTGGTGGCCGATGATCGTGCCCAGAATGGCACCCGCGACGGCGCCGGCGACCGCGCCGTTCTCCGTGTTGGAGCCGTCGGTCTGGCAGCCGGAATTAAGGAAACTCGAGAGCACCAAGGCCGACCCGGCGCCCAACGAAATAAAATAACGAGACAGTTTCATGGTTTGTAGGTGGGGCTTGTAGACTGGGGAAGGGGGCGTTTGTTCCGCCGTGGCGTCAACCCGGCGGCCACGTTAGCGGCCGCTGGCCAAGGAGATGTACGTGCATGTGGGGCACGGTCTCACCGCCATCGGCCCCGCTGTTGATGACCAACCGGTAGCCTGTTTCCGAGACGCCGAGTTTCTTCGCCAGGTTTCCGGCGGCCAGCAACAGGTGGCCGAGCAGCGCCTGGTCGGCGGCGGTCGCGGCCCCGACGCGCGGGATCGGTTTCTTGGGAATCACGAGCACGTGCACGGGCGCCTGCGGGTTGATGTCGTGGATCGCGATGCAGAGGTCGTCCTCGTGCGCGATCTTCGCCGGGATTTGCCGCGCCACGATTTTCTCGAAGAGCGTCATGGCCGGACTACAGGAACAGCAGGTTCAGGTTCGCGCTGCGGCGCGAGCGGGCGGCGGCGAGGTCGCGGATCAGCGCCAGCGATTCGTCGTATTCGCGCTGGCGGCGCCCGGTCCAGCGGCGGTCGGGCGGGCAGTGGGCGGCGCGGAGGTTCGTCACGAGCAGGGTGGACTGCGCGTAGGGCGCGAGCTGCTTGAGCCCCTGCATCAGGCCGGCGCGCGCGAAGAGCGGCGAGGCACCGGTGTCGTCGACCCCGGCGTCCCAGTGGAAGAAGCCGAAGGCGGACTGCGCGGAGCAGAGGCGGTGGAACAGCTGCGCGGCGGCGGCGATGAAGGTCGGGTCGTTCGGCCCGCGGGTCTCGGCCTCGCCGAGGCTCGACGTGATGGCGTCGTCGATCTGTTGCGCCAGATAAAGGTCCTGCCCGGTGAGCGGGGCGAAAAGGGCGTTGAGGAAGTGCAGCCGGCGCAGTTGCGGGGAGCGCGTCATTTCTTGGCTTTCGGTGTACCACCGCGCGCGTCGGGTGCAAGCGTGCTGATTTCGCTGACGAACTCGGACACGTCGCGGAATTCCTTGTAGACGGAGGCGAAGCGGACGTACGCGACCTGGTCCATCTTGCGGAGGCGCTGCATCACGTGCTCGCCGATGGCCTGCGTCGGCACCTGGCTGTCGTAGCGGGCCTCGACGGCGTCGATGACGTCCTCAACCAGCATTGAGATCTGCTCGGTGTCGATCGGGCGAGTGTGGCAGGCGGCGCGGCTGGCGCCGATGAGCGTCTCGCGGAGGAAGGGCTCCTGGCGGCCGTCGCGTTTCACGACCACGAGCGTGTCGCGGACGAATTCCTCGTTGGTGGTGAAGCGGTGGCCGCACTCCATGCACTCGCGGCGGCGGCGGATGGAGTTGCCGTCGCGGGCGATGCGGGAATCGATCACCTTGTCTTCAATGGAAGTGCACTTGGGACAGCGCATGGAAAAGGGTCAGTTGAGGGCGAGGAAGTTTTGGAGAATCCGCATGCCGCCCTCGGTGGCGATGGATTCAGGATGGAACTGGACACCATGGACGGCGAATTGTTTGTGCTGCAGGCCCATTATTTCGCCGTCGGGCGACTCCGCCGTGATCTCGAGGCAGTCGGGCAGGCTGGAGCGCTCGACCAGCAGCGAGTGGTAGCGGGTGGCGGTGAAGGGCGAGGGGAGGCCCTTGAACACGCCCCGGCCGCCGTGCTTGATCGGTGAAAGCTTGCCGTGCATCTGCCGCGTGGCACGGATGACGTTGCCGCCGAAAAGCTGGCCGATGGCCTGATGGCCGAGGCACACTCCCAACACCGGCTTCTTGCCGGCGAAAGTCTTGATGATGTCGAGACTTACGCCGGCATCCGATGGCGTGCAGGGGCCGGGGGAAATGAGCACGCGGTCAGGGTTGAGCTTCACGGCGTCGGCGGGTGTCAGTTCGTCATTGCGGAAGACGCGCATGGCCACCCCCAGCTGGCCGAAATACTGGACCAGGTTGAAGGTGAAGGAATCGTAGTTGTCTATGACCAGCAGCACTTTTGGCAAACATACCCGGTCATTGACACAGGGTCAAGTCTACGGGCACCGTGCTCTGTCACCGCGAGGCCCGCTGTGCGGGCCGTGGCGATCCAGCAAGATGGATTGTGGATTGCTTCGTCGCTTCGCTCCTCGCAATGACAGCCTGCCATGCCCGACCACTTCCAGTTGATAAGGACCGACACAGCCACGGCCGCCCGTCGCGGCCGGCTGCAGACGCTGCATGGCGCCATTGAGACGCCGATCTTCATGCCGGTCGGCACCCAAGGCACGGTCAAGTCGGTGACGCCGGCACAGCTGAAGGAAATCGGGACGCAGATCATCCTCGGCAACACCTACCACCTGAACCTGCGGCCGACCTCGGAGCTGGTGCGCGAACTGGGCGGTTTGCACCGGTTCATGGATTGGGACGGCCCGATCCTCACCGACAGCGGCGGCTTCCAGGTTTTCAGCCTGGCGAAGCTGCGCGACATCAAGGAGGACGGCATTGCGTTCCAGTCGCACCTCGACGGCGCGAAACTTTTCCTCGGGCCGAAGGAAGTGATGACGATCCAGGCGAACCTCGGTTCCGACATCGCCATGGTGCTCGATGAGTGTCCGCCGTGGCCGTGCACGAAGGACGAGTGCCGGCGCGCGGTTGACCGCAGTCATCGCTGGGCGCAGCAGTGCAAACGGATCGCCACCGACAACGGTTTTCTCAGCTCGGGCCACCAGGTCTTTGCCATCGCGCAGGGCTCGACCTTTGACGACCTGCGGCGCGAGGCGGCCGAGTCGCTCGCCGCGCTGGATTTCCCGGGTTACGCGGTCGGCGGCGTCAGCGTGGGCGAACCCGAGCCCGAGATGCTCAAGCAGGTCGCGGCCACGACGCCGTTCATGCCGGCGAACAAGCCGCGCTACACGATGGGCCTCGGCACGCCGCCGCAGATCCTGAAGATGATCGCGCTCGGCGTGGACATGTTCGACTGCGTGCACCCGACGCGGGTCGCGCGCAACGGCGCGGCCTTCACGCCCGACGGCCTCATCAACCTGCGCAACGAGAAGTTTCGCAACGATCCCGCGCCGCTCGTGGCCGGCCTCGGCAACTACACCGAAAAATTCTCCCGCGCCTATCTCCGGCACCTCGTCATGGCCGGCGAGATCCTCGCGAGCACCCTGGTCACGATCCACAACCTGCACTTCTACCTCGACCTGATGGCGCAGGCCCGCGCGCACATCGAGGCCGGCGACTTCGCTGCTTGGAGCAAGGCGTGGATTGCGCGCTACGAGGCGGGGGAAGCGGCGGGAGGTTGATTGGGAAACCGGATTGAATCGCGGACCAACCTGCTCTTAGCTCCCGGCTCCCCCATGAGAATCCTCGTCACCGGCGGCGCCGGCTTCCTCGGCTCCCACCTCTGCGACCGCCTGCTGGCCGACGGCCACGAGGTGGTGTGCATCGACAACCTCTTCACGGGTTCCAAGGCCAACATCGCGCACCTGCTGAAGAACCCGGACTTCGAGTTCGTCCGGCACGACATCATCGACCCATTCAAGTTCGAGGTGGACCAGATCTACAACCTCGCCTGTCCCGCCTCGCCGCCCCACTACCAGTACAACCCGATCAAGACGACCAAGACGTCGGTGATGGGTGCGATCAACTGCCTCGGGCTGGCGAAGCGCATCAAGGCGCGCGTCTTCCAGGCGAGCACCTCCGAGGTCTACGGCGACCCGGCCGTCCACCCGCAGCCCGAGAGCTACTGGGGCAACGTCAACCCCATCGGCCGCCGTTCCTGTTACGACGAGGGCAAGCGCGTCGCCGAGACCCTGTTCTTCGACTATCACCGCGAGAACAAGGTCGATATCCGGATCGTCCGCATCTTCAACACCTACGGCCCGCGCATGCACCCGAACGACGGCCGCGTCGTCTCGAACTTCATCGTGCAGGCCCTGAAGGGCGAGAACATCACCGTCTACGGCGACGGCACGCAGACGCGCTCCTTCTGTTACGTGGACGACCTGATCGAGGGTTTCGTCCGCCTGATGAACCAGACCGCGACGGTCGGCCCGGTGAACATTGGCAACCCCGGCGTGTTCA
>CAYZSN010000285.1:0-12990 GCA_964481095.1 uncultured Oleiharenicola sp. | reverse complement strand
TTCGAGGAGGAGTGCCGCCTGAACGCTGCTTCCGTCACTGAGCGCTAGCGTGAACGGAATCGTCAGCTTTAGCTCTCGCTTCGCGGCTGCGTGCTGCCACTGACGTTGGAGGTTCGTGAACGCCATTCTTTGCCTAACGTTAAAGGTGAGCCACGCTCACCCGAAACGAGGACGGAGTCGAGAGCGGGGATGGCATCGGCGAATTAGGCGGGACGGTGAGCGTTGGCTCTAGTGGCTGGATCGGCTCTTTCTTCGCCTAGATCTCTTCGACCCGAAGCGGGTGTGGCTTCCCGTCCGGATTCTTGATATCTCGACCTGGCCAATTTCCCCACACGACTCGCGCCGGAAACTCCCGGCCACGACAACGAACTCTTACTGTATCGCCCACAACCGGCACGACGCCTTCAAACAGGTTTTCGGTCGGCAGCAATTCCCGCTCCGTGACGACCTCGCCGGATTTTAGGGCTATACGTTTGATCCAGTATTTCACGGTCTTCCGCCGATCGCTTCAGATCAGCCACGCCCGCCGAGCGGGCGAGCCGACTCTTTTGAATGACTGGGCCATGTTGAGCGGAGATGACATGGGCGATTTAGGTGAGAGCAAGGGCGTTGTGCTGTGGCTGCTGGATCGGCTCTTCTAAACGCTCATAACAGCTTCCCATCCTGACCGATTCGTAACGGTCGCGAGCCACGCTGTGACGAGTGGGCAAAGACAGCCTGCAAAATAGAGACCTGCCTTCTTCCAATCTTTCTTCACGGCGGCCGCGATGCTGAAGCCCAGCGATACCGGGACGGTGAAAAAATAGCCGAGAAGCAGAAGGATCTGCACGAGGGCGAAGAATAGGAGAGACTGAGGCGCGACACCGCATATCTGTGCGATGCATGGTGGAAGAATCACGAGCGCAGCCACAATCCAGAGTGCGATAAGATACTTGGAACGCATGATTCTTCCGCCGATCGTCATCAGTCAGACACGGAGGGGCGAAGCCCCGGAGTTGTCTGTGATGATCTGGTTAGCCTCTTTTCTGGATTCTTTCGAGAATGTCACAAAGACGTCCCTCCTTCAGGTCTGATACATCAATGCCATATGCATCCACAATCTTCTTCTGGAGCGTCGCGACGTGGGCTTCATCGCCGAAATCCCCAAGGGAGGATTGATCTGAGATAAAAACGGGGTCGCTAGGACCGAAGCCCAGGACTCGAATAATGAAATCATCGTGAAGCGACGGATCGGCTAGCACACGGTCCGTGGATGCAAACGAGATGGGGACCTTGCTCCCTGGCCGAGGCATCTTCTCTCCGTTCTTGCTTCGATATTCGCGAGCACTCTCCAAGGCCTCTTTGAGCTTCGCTATCGCCTCTTCTTTGGTAGCGCCGACACCTGCCGGTCCCGGCCAATTCAGAATCTGAGCAAGCCACTCTTCTCCGGGCCTCGCGCCGTCACCGTTCGGTCGTGTGCGAACGGGGTAATCGCTGAGCTTCCATTCGTGGCTGGAAAAGGAGGCCAGCCACTTGAACGCCATCACGGCTTTTTCGCGGAGCGTATACATTCTCTGGCTAACGTCAGCGATGAGCCATGCTGGGGCGCAGCCCCGGCATTGGCTCTGGCATTTTGTTCGGCTTCTTCATTTCAGCTCAATCGTCTGGATCAATGGGATGCTCACATCTTTGACGTGATCCGTAACGGTGATCTCAAGCGTGTAGATCCCTTTCCCTTCTTTCCTTGCCATTTGGAAACCGACGTAGGCTGCAGAAAGGCTCAAATCATACTCACTTCCTCGATAGGGCCCATCTAACGCGACCGCGTCTTTAAACTTTTTCAGGATTTTCCCGTCAGGCGCGGTAACTTGGCCGGAAAACGTCACCTTCGCCTTTCCGGACTTATCCTTCCCGGCGCCGAAGAATAGGAGGACTGAATAGACCGAGTCACCTCCCATTGCCGTCTTCGCGATTTCTAGCTTGGGCGGGGCTGGCGACTCCCAAGCCTTGAAGAACGTTTCGTCTTTCGTGAGCAGTAACTGAACGCCGAACCCTTTCTTTGCTTTTTGGTGGGGGCGGTCCGGTGCCTCCTTGTCGCCGTCATACCAGACACCGGGTGATGCCGCGTATGCCGAAGCCACCAGGCCAAGGAAGAGAACCAGATGCAGTGTTTTCATGTCTTCCGCCGAACCTCTGCAGTCAGACACGACGGGGCGAAGCCCCGGAGTTGTCTGTGATGCTCTGGATGGGCCTTTGCTTCATGAGACAAGGTCAAGCATTCGCCCCGAATCTAGCCTCACCGGCCCTTGAAGCTTTGGATTCTTCTTTTTCTCTTCTTCGATGATCAAATTGATTTTCGATATGTGCCCTTCAAGAACCGCTCGGTCGTGGGTGTCCCAATACTCGCCCTCATCATCAACAGTGATCTTTCGGAACATGGGCCGGAGGGAGTCCAATAGCTGAACAATCTGGATGTGAACGTCTGCTCCCGCGAACTGGGTCTTCACATAGTCTTGCATGAATAAATCGTCGCCGAACTGAAAATGCAGCGGCTCGCAGTTGTCACTTACGCGAACTACTATGCCGGTGATCCTCCCTTCATAATCTTTATCTTTTTCGTCGATAACCCTCTTAAGCGTTCCCTTCGCTGCAGACACATCTTCAACCTTCCAACGGTTCTTTTTGGCGAAAGCCGTGACGGCGGCCAGTATCTTTACGACTGCATCCGGCGAGGTGGCTGCCCCTTCGTAATGAATCGTGACGCCAGCACTCGCAGGCGACACAAGAGCCAGTGCGAGCAGTAGTGAAGCGATCAGTTTTTGCCGCATGGTGTTCTTTTGCCCATCAGTGTATTCAGCTCAACTGAGTTGATGTTATCAAAGTCACGGCCAGTGCGTGGATGAGGCCTGATAAACGTTTGGAACTCAACATCCGACTTCCGTGGGTTGAGCTTTGGCAGGGTCGATTTTTGACGGCGTAAAGCTCAACTCGTCGTCCTTAGCTTCCGTCGGTTCGACGTAACCCTGACGATTGGCCGATGAGTGATGACCAATGCGGCGGAACGCTTCGCGTTACGCCGCCAGCTGCACCTGGCTCTTGGCCAGGGGCGTGATCAGGTTCACCTGGCCGCTGGCCAGGTCGAGGTGCACCGTGCGGCTGACCGACCCGCCGGTGTCCGTGTGCACGACCTGCAGGCGGTTCGCGGCCATGAAGTCGAGGGTGACCCGGGTGTTGCGCTCGCCGATGCGGAACGGGTCCGCGCCACTCATGACGCTGGCGCCGCCGGTCACGAACAGCCGCAGGTTGCCGCGCTCGGCGCGCAGGCCGACGAGCGCCTTGCAGAACAGCGGCAGCCCGGTGTCGGCGAACATCGCGGGCTGGGCGGCGGCCTTCTGCGGGGAGACCGACGCCTCGGGCAGCATCAGGTGCAGGATGCCGCCGCAGCGCGCCACGGGATCGAAGGCGATCACGCCGATGCACGAGCCGAGCGCGTAGGTGCTGAGGATCGTCGTCTGATTGTTGGAGACGGCCATGTCGCCAACGCCTACGACGACGCGCTGGGCAAAGAGGGAGGCAATGGTGGGCGAGCCGCTCATGCGCAGGGAATCCTCCAAACCTGATTGCCACAAAAAGTCACAAAACCCCCGAGGGCGGGTGAAGCTCTCAAGGCGGCTATAGCCGCACGGAAAATCTGGCCCAACCAAGGCAGACCTTTTTGTGGCTTTTTGTGGCCAACCGGTTTGTTGGCTTGGTTCACCCCAAAGCCTAAACCCGCGGCGCCTTGGGCCGATGAGAACAGGTGTAGATGGTTTCCCATTGTTTGGTGTGTATGCGAGGGCCCGCGATCGTCGCGGGCCTTCGTTTTTCCGGGGGCGTCAGGAATAGACCAGCAGGCGCTGGCTGATGGGGGCGATCTGGTTGTGGTCGCGGATCTTCGCGATCGTGCCGGGGCCGAGCAGCTGGCCCTCGCCGATGAGCAGCAGGCCGTGCGGGCTGTAGATGCCGCTGGCCAGCACCATGCCGGGCTCGAGCTCGTCAAGCAGGATCTCGCGCACGCTGCGCGGGAGGTTCACCAGGTTGGACACCTTGAGGAAAAGGCGGATGGCCTCGGGGTCGTAGTGCGTGCCCGACCGCGCCAGGAGCGCGTCGATCGCCGCCTGCTTGGGCAGGCCGGACTCGACGTAGCCGACGGCGACCGCGAGGCAGCGCGCGGCCCACGGGATGCGCTTGTCGGCGAGGCCGTCGGGATAGCCCGTGCCGTCGAAGTGCTCGTGGTGGGCACGGATGATGGCGCCGACCTCGGGCCGCGGGTCGACCAGCGCGGCGAGCGTCTGGCTGTACACCGGGTGGTTCTGCATCGTGGCGCGCTCGCGCTCGGTGAGGCCGGCGGGGTTGGAGCGGAAGGTGCGCAGCAGTTCGCGCGGCACGCCGATGAGGCCGAGGTCGCACAGCCACGCGGCGGTGTGCAGCGCGGTGCGCTCGAGCCCGCTGAAGTGTTCCGTCTCGCCCATCTTGCTGGCGAACTCGACCAGCGTCTTGGCCTGGCCGCCGAGGATCGGGTCGTAGGCGGTGAGGATGCGGCGGCAGAGCTCGAGCGAGCTCTCGTAGCGGCTGGAGAGCTCGGAGTTCGCGGCGTCGAGCTTCAGGCGCTCCCCCTCGAGCGCCTTCACCTGCGCCTCGAGCTGGCCGTTGGCGACGGTGAGCTGGGCGTTGAGCTGCTGGGAGCGGGCCTGGAGGAGCTCGTTGCGGACGATCAGGTCGTGGCGCTGGATGGCGTTGCGCACGGTGGCGAGCAGCTCCTCGCGCAGCCAGGGCTTGGCGACGAAGCGGAAGATCTCGCCCTTGTTGATGGCCTCGACGATCGTGGGCAGCGCGAGGACCGCGGTGATGAGGATGCGCGAGGAGTTCGGGTGGGTCTTGCGGCTTTCCACCAGGAAATCGAGGCCGAGCATCTCGGGCATGCGCTGGTCCGAGATGATCACGGCGAACTGGCGCTCGGCGAGGAGGGCGAGCGCCTTGACCGGGCTGGAGCAGGCGACGACGTGGTAGCGTTCGCGTTCGAGCGTTTCCTTCAGGGCGCCGAGCACCACGGGCTCGTCGTCCACGACCAGGATCGTGGGGGCGGTTGCATTCTCATTCATGGGTGACGGCCGCGGCGGGCGCGGCGGAAGCGGTGGACTGGCTCAGGGGGGTGAGGAAGCGCGCGACGAGGTGCGGCGCGACGCGGTCGAGCGGGAGCTGGCGCTGCGCGGCGCCGTTTTCCCACGCGGCCTTGGGCATGCCGTACACGACGCAGGACGCCTCGTCCTGGGCAAAGGTCGACGCGCCCTTTTCCTTCAGGCGCAGCAGGCCCTCGGCGCCGTCGCGGCCCATGCCGGTGAGCAGGCCGGCGATGGTGTGCGGGCCCGCGCCGCAGTCGGCGGCGGACTTGAAGAGCAGGTCGACGGCGGGGCGCTGGTGCCAGATCTGCGGGCCGTCCGCGACGCGCACGCGGTAGTGGTCGCCGGCCCACGCCAGCAGCAGGTGGAAATTGCCGGGGGCGATGAGCGCGGTGCCGGGCGCGAGCCGGTCGCCGTCGGCGGCCTCGCGCACCGGGAAGGCGCAGAGGCCGTTGAGCCGGTCGGCGTAGGCCTTCGAGAAGCCCGCGGGAATGTGCTGCACGATGGCGATGCCCGGCAGGCCGGCGGGCAGCGCGGTGAGCACCTCGCGGAGCGCCTCGGTGCCGCCGGTCGACGCGCCGAGCAGGATGCAGGCGCGCGGGTCGCGGCGGAGCGGGCCGGGAAGGGCGGGGCGGACCTGCACCGTGCCCTGCGGCGCCCGGGCCGTGCGGCGCACGCGGGCGGCGGCGGCGGCCTTGACCGTGGCGACCAGGCGGGGGCCGAGCGTGCCGAAGGAGGCCGAGCCGGCGGGCTTGCCGAGCACGTCCACCGCCCCGAGGCGCAGCGCCTCGAGGGCGAACTCGGACCCGCGCTGCGTCAGGGAACTGAGCACGATGACGGGCATCGGCCGATGTTCCATGAGCAGGCGCAGGAAGGTGAGGCCGTCCATCCGCGGCATCTCGAGGTCGAGCGTGAGCACGTCGGGCCGGAGCTCGCGGATGCGGTCGCGCGCCTCGTACGGGTCGCCGGCGGTGCCGATGACCTCGATCGCCTCGTCGCCGCCCAGCGCGTCGCTGGCGAGCCGCCGGACGAAGGCGGAGTCGTCGACGACGAGCACCCGGATTTTGTGCGACGGGGACATGGTCAGGCGGCGGGGCGGCGGTAGACGGCGGGCTGGACGGCCTGCAGCGGGTGGCGGATCGCGGTCAGGCTTTCCGAGTGCCCGACCAGCAGGTAGCCGCCGGGCACGAGCCGGCGTGCGAGCCGGTTGACGAGCTCCTCCTGCGTCGGCCGGTCGAAATAGATCATGACGTTGCGGCAGAGGATCAGGTGGAACTGCTCGTTCAGCGGCGAGTCGTCCTCGAGCAGGTTGAGCTGGTGGAAGGAGAGGCGCTGGCGGAGCGCGGCGCGCACGCGGTAGTTGCCGTGCTGCGGCCCGATGCCCTGCTGGAAATAGTGGCGCACCAGCGCGGGCGGCATTTTCTGCACGACGTCGTCGCGGTAGACCGCCTCGCGGGCGCGGTCGAGGATGCGGTGCGAGATGTCGGTGCACTGGATGTGCCAGTCCCAGTCGGAGCCGAGCGCCTCGTGCAGGCTGATGGCGAGCGAGTAGGGCTCCTCGCCCGAGGAGCACGCGGCGCTCCACGCGAGGAAGCGCGGCCAGCGCTCCGTCGCGCGGCGCTGCTTCATCTCCGGCACGGCCTGCTCGCGCACGAAGTCGAAGTGCGCCTGCTCGCGGAAGAAGAACGTGTGGTTCGTCGAGATGGCGTCGATGAGGTGGGAGAATTCCTCGCCGGCCTCGCCCGATTGTAGCAGCTGGCAGTACTCGCCCACGCTGGTGCGGTTGGTCGCGCGCAGGCGCTTGCCCAGCCGGGCGCTCACCATCTCGCGCTTGCCGGCATCGAGACAGATGCGGCTGCGCTGATAGACGAGCTGGCGGATGAATTCGAACTCACTTTCCCTCATAAGGTTTTGGCTCCCTGTCCATCGGACCAAAACGGCCCCGATTTAGGGCGGTCTGAGGGAAATCCCGGGCGTGTCCCGCGGCGGCGCCGGCGGGGCCGGCAAAATTTTCCCCCGGCGACCGCGGCCGCCGGCCGGGTGGGCGGGGCGGGCCGGACGAAAGTTTTATCGCGCTCCACCGCACCGGCTTCCGCGGCGCGGCCCGGCGCTGGCACGCAGCATGGTAATACGCGGGCCGTCATGATCGATCCCATCTTCCATTCCGACAATTACCAGTTGGCGCGGAAGCTTCTCGACGCCGCCGCGCTGCGCCAGGAGGCCATCGCCTCCAACATCGCCAACGCCGAGACGCCGGGCTACCGCCGGCTCGACGTGGCCGCGGACTTCGCCGAGCAGCTCAAGGCCCGCAGCCGGAACGGCGAACTCGCGGGCCCCACCGACTCGCTCCGCCCGACGCTCGTGCAGGACCTCCACGCCCGGACCGTGCGGCCCGACGGCAACTCGGTCGACGTGGAAACCGAGCTGCTCGCGATGAACAAGAACGCGGTCGAGTACGAGTTCCTCACCGAGGTCGTCTCGAAGAACATCAAGCAGCTCAAGATGGCCATCACCGGCCACAGCACCTGACGCGGCCCATGAACCTCATCCCCGGCATCGACACCACGGCAGGCGCGCTGACCGCGCAGAAGATCCGCCTCGACATCGTCGCCCAGAACATCGCCAACGCCCAGACCACGCGCACGCCCGAGGGCGGCCCCTACAAGCGCAAGATCATCTCCTTCGAGAACGAACTCGTGAAGCGCGCCGGCGGCGCCCCGCTCCAGACCGTCCGCGTCGCCGGCATCACCGACGACAAGACCCCGGGCCAGTCCGTCTACAACCCGCAGCATCCCGACGCCGGCCCCGATGGCACCGTCATGATGCCCAACGTCAACCTCGCCTTCGAGATGGTCGACCTCATCACCGCGTCCCGCGCCTACGAGGCCAACCTCTCCGTCGTGAAGAACAGCCGCACCCTCGCGATGAAAACCTTCGAGATCGGGAAATGAAATCTGGCGCCCTCATGACCAACACCCCCCCGGCGCTGCGCGCCACCCCTCTTCTGAGAGGGGACCTGAAACCCGCGCAGCCGAAATCCCCTCTATCAAGAGGGGTGCCCGCAGGGCGGGGTGTGTTGGTTCGAGCTCTCTCCGCTCCCGGCTTTCGACGCTCAACTGTACGAAGCGCCGCATGAGCCCGATCACCTCCATCCCCTCCGTCCTCCCCGGCGCGCACCTCCATCCCCTCGAGGCGGCGCAGAAGGCGCGCGCGGCGCTGCCGCTGCCCGACGGCGTCCAGGCCGCGCCGGCCGGGAATTTCGGCACGATGCTCGACGGGCTCGTGACCAATGTCTCGGACAAGCAGGCCGAGGCCGCCGAGCTCACCAAGAAGGTCCTGCTCGGCGACAGCGACCAGCTCCACCAGAGCGTCATCGCCATGCAGGAGGCCGGCGTCGCCTTCACCCTGATGGTCGAGGTGCGCAACAAACTCGTCGAGTCGTACCAGGAGCTCATGCGCATGCAGGTGTGAGTGCGCCGCCCCGGACCCGAGACCCTAGATCCCAGATCCCGATTTCATGAAGAAATTCGCCTCCTCCCTCCTGGCCCTCTGGGCGCAACTCGGCCTGAACCAGCGCGTGTCGCTGGCCGTGGCCGCGCTCGCCGTTCTCGGCGGCCTCGTCGCCGTCGTGCTCTGGTCGCGCCGGCCCGATTACCAGCTGCTCTACGCGCGCCTCGGGGACAAGGATTCCGCCGCCGTCATCAGCTACCTGCAGTCGCAGAACATCCCGCACCAGATCTCCGCCGGCGGCGCCACCGTGTCCGTCCCGGCCGACCGCGTCTACAAGCTCCGCATGGACCTCGCCGCCAAGGGCCTCCCGGGCGGGGAGGGCGTCGGCTTTGAAATCTTCGACAAGGGCCAGTTCGGCCTCAGCGACTTCGTCCAGCGCACCAACTACCTGCGCGCGCTGCAGGGCGAGCTCGCCCGCACCATCGGCCAGCTGTCCGGTGTCCGCGCCGCGCGCGTCATGATCGTCCAGCCCGAGAACCGGCTCCTCCTCACCGACAACGGCGTGAAGCCCACCGCCTCCGTCTTCGTCGACCTGGGCGGCGGCCGGCTCGAGAGCGACCAGGTCAACGCCATTCGCCACCTCGTCGCCAACGCCGTGCAGGGCCTCGGCCCCGACCAGGTCGCCGTCGTCGACAACCGCGGCCACGTGCTCTCCGAGGAATTGAAGCAGGACCCGACGCTCGGCACCGCCTCCTCGCAGATGCGCTACAAGCAGCAGGTCGAGGATTACCTCGCGCACAAGGTCGAGACGATGCTCGGCCAGGTCATCGGGCCCGGCCAGGCCGTCGTCCGCGTGTCGGCCGAGATCGACACCGAGTCCACTTCCATCACCGCGGAGAAATTCGACCCGGAGGGCCAGGTCGTGCGCTCGCAGATCTCGACCGAGGACACGAACAACACGACCGAGACCCGCGCGGGCCCCGGCGCCGTGGGCGTGAGCGCCAACGTGCCGGAAAAGGCCGCCGGCGCCGACGTCGCCGTCAACCGCCCCGTCTCGAACAGCGAGCAGAACCGCAAGAACCGCACGACCACCTACGAGATCAACCGCACCCTCACCAACACCACGCGCAATCCCGGCACGATCAGGAACGTGACCGCCGCCGTGCTCGTCGCGCAGCGCCCCCCGCTGCCGGCCGACCCCGCGGCCAAGTTCGCCGACGGCGCCGCCCCGGCCGCGCCGCCGCCGCGCGTGCGCACCGCCGACGAGCTCAACGCCCTGCGCCAGGTCGTCGTCAACGCGCTTGGCCTCAAGCCCGAGGCCGGCCAGTCGCTCGACACCATCGTCACCCTGCAGGAAGTCCCGTTCGCGGCCGAGCCGGTCACCGAGCAGATCTCGGCGATCCAGAAGGAAAACAGGTGGCAGGGCTGGATCGAGGCCGCGAGCCGCTGGTCCGCCGTGGCCGGCGCGGGCGTCGTGCTCCTCGTCTTCCTCCGCCTCCTTTCCCGCCAGAAGCCCGAGGCCGTGCCGGTCGAGGTGCTGGCGATGCCGCCGGAGCTCGCCGCGCGCTCGCTGCAGAACGGCACGACCGTCACGCCCGAGATGCTCAACGAATTGATCAAGCAGAAGCCCGCGAACATCGGCACCGCGCTCCGCGACTGGGCCGGCACGCCCGCCGCCGCCGCGAAGAACTGAGCCACCCATGAGCCGAAAGCCGAAAGCCGAAGGTCGAAAGCATTTTTCTCCCGTAGGGGCGCAGTCTTGCTGCGCCCAATCCGGCCGCGCCGGATTCCTCGTCCTCTGTCCTTTGTCCTCTGTCCTCTGATCTCCCGCCATGGCCGACATCGACTACCCCAAGCTCAACCGGAACCAGAAGCTCGCGGTCTTCCTCATCTGCATCGGGCCGGAGTCGGCCGCCGAGGTGCTGAAGCAGTTCGACGACACCGAGGTCGAGGCCCTCTGCCGCGAGATGGCCGCGTTCCCGATGATTCCCGAGACGGTGCAGAAGCAGGCCGTGGAGGAGTTCACCAGCGTCGTCGCCGGCAGCGTCCAGTCCGCCACCGGCGGCATCGGCTTCGCGCAGCGCACCCTCGAGCTCGCCAAGGGCGGCCACAAGGCCTCGGCCATCATCGGCCGCGTCGGCCCCGTGGTCGGCACCTCGATCGAGGTCATCAAGGACATCTCCGAGATGGAGGGCCGCCAGATCTTCAACCTCATCAAGCACGAGCAGCCCCAGACGATCTCGTTCATCCTCTCGTACCTCGAGCCGGCGAAGTCCGCGGAGGTTTTTCCGCTGCTCAGCCCGGACCTGCGCGAGGAGGTGCTCGAGCGCCTCGGCACGATCGAGTCCACCTCGGTCGAACTCGTGAACAAGATCGCGCGCAGCCTCGGCAAGCATTTCGACTACAAGACCCGCCCGGCCTTTCACCAGAGCGGCGGCGTCCGCGCCGTCGCCGGCCTGCTCAACAGCCTCGAGAAGGACCTCAGCAAGACGCTGCTCGGCCGCCTCGAGGAGCGCAACGCGACCCTCAGCGCCGCCATCCGCAAGAAGCTCTTCAGCTTCGAGGACCTCAACCGCCTCCAGCCGGCCGACCTGCAGCGCATCCTCCGCGAGGTGGATTCGAGCAACCTGGCCATCGCGATGAAGTCCGCGAGCGAATCGCTGCGCTCGAAGGTCTTCGCCGGCCTCTCCAAGCGCGCCGCCGAGGGGCTCAAGGAGGAGATCGAGCTGCTCGGGCCGGTCCGCCTCAAGGACGTCGAGGCCGCGCAGGATGTCATCATCCAGGCCGTCCGCCGCCTCGAGGAGGAGGGCCAGATTTCCATCGATGCGGACGCGGCCGCCGTCGTCGCCTGATTCACATGAAGACAATTTCCCGATTACACCCCCCGGCGCTGCGCGCCACCCCTCTGCTTGGAGGGGATTCCAAGCCCGCGCAGCCGAAGTCCCCTCTATCAGGAGGGGTGCCCGAAGGGCGGGGTGTGTTTCCGTCGCCTGATGCCTCGCTCAACCCTCAGCTCCCGACTCTCAGCTAATCTCCCATGTCCTTCGCCAAGCTCATCGCCTTCGACCGCCCGCTGGCCGGCGCCGTGCTGCCGGGCGGCGGCCGGGCGTACACCGAGGCCGAGGTCGCGGCGCGCACCGAGGCCGCGTATCGCCGGGGTGTCGATTCCGCCCACGCCGAATTCGACCAGCGGCTCGTCGAGATGCGGGTGGAGATGGCGCAGCTCAGCGAGGGCGTGCTGAAGAAACTTTCCTCCGTCGAGGCCGCCACCCTCGGCCAGCTGCGCGAGGCGCTGCCGGCGCTGGCGGTCGACATCGCGAAGCGCCTGCTCGCCGGCTACGAGCCGCCGCCGGAAACGGTCGGCCGGCTCTGCCACGAGGCGCTGGAACAGCTTTTCCCGGAGCGCGAGGGCCTCGAGCTGGCGCTCTGCCCGCGCGACGCCGCGCTCCTCGAACAGGTCAACCCCGGCTGGCTCGCCCGCTACCCGGGCCTGAAGGTGAAACCCGACGGCAACCTTGCGCCCGGCGACTGCCAGGTGCGCAGCCGCTTCGGCCTCACCGACGCGCGCCAGGAAACCAAGCTCGCCGTGCTCACCCACGGCCTCACCGGCGAATGAGCACGCGCGGCAAGCTGAACATCCAACGTTCAACGCTCAACGTTCAACGTTCAATGCCCGCACCTGCTGCGGCCCGGTTGTTCCGGCATTTTCTGGGCGTTGAACGTTTGGCCGACCGCTCGGGGGAGGCCCGTTCATGAGTTCCTCCACCATCGCCCCGCTCGTTGACGTGCTCCGCTCGCAGGTGCGGCATGCGCCCGCCGTGCAGCGCGTCGGCACGGTCACGGGCATCGCCGGCCTCATCATCGATTCCGAGGGCCCCAACGTCGGCCTCGGCGAAATCTGCACCGTCCGCTCCCCGCGCACCGGCTATGCGGTCCGCGCCGAGGTCGTCGGCTTCCGCGAGCACCGCGTGCTGCTCATGCCGCTCGGCGACACCGCCGGCCTGCACGTGGGCTGCGAGGTCGCCGCCGCGGACCGCCCGCCGCTGCCCCAGCCGGGGCCGGAGCTGCTCGGCCGCGTGCTCGACGCGCTCGGCCGGCCCCTGGACAACCTCGGCCTGCTGCCGGTCGACCGCTCGGGGCACGATGGCCGGCCGCCGCACCCGCTGCGCCGCCAGCGCATCCGGGACCCGCTGCCCACCGGCGTGCGGGCCATCGACACCTTCGTCCCGCTTGGCCGCGGCCAGCGCCTTGGCCTCTTCGCCGGCTCCGGCGTCGGCAAGTCCACGCTCCTCGGCATGATCGCGCGCGGCTGCGACGCCGACGTCGTCGTCGTCGCGCTCGTGGGCGAGCGCGGCCGCGAAGTCCGCGAATTACTCGAGAAGGACCTCGGCCCCGCGGGCCG
>CAYZSN010000284.1:0-5243 GCA_964481095.1 uncultured Oleiharenicola sp. | reverse complement strand
CGTTACTTCTTGGCAGTGGCCGAGACAGGCAATTTTACAAAGGCTGCTGTTCGGTCGTTTATCTCCCAACCATCGCTCAGCCAGCAGATCCTAAACCTCGAGGAAGAGCTTGGGCAGCAATTGTTTCACCGCCTGGGTCGCAAGGCGGTTCTCACTGAAGCCGGTGCGACTCTCGTGGAAGGCGCCCGTCGCATCCTGAGTGACGTCGACCAAACGCTCCACGAACTCAAGGAAAGCACCGATCTCGGCCCCAAGGTCACCGTTGGCGCCATCCCTACCGTTGCCCCTTTCCTCTTCCCCGCCGTGATCGCCCACTGCCGGGCCAACGAGATCCTGCTCGATATCCATACCCAAGAGGACTTCCGCCGTCCGCTGACCGAGTCAGTATTGGAGGGCCGGCTCGACTGGGCCCTGATTTCCCTGCCCTACAACGAGCCGCGCCTGCACGTGGAAAAACTCTACAGCGAGCCGTTGTGGGTCGCGATGAGTACGACCCATCCGCTCGCCAAGGCCGAGCGCCTCACCTTCGAGTCCCTGCGGGACGAAAACTTCATCCTGCTCGGCGAAGCTTCGACGCTGACGCTCCAGATCCAGCGCTTCTGCGGCGACCATGACTTCGAGCCGCGCATCAGCCATCGCTGCGGCCAGCTTTCCACGGCAAAATCGCTCACCGCCATGGGCCTCGGCATCACCGTCCTGCCAAAAAGCGCCCGCAGCGCCACCGATCCCGAAGGCCTGCTCTTCCGGAAGTTCAGCGGGCCGGAGCAGCCGTCGCGCGATATCGCTCTCGTCCGGCATCGCCGCCGGCATCAGGGTCCGGGTTCCCAGCTTTTTGCGGAAATCGCCCGCGCCGTGGTGGGACCGATCGCAGCGAGCAGCCTCACGACCCCGCCCCTCAAACCCGCTGCGCCCGCAACCTAGGTTTGCGCCCGGACAAAATCCGTCGGATTCTCTTCCCTCATGCCCGCTCCCGCTCCAGTGCCCGTGACGAGCGCCCGCCCCAACCCGGTGCGGCCGGAGGTGCTGGCGCCGGCCGGCGACTGGGAGTGCGCCAAAGCTGCCGTCGAGAACGGCGCCGATGCGATCTACTTCGGCCTGGAACGCTTCAACGCCCGCATGCGCGCCAGGAACTTTACGGTGGCCGACCTGCCGCGCCTGATGGAATTCCTGCACCGCCGCGGCGTGCGCGGCTACGTGACCTTCAATACCCTGGTGTTTGCCGACGAACTCGCGGCCGCCGCGGAATACCTGCGCGCCATCATCGCGGCCGGCGTGGACGCCGCCATCGTGCAGGACGTCGGCATCTGCCGGCTCATCCGCTCGATCTCGCCCGACTTTCCGATCCACACCTCGACGCAGATGACCGTCACGAGTTCGGCCGGCGTGGACTTCGCCCGCGAGCTCGGCGCCAACCTCGTCGTGCTGGCGCGCGAGAACTCCATCAAGGAAATCTCCGCCATCCACGAGGCGCAAAAACAGGCGGCGGTCCCGCTCCCGCTCGAGACCTTCGTGCACGGCGCCCTGTGCGTCGCCTATTCCGGCCAGTGCCTCACGAGCGAGTCCCTCGGCGGCCGCTCCGCCAACCGTGGCGAATGCGCCCAGGCTTGCCGCATGCCGTACGAACTGGTTTCCGATGGCGCCAAGGTGGAACTGGGCGACCGCCGCTACCTGCTCAGCCCGCAGGACCTGTCCGGCCTCGAGGTGCTCCCCGACTTGATCCAGGCGGGCGTGGCGTCGCTCAAGATCGAGGGACGCCTCAAGAGCCCGGAATACGTCGCCAACATCACACGGGTCTACCGCCGGGCGGTGGACGCGGCGATGCAAACGGTCGAAGGACGAGCGTCGAAAGTCGAAGGCCCGCAGTCCAGCCCGGCTCTCGACCTTCGACAGTCGACTTTCGACGCGGGCTCCGCCCGCTACGATTTGGAAATGGCCTTCTCCCGCGGGCTCTACACGGGCTGGTTCCGCGGCATCAACAACCAAGAGCTCGTGCATGCGCGCTTCGGCACCAAGCGCGGCGTTTTCCTCGGCGAGGTGACGCAGGTCGGGCGCGAACAGGTCAGCCTGCGCCTGCAGGCCCCGCTCAAGCCCGGTGACGGCATCGTCTTCGACGCCGGCCGTCCGGACGAAAAGGAGGAAGGCGGACGGGTCTACCAGGTGGAGACCAAGGGCGGCGAAGCCACGCTGCGCTTTGGCCGCGGTGACATCGATTTTGGCCGCGTGAAAGCCGGCCAGCTTGTCTGGAAGACCAATGATCCCGAGCTCGACCGACGCGTGCGCCACTCCTACGAGGGCGACCAGATCCGTTGCCGCCGTCCGTTGCATCTCGACGTCCACGGCCACGCGGGTTCGGTCCTGACGTTGCTCGCGCGCGACGACGAAGGACACGTCGCCAAGGTCGAGTCCGCCGCGCCCCTGGCGGTCGCGCAGAAACAACCGCTCACCACGGAAAAGCTTCGCGACCAGCTCGGACGCCTGGGCGGCTCCGCCTTCGCGCTGGGTGAGCTGGACAACCGCCTCGAAGGCGACGTGATCCTCGCCGTCAGCGAGCTCAACGAGCTGCGCCGGCAGGTCGTGTCCGAGCTCGACCGCCAGCGCGCACAACCCAAACGCTGGACGATCAATCCGCCCGATGGAGGGCCGGTCTCCAGACCGGCCGTGGCCCGCCGGGAGGCGGGCCTTCCACAAGCTCCCACCGAGCCCGAACTCATCGTCGTCATCCGGCACCTGCGCCAGCTCGAGGCGGCGTGGGCGGCCGGCGCCCGCACCATCTACGCCGAGTTCGAGGACCCGAAGAAATACCGCGAGGCCGTGCAGCAATTCCGCCAGCTCCAGGCCGCTGAATCCAAGAACCCAGATCCCAAATCCCAGACCCCAAGTTCCGCCCTCTGGGTCGCCGCCCCGCGCATCTTCAAGCCCGGCGAGGAGTGGATCCTCAGGCAGGTCCTGTCGTGCGAGGCCGACGGCTACCTCGTGCGCAACTACGACCACCTGCAGTGGTTCGCGGGCCACCGGCGCCGGGGCGACTTCTCGCTCAACGTCGCGAATCCGCTGACCGCGGAGTACTACCTCAAACGCTACGGGCTGGAACGCGTGACGGCCTCGTACGACCTCAACGTGGCCCAGCTCGAGGCCCTGCTGCAGGGCGCGCCGCCGGCCTGGTTCGACATCACCCTCCACCAGCACATGCCGATGTTTCACATGGAGCATTGCGTGTTCTGCGCCTTCCTTTCCAGCGGCACCGACTACCGGAACTGTGGCCGCCCGTGCGACCGGCACGATGTGCGCCTGCGCGACCGCGTGGGCGCGGAGCACCCGCTGAAGGCCGACGCCGGCTGCCGCACCACCGTGTACAATTCCCGCGCCCAAACCGGCGCCGAGTTCGCCGACCGCCTGCTGGCGCTGGGCGCCCGCTCCTTCCGCATCGAATTCCTCAACGAGGAAGCCGACGAGCTCACGCGCACGGTCGGCCGCTACCGCCAGTTGCTGCGCGGCGAGATCAGCGGCGCCGAGCTGTGGCGCGAGTTCAAGCTCGTCAACCAGCTCGGCGTCACCCGCGGCCAGCTCGAGGCGGCCCCGCAGGTCATCCGGCGCAAGTCATAACGCGCTTCCTCCCCCGGGCCGGCCGGATTTATTTTTTGTCGCCTCATGCGCTGGCGCCGTTTTAGTGGCCCCCTCCCGCATGGAGTCCACCAACGGCAAACCCACCCCCGCAGTCCCCACGCCCGACCTTGAGATCAAGGACGCGTCGGTGATCTTTAACCCGATCTGGGAGGACCTGGAGGCGCACTTCGGCCGCGAGCACCTGCGCTTTCCCAAGGAAATCATCCTGCTGGGCGGCGCGCCCGGCTCCGGCAAGGGCACCAACACGGAATTCATCGCGCGCACGCGCGGCCTCACCTGCGCCCCGATCGTGATGAGCGCGCTCCTCGACACGCCGGAGATGAAGAAGATCAAGGACGCCGGCAACATGATCGGCGACCGCGAGGTGCTCGCCGTGCTGCTCCGCCAGCTGCTCAAGCCCGAGTACCGCGACGGCGCCATCCTCGACGGCTTCCCGCGCACCACGGTGCAGGTCGAGTGCCTCAAGCGCCTGTACGAGAAAATGACGCAGCTCTGGCGCGAATTCTACGGCACGCCGCTCGCCATCCATTTCCGCCAGCCGGTCATCCAGATCGTCGTGCTCTTCGTCGATGAAAAGGAGAGCGTCGCCCGTCAGCTCAAGCGCGGCCGCGAGACGCGCATGCACAACGAGGAGGTGCGGCGCAGCGGCCACGGCGTGCTGCTGGAGGAGCGCGCCACGGACTTCGACGAGAAGCTCGCCCGTCGCCGCTACCGCGTGTTCAAGGAGCAGACGTGGGACGCACTGCTCTCGCTGAAGGACATCTTCCACTACCACCTGATCAACGCCCAGGGGCCGATCGCCGAGGTTGAGCAGAACATCGTGGGCGAACTCGAGTACCAGAGTTCGCTCGAGCTCGACCCGCGCACCTACGACCGCCTGCGCACGCTGCCCCTCGCCAGCGAGATCGTCGTCCATGCCCGCCAGGAGCTCGTGCGCCGGCTCGACAGCTACGAGCTCGGCCAGCCGGAGCTGTTCCAGCGCGTGGTCAACCTGATCGACAAGAAAATCATGCCGATCGTGATGCGCCACGCCCTCTCGGGCCACGCCAACATCAACAGCGAGGACCCGGTGCTCAACGAGTCGGACGCACTGGCCATGTTCATCGACATCTTCTCGGAGCGCGGCTACCACGCCGTCGTGGACGTGCACCGCATCGAGGTGCCGGAATCGGTCGACCTCGCCACGGGCAAGATCTGCTGCCGCGTGAAGAAGGTCTACCGCACCATCATCCGCTTCAAGGGCTCCGAGATCCGCCGCGGCTAGGCGGCGCGGCGATAGCGAACCTCGCGCGTCTTCGCCGCCTGCTTGGCGCCCCGGGAACGCGCCGGCGACACCTTCCTGCCCCGCCCGATGGCCGTGTCGCGCGCGGCCTGGCGCCGCACCTTCGAGCCCCGTCCGCTCGGGGCGCCCAGTTTGACGCCGGAGCGCCGGGCTTCGGACAGCCCGATCGCAATGGCCTGCTTCCGCGAGCGCACGTTGCCGCTGCCCCGGTGAAGCTTGTGCATCTCCTCGCGCACGAATTCGCCGGCCTGGGTGGTGGGTTTCTTGCCCTGGCGGGAATCGCGCCGGGCCCGTTTGATGGTGGTGGAGGTTGGCATGGCCCCACCATGGCGCGTTC
>CAYZSN010000283.1:0-2522 GCA_964481095.1 uncultured Oleiharenicola sp. | reverse complement strand
GACCACGCCGACTACCTCGTCGTGAACGTGAGCAGCCCGAACACGCCGGGCCTGCGCGAGCTGCAGGACGCCGCGTGGCTCAACCCGCTCCTCGCGGCGCTGGTGAACGAAAACAATGCGCGCGCCGCGGCCGGGAAGGCGCGCCGGCCGATACTGCTCAAGATCGCGCCCGATCTTTCCTTCCCGCAAATCGACGCGGTGCTCGAAGTGATCGCGGACCTCGGCCTCGACGGCATCATCGCCACCAACACGACGCTCGCGCGGCCGGGCGCGCTGGCCGCGGTGGGTGAAGCCGGCGGCCTGAGCGGCGCCCCGGTGCGCCGGCGCTCGACGGAGATCGTGAATTACATTTCCCGCGCGACGAACGGCCGCCTCCCCATCATCGGCGTGGGCGGGATCATGGACGAGGCCGCGGCGGCGGAGAAGCTCGATGCCGGCGCGACGCTGGTGCAGCTCTACACCGGATTGATCTACCGCGGGCCGTTCTTCGCCGCCGAGGTGGCGCGGGCGCTGGCGGAGCGGCAGAGGCGCTGAAGCGCGCCGAAGGTCGAGGGACGAAAGTCGAACGCCAGTCGAACCGGCTCGATCCTGCTGTGGGGACTTTCGACGTTAGACCTTCGACTTTCGACGAGCGTGCGAAGCGCGCTCAAATCGCCCAGTCCGCGCCGTCCACGAGGATCTCGTGCGACTTGCGCTTGCGGACCACGAGGCTGGTCTCCTGGTAGTACGCGACGCTGTGGGCCGGGACCGATTCGCGCACCCAGACGTTGGCGCCGATGACGGAATGCGCGCCGATGCGCGTGTCGCCGCCGAGGATCGTGGCGTGCGCGTAGATGGTCACGCGGTCCTCGATGTCGGGATGGCGCTTCACGCCCTTGACCGGCGCGAGCTTGCCGTCGGTCTCGAAGGACTTCGCGCCGAGGGTGACGCCCTGGTAGATCTTCACGTGCGAGCCGATCGTGGCGGTTTCGCCGATCACGACGCCGGTGCCGTGGTCGATGAAGAAATGCGAGCCGATGTGCGCGCCGGGATGGATGTCGATGCCGGTGCGCTCGTGGCCGTACTCGGTGAGCATGCGCGGCAGCAGGGGGACCTGCAGCGCATAGAGCATGTGGGCGAGGCGCTGGAGCGAGATCGCCAGCACGCACGGGTAGGCGAGGATGATCTCGTCGAGGCTGCGGGCGGCCGGGTCGCCCTCGTAGGCCGCGGCCACGTCGGTCTGCACCATGCGGCGGACCTCCGGCAGCGTGCCGAAAAACTGGTAGGTGATCTTTCGCGCGGCGGCCTTCGGGTCGGCGTCCTGGCCGAAGCGCAGGCACTTCTCGATCTCGGTCGCCAGGCGCGACTCGATCTTTTCGAGGAGCTTGTCGAGCCACGCGGGGGCGTCGGCCTGGGTCAGGCCGCTGTCCTCGAAGAATCCCGGGAAAAGCAGGTGCATCAGGTCGCGCGCCAGTTCGTTGACGCGGTCCTGGGAGGGCAGGTTGGCGCCGTCCAGGTGGTTGATGCCGCCGCCCTGGGCGTAGGATTCGAGCAGGGCCAGCTTGATGGCTTTGGGGATCATGGGGCGCGGGTGGGCGCAGAGCTTCGCCAAAAAGCCGCTTTGGTCAAACGCGTTGGCGCCGGGCGGGCGTCATAGGGGCATGGCAGCGGGGAGCTGGGAGAGAGGGCCGGTCCTCAGGAAATGCCGCTTGAGGAATGTCCTGCCGGAACCGCTTTTGAGGTACTTTTCGAATGCGCGGGCCGAGGCTTCTTCCGCGAAGCCGGCATACATGATCAGGCGCCATGGCTTGAATTTTGCGGTATGAACCGAACGGCCGGCAGTGTGATCGGCGAGACGTTGCCGCAGATCATGAGCGATTCCGACATAGTGAATTTCTCTATGTAGGACGCTTTCGATGAGGTAGACGTACACCATGGCGACAACCGGCGGGTAAAGCCCGCCTTCGCCGAGCCTATGGCGCGCAGCCTCCGCCGTGTTGTAACGATTTTCGTTACTTTTCCGTATCCTCGCCAGCGATGCCGCGGGCTGGCCTGCCAGCCGTAGGCCCGGCGGAGGCTGGTGCTCGGGACAGGACTCGAACCTGCACGCCTTACGGCACACGCACCTCAAACGTGTGTGTCTACCAATTCCACCACCCGAGCGTTCCAACGATGGGAGCGGTGACTTAGGTAAATCGACCAAGCCTTGTAAAGCCCCGAAATGCGCTTGCATCGCTGTTTTTCCCCCGGGACACTGCGGCCTCGCATGGACCTGACCGGTCGTGCGGAACACCAAGCCCAAATAAGACTCAAAACCGGGTAACCACGCCCGTTTCCGCCCATTCATGGACGATTCCACGCCTGCCAATGAACCCAGCGAACAGGGGTTGAACAAACTCGACCTCAGCCAGCTGCAGTCCTTCAACTTCGGCACCCAATGGACCGAGGTGAAACCGGTCTCGCCGGGTGGTCGTCGCGAGCGCGATGACGACCGGGGCGGCGAACGCCGCGACCGGCGCGATCGTCCGGGCCAGGGTGGAGCC
>CAYZSN010000282.1:0-5631 GCA_964481095.1 uncultured Oleiharenicola sp. | reverse complement strand
GCTCGACGCCGAGCTCGCGCAGCAGCGCGCCCGCCATGCGCTCCGGCTCACGGCCGAGGAGGTCGGTGACCGGGCGGTCGATCTCTTCGGCGTGCGCCACGGCATCATCCCGCTGAACGGAATGAACTACCGCCCGCGCCCGATGGGCGGCGGTTCCTTCAACGCCTACAACCGCCACCTCATGGGCCTGAACCGTGACTTCCTGCACGACGCGTCGCGCCGCCCGCCGTATTACTTGCTGCGCCTCGAGCCGCTCGACGACCACCTCGGCCCGCAGGAGGACGGCCTCGCGCTGCTCGAGCTTATTGCCCGCTACCGGCCGGTGCGGATGGAGGAGGGGTACCTGCTGCTGCAGGAAATGCCGGGCGCGCGCGAACCGCAGCTGACGCCGCTGGCGAAACAGGCTTTCGCCTTCACCGAGCGCGTCAAGGTGCCCGAGATTCCGACCGGCCAGTTGCTCATCGCCCGCTTCAAGATTCCGCCCAGCACGCCCGGTTCGATCCGCCAGTTTCTCTACAAGCCGCCGATCATTACGATCTCCCTGCACCTGGCCGATGGGGAAACCCTCCGGCGCCGCCTGGTGCCGGCGATGGCGGTCTCGACCTTCCTGTTCAGCCCCACCCTCGACGATACGGCCGATTTCACGCGCTTGTTCTCCGCCGGGACCGGCAAGGCCGTCGCCAGCTTCAGCCTGGAAACCGGCGCGGCGTGGGCCTGGGGCGGGACGCTTGCCGTCGAGTTCTACACCATGCCGCGCCCCGCCGCCCTGCAGTCGCCGGATGCCGGCACCTTGATCGACCAGGCCGCGACCGGGCTGTTCAGCGTGCAGCCCGACTCGATCGTCGCGCCGGCGACGCAGCCCGTCTATCTCGGCAAGGACCAGATCCAGCCGTTGCACGCGCCCGGCCGGATCGCGTGGACGCTGACCGGCGCCGAGCACGCGCTCGTGTTCGACCATGGCTTGATGCCCGAGGCGTGGAGGCAGGGCGGCAACGGGGTCGCGTTCATCGTCGAGCTCGAGCCGCCGGGCGCGCCGCCGCAGAAATTGTTCGAGCGCCTCGTCAATCCTTTCGCCAATCCCGCGGACCGCCGCACGCTGCGCTCCAGCGTGGCGCTCCCGCCGCACCTCGCCGGCAGCAGGCTCGTGCTGCGCACCGACCCCGGCCCGTTCGGCGACAATGCATGGGATTGGTCCTACGTCACCCACGTCCTGCTGCAGACCGGCCTTGGCCCGGACCACGAAACCGCGATCTTCAACCGGGTGCCCGTCGCCCTGTCCGGCAACGCCCCTGTCGCCACGACGGTCGGCGACCGGCCGGTTGCGCTGCTGCACGTGCCGTCCAGCATCGCCTTTCCCTATGGCAAAGCCGACCGGCTTTTCCACATGGACTTCGGTTTCCTGCCCGGCGCCTACACGGGCGACGGCCACACGGCCGGCGCGGACTTTGTCGTCGAGCTGCTCGGGAATGATGGAATCGTCCACGAGATTTTCCGCCACACCTTGGATCCGGTCGCCCGGGCCGCCGATCGCGGGCCGCAATCCGCGATCATCGACCTCGCGCCCTACCGCTTCGAAGGCCGGCTGGTGCTGCGCACTGAACCGCTCCCCGGCAGGGACAACAGCTGGGGCTGGACATATTTTTCCCGCTGCGGCATCGATTGACGACTTTTGCCGATGAGCGTCCCGCCTTCGAATTCGCCCGCCGCAGTCCACTGGCTGGCCCGCCTGCGAGCGGCGGGGCTGTTACTCGCGTGGGGCGTGCTGACGATCGTGTTCTGCGAACCCGCCCACCGGGTGCTGGATGGCGACCTTGATCCGTCCATCTTCACGTCCTACGCCTACTTCACCGGCCACGGTTTCCAGTTCGGGTCCGACGTGGTTGCGATGGCGGGCCCGTACGGGTTCATCATGTACGGGAATTTCTACGGCGGGGACCTGTACTGGCTGCGCTTCGCGGCCGAGCTGGCGTTCGCGGGCATCTTTTCCGCCCTGCTGCTCTGGTTCTTCCTGCGGCTGCCCGCGCGCTCGTGGGTCCGCTGGCTGTGGTTTCCCGCCCACATCCTGTTCAGTTCCTACATCGGCGACCTGGCCGTCGCCTGGGCGATGCTGCTGGCCGGCTTTTTCCTGCTCGAACCCCGCCCGGCCGGCGCCCACCGCGGCCGGCTGGCCGCCCTCGCCGCGCTGCTGGGCTTCTTCGCGCTCTGCAAGGGCACCCACCTGATGCTCGCGCTGGCCACGATCGCCGTCGTCACCGGCGCATGGCTCCGGCAGCGGGACCACCGCCGCGCGAGGCTCATCTTCGGCGCCTGGTTCGCGGGCCTCCTCGGCTTCTGGCTCCTCGCACGGCAGAACCCGCTGCACCTGCCGGCCTACCTCGTCGGCACCTTCGAGCTGTCCGCCGCCTACAACAGCGCCATGTCGCTGGAGGAGCCCGCCGGGATCTTCTGGCGCGGCGCGCTCGCGGCCGGCGGGCTGGTCGCCGCGCTGGCGGCGACCGCCTGGTTCCGCCGGCGCGACAGCCTCACGGTGGGCACGCTGGCCCTGGTCGCCGGTTACACCTTCGTGATGTGGAAGCACGGGTTCGTCCGGGCCGACAGCCACGCCGTGATCTTCTTCTCGTTCCTCGCGGTGGCCGTCGTCGCGTGGTACCTGCATTGCTTCACCCGGGCACCCGCCGTCGCACGCGCGGCCCGCAGCGGCGCCTTCGTCGCGGCCGCCGCGCTGCTGCTCGTGGCGCTGGCCGGCCCGTACGATCCGCTGCGCCCGCCGCTGCGCTACCTCGTCACCAGCGCGTGGCCGGCCTTCCGCTTCCACGCCCTCAACCTGCTCCAGCCCGCCCGGCATCGCGCGGAGCTCGAGCAGAAGCTCGCCGGCCAGCGCGAGCTGAACCAGCTGCCCGAGATCGCCGACACCGCCGGCCGCGAGCGCATCGACTACTTCGGCTCGCAGCAGGGCATCCTGATCCTCAACGGCCTCAACTACCGCCCGCGTCCGATGGGCGGCGGCGCGTTCAATGTCTACAGCCCGTACCTCATGCGGCTCAACCGGGACTTCCTGCGGGACCCGGCGCGCCGGCCGGCCTTCTACGTCGTCCGCCCGGGCTCGATCGACAACCGCTTTGTGACGCAGGACGACGGCCTCGCGCTCCAGGACCTCCTCCAGGGCTGGCGGCCCGAGGTGGTCGAGCAGAACGTGCTGCTGATGCGCGCCCGGCCGCCCGCGCCGCCGCCGGAGCCGCGCGTGGTGTCGCGCCAGACCTTCCGCTTCGGCGAAAGCGTCGCCGTGCCCGCGGTCGGCAACGACGAGCTGCTGCTTGCGCGCTTCGTGGTGGCCGACAGCTGGCTCGGCCGCCTCCGCGCCGCGCTGTACAAGCAGCCGCCGGTGACCATCGCGCTGCGCGACCGCGCCGGCGCCGCGCTGGCCGAGCGCCGGCTGGTGCCCGTGATGGCCGCCTCGCCCTTCATCTTCGCGCCGCTGATCGACGACCTGCCCGACCTGCTCGACACCTTCGGCCGAGCGCCCGGCCGCCAGGCCGGCTCGTTCACGGTCACCACCCCGGGCGCCCGCTGCTTCGCGCGGAAGCTCACGGTGGAGTTCTCCGTCGTGCCCCGCCCCGCCCCGCTCGATCCCTACGTGATCAACGGCCTGAAGGTGCGCATGCGCTTTCCCTATGCCAATGCGCTGCCCGAGCGGAGCACGCCGCCGTTCAAGCAGCACAACGTCGTGCGCTACGTGCATGCGCCCTCGGAAATCGTCTGGGCCCTCACGGGCGAGGAGCGCGAACTCGATTTCCACTACGGCCTTGACCCGCGCGCGTACGAGGAAGGCACGACCAACGGCGTGGAATTCATCGTCGAGGTCCGCGGCCCCGGCGGCGGCGTCAAGCGTGCCTTCTCGCAGCTGCTGCGGCCGAAGTCCGTCGAGGCCGACCGCGGCCAGCACATCGCGCACGTCCTGCTGCCCGTCTACGCGCCGGGCAGCAAGCTGGCGCTGCGCACCGATCCCGGCGAATATGGGGACAACGCCTGGGACTGGGCCTATGTCACGCGCATTTACCTCCGCCAGGGCCGGTTCGCGCCGGAGCAGTTCCCGGGGTTCAGCCGCGTGCCGGACGCCGCCGAGGACGAGCATGCGGACGTGCTGGACCTCGACGGCCGCAAGGTGCTGCTCCTCCACGTGCCCGGCTTCACCCGCTTCAACCTCACCGGCGCGGAAAGGCAGCTGGCCTTCGACTTCGGCTTCCTGCCCGGTGCCTACACCAGCGGCGGCCACACGCAGGGCGCCGACTTTGTCGTCGAGCTCGCCTCCGCCGGCCAGCCCCCGCGGGAAATCTTCCGCCGCAGCCTCCAGCCGGCGGCGCGCGAGGGCGACCGGGGCGCGCAGGCCGCGACGGTGCCGCTGCCGCCGGTGCGGCCGGGCGACGTGCTGACGGTGCGCACGCTGCCCGTGCCGGGCGGCAGCCCGAGCTGGGGTTGGACATATATCTCGCACCTGGTCATTGACTGAGCGCCGCCATGGACCCCGCGACCGCCGCCGCAGACTATTCCCCTGATCGCCCGGGCCCGATTCGCCGCGTCCGCCTCGTCCTGGGCTGGCTGGCGCTGCTCGTCTATTTCCACACGCCGGTGCGCGAGGTGCTGGCCCCGACACTCGACGGCTCGAACTACGGCTCCTACGCGTACTTCACCGCACACCATTTCCAATACGGCACCGAGATCGTGCCGATGGCCGGCCCGTACGGGTTCATCATGTACGGCTGGACCTACAGCGGCGACCTGTTCTGGACCCGCACCGTGGCCGAGCTGCTGCTCAACGCCGCGCTCGCCACGCTGACGCTGTGGTTCTTCTTCCAGTGGCGCGGCGCCTGGATCCGCTGGCTGTGGCTCGCGGCGCACGTGGCGTTTACGCCGTACGTCGAGGATCTGCCCATCGAATGGATCCTGTTGCTCGGCGGGCTATACCTGCTGCAGCTCCGGCCGCAGGCGCCGGCGCGCGACCGAGCGTGGGCGGCCGCCATCTCCGTCCTGCTCGCGCTGGTTTCCCTGGTCAAGGGCACGCAGCTGCTCCTCAGCGGGGCCACGGTGGCGGTGGTGCTCGGCGCACACGCCGGGCAGCGGCGCTGGCGCGACGCCGGGCTTGTTGCGGCGGCCTACCTCGGCGGGCTGCTCGCGTGGTGGCTCGCCGCCGGCCAGAATCCGCTGCACCTGCCCGCCTATGTGCACGGCATCCTGGAACTCGGGGGCGGCTACACGGAGGCTATGGGCATCCCGACGCCGGCCGCCATTTTCGACCGCGCGCTGCTGGTCACGGCGGCGCTTGCCGTCACGCTCGCCTGGATGCTCTGGCGTCACCGCCGCGCCGCGGGCACCGCGGCGGCGTGCCTGCTGCTCGCGGGCCACACCTTTGCGCAGTGGAAGCACAGTATCGTCCGCGCCGATGGCCACGCGTACATCTATTTCCACTACGCCACCGTCGCCGCCCTCGCCGCGTACCTCGTCGCCTGGCAGGCGGACCGGCGGGCCCCGGCCGGCCGCTGGACCGCGCTGGGCGGCCGCGCCCTCCTCGCCGCGACGCTCCTGCTCGCAGCCTGGGGTCCCTCCGACCCGCAGCTGCCCGGCTGGCGCGCCGCC
>CAYZSN010000281.1:0-3942 GCA_964481095.1 uncultured Oleiharenicola sp. | reverse complement strand
TTGGGACTTCCTGCAAGCTTATGGGGGCGTTGGCGCGCCGGAGCCGTTCATCCTCACCAGCGGCTTCATGCTTCTGTTCGGCGTCGTGCAATGCGGGCTCCGCGCTGTCGATGCGATGACGGGCCGGGAGGTCCGCTGATGGCTGTCGATCTCTGGCCGCCGGGCAAATCCGCTTCCGCCAATCGGTTCGCGCGCGAGGTCTGGGTGGCGGTGGCGCTTTATGTCGGTCTGATCGGAATAGGCGCTTTCGTTTGGTTGCGACTTGGTCTGCCGCAATGGAGTGCAATTCTCCTCGTGGTGGGGACGATGGCGTATTCGCTGCTGATGCTGCGCGCGGTTGTACGGCTGTTTTCCAGCTTGGACGAGATGCAGCGGCGCATGCAGAGCGAGGCGCTGCTGATCACTGCCGGCGTCGTCGGCTTTGGCAGCTTCGCTTACAGCTTTCTGGAAATCATGCGCGTGGTCCCGACCCTGCCGCATGCGATGTTTTTCGTTCTGCCGATCATGATCCTGGTCTGGCGCGTGGCGTTCCTTTTCGTTGCGCGGCGGTACAAATGAGAAATCGCCTTCGCGTGCTGCGCGCCGAGCGCAATTGGAGCCAGGCCGATCTCGCTCAGCGGCTCGACGTGTCGCGCCAGAGCGTGAATGCGATCGAGACGGGGAAATATGATCCGTCGCTACCGCTGGCGTTCAAGATCGCCCGTGTGTTCGGGCTGACGATCGAGGCGATCTTTTCGGACGAGGAGGCCGAGGTCCCGGCCGCGGCCGAATAGCTCTCAGGCGCCGAGACTGAATACAGCCATGGCCAGGCAAACCAGGAAGCAGAAGCCGAAGGCGACGTGCACCGCCGACAGCGCGCCGGGACGCCAGGCTTCCGCCGCACCTTGGTTGTCGCCGCTCGCCATGATCCGCTCCTGGTCCCCGGACGCGAAAACGCGACCCGTGTCGCGACTGTTCCGGGACGGTCCCCTTGCGGCGCTTTAAGCAAACGGCGGACCATAAGCTTGAAAGCGGGGGCGGGCGCCTTTAGGCGTGGCGCCCCATGGCCAAGCCCAAAAGCAACACAGCGCCGCCGCGCTGTTTCCAGGACGTGATCCTGACGCTCCAGAATTATTGGGCGGAGCAGGGGTGCGCCATTCTGCAGCCCTATGACGAGCAGGTCGGCGCCGGCACGCTGCACCCGGCCACCACGCTCAGGGCGCTTGGGCCCAAACCTTGGCGTGCGGCTTATGTGCCGCCGTCGCGGCGGCCGAAAGACGGGCGCTACGGCGAGAACCCGAACCGGCTGCAGCACTATTACCAATTCCAGGTGATCCTGAAGCCGAACCCGCCGGACCTGCAGGATCTTTACCTTCGCTCGCTGGAGCGCATCGGCATCGACGCGCTCTTACACGACATCCGCTTCGTCGAGGACGATTGGGAAAACCCGACGGTCGGCGCCTGGGGGCTCGGCTGGGAAGTGTGGTGCGACGGGATGGAAGTGTCGCAATACACCTACTTCCAACAGGTCGGCGGCCTCGACGTGCGCCCGGTCAGCGGCGAACTCACCTACGGGCTCGAGCGCCTGGCGATGTACGTGTTCGGCGTCGAGAATGTGTACGACCTGCCGTTCAACGATCCGGACAGCCCGTACCCGCTCACCTATGGCGACGTGTTCCTGGAAAACGAACGCCAGCAATCGCGCTTCAATTTCGAGCTCTCCGATCCGGCGCAAAATCTGCGCTGGTTCGAGGACGCGGAAACGACGGCGAAGCGCTTGTTGAGCGAAGGCGCTGTGTTGCCGGCGTTCGACTACACGCTGAAAGCGTCGCATCTCTTTAATTTGCTGGACGCGCGCGGCGTGGTGAGCCCCACCGAGCGCCAAAGCTTCATCGCCCGCGTGCGCGACCTGGCGAAGGGGTGTGCGGCGGCTTGGGAGCGGCTGCAGTGACGCCGCAGAACGAAACACCGGAAACCTTCTCACTGGTGGAGAAGGTGGCCGCGAAGCGGCCGGATGAGGGGCGTGCAGAACCCGGCGCAGCGCTCAACCTTGCGTCCCCCTCGCCCCTAACCCCCTCCCCACCAGGAGGAGGGGGCTCTGGAAGCTGGGCGCCGACCTCAGCCACGAGGCAAAAGCAATTCCCGCGCGCCAACGGGCGCGCCAAGCGCATGCGCAAGGAGATGACGCCTTCAGAGAAGAAGCTGTGGGCGTTGCTGCGCGACGTTGAGGGCTTCACGTTTCGTCGCCAACTCGCGCTCGGCCAGTACGTCTTCGACTTTGGGGAATATTCGACGCGCCTGCTGATTGAGATCGACGGTTCGATCCACCGCCTCGCCGACGTGCAGGAGAACGATCGCGCGAAGGAGGTGCATGCCGTCGCGCTGGGCTTTCGCGTGATGCGGTTCGCCAACAATGATGTTTGGGATCGGCCGCATTGGGTTCTCACCCAAGTGCGCGCCTTCCTCGACGCCCCTCACCCCCCGGCCCCCTCCCCACCAGGGGGAGGGGGAGAAGAACGCTAAATGCCCCAGCTCCTGCTTGAATTGTTTTCCGAGGAAATCCCCGCGCGCATGCAGAAGCGCGCGGAGGAGGATTTGTCGCGGCTAGTGAGCGAGAAGCTGCGTGCGCACGGGCTCACGCCCGAAGCGGTGCGCACGTTTTCGTCGCCGCGGCATCTGGGGCTCGTGATCGAGCGCCTCGACGCGAAAGCGGCCGACGTCAGCGAAGAGCGCAAGGGCCCGCGCGTCGGCGCGCCGGATCAGGCGATCCAGGGCTTCCTGCGCGGCGCGGGGCTGTCGTCGATCGAGCAGGCGCTGGTCGTTAACGACAAAAAGGGCGATTTCTATGTCGCAGTGATCGAGCGCGCCGGGCGGGTGACGCCGGAAATTCTGCGCGAGATCGTGCCCGAAGTGATCCGCGCGTTTCCGTGGCCGAAGAGCATGCGCTCGCAATCGAGCGATCTGACCTGGGTGCGGCCGCTGCACAATGTGCTCTGCCTGTTCGACGGCGCGGCGGTGAAGATCGAGATCGACGGCGTCGGCGCCGAACCCGTCACCTGGGGCCATCGCTTCCATGCGCCCAAGGCCATTCCGGTGAAGAACGCCGAAGAGCATTACGCGAAGCTGCGCGAAGCCAAGGTGCTGATCGATCGCGACGAGCGCAAAGCCATCATCCTCGAACAGGCGAAAAAGGTCTGCGCCGAGCGCAAGCTCGAACTCGTCGAAGACGCCGGCCTCTTGGAGGAGGTGACGGGTCTGGTGGAATGGCCGGTCGTGCTGATGGGGCGGATGGACGAGAGCTTTCTCGATCTGCCGGCGGAAGTGATCCGCCTCACCATGCGCACGCACCAGAAATATTTCGCCGTCCGCGATCCGAAGACGAAGAAGCTCGCGCCGTATTTCATCACCGTGGCGAACATCGAAGCCAAGGACGGCGGCGACGCCATCGCGGCGGGCAATGCGCGCGTCTTGTCGGCGCGTTTGAACGATGCGCGCTTCTTCTGGGACGTGGATCGCAAGACGCCGCTCTTCACCGAAGAACGCAAAGCCAAGCTGGAAAAGATCGTCTTCCACCAGAAACTCGGCAGCGTGTGGGATAAGGTGGAGCGCGTGAAAGCGCTGGCGGTCGAGCTTTGCGCTGTGACGAAGGCCGATCCCGAATTGGTGAAGCGCGCCGCGACTTTGATGAAGTGCGACTTGGTTACCGAGACGGTTGGCGAATTCCCGGAGCTGCAAGGCCAGATCGGCCGCGAACTCTATCTTGCAGAATTAAATGCTTCCCCGCCCCCTCGCGGGGCGGGGGCAGGGGGTGGGGGGCGTGCAGGAGTGAGCGCGTCATCGATATCCGCGCCGTCTTCTGAGAGCCCCCCCTCCCAACCCTCCCCCGCGAGGGGGGAGGGCTTGAGCGTCGCGCAAGCGATCGAAGATCACTATCGCCCGCTCGGCCCCAACGATCGCGTGCCG
>CAYZSN010000280.1:0-9777 GCA_964481095.1 uncultured Oleiharenicola sp. | reverse complement strand
TTGCTGGCGCACCGGTTGTTTTCGGCGGTGTGCGGGACGGCCGCGGTGGGTTTCGTCCTGCTGGCGGGGTGGCGGCTGGGCGGGCCCGGCGTGGGTTTCGCTGCGGGATTGCTGGCGGGACTCAACCCGCAGCTGGTGCAGGACGCGCACTATGCGCGACCGGAGGCTTTCATGACCCTCCTGTTTGCGGCGGCGCTTTGGCTGGGATTGTGCCGGCTGACCGCCTGGCGCCTCGGATTGCTTGGCTGGTTGGTGGGCTTGGCGGCGGCGACCAAGGCGAGCAACGCGCTGCTGCTGGTGCTCGCCGTGCCGCCCATCTGGGCGGAGGCGACGGAAAACACCGGCTGCTGGTGGCGGCCGGACGGCGCGCGCCTGGCCCGGCTGGGCTTTTTCGCCATCGGGGGCGGGGCGCTTGGCTGGGGGATCGGAGTGCCCTACGCGCTGGTTCATTGGCCGGAATACCTGTCCGGTTTGCGGACGCTGTCGGGCCAGTATCACGGCAGCCATCCCCCGCACTCCCTGCCCGACTACGGGGCGGTGTGGCCGCTGCTGGGGAATTATTATGTGACGAGCCAGGGCTGGCCCTTGTTGCTTGCAACCGTTGCCGGCGGCGCGTGGCTGGCTGTGCGGCGGGCCGGCCAGTTCTTCCTGCTGCTGGTGGTGCCGCTGGCCCTGAGCATCTGGCTGTTCGGCAGCCAGCGGGTGTTTTTCGAGCGCAACCTCAGCACGGTGCTGCCGGCTGCGCTGTTGCTCGCCGCGCTGGGCTTGGCCGGGGTCTTTCAATTTCTGCGCCAGGAACCGGCCCGGGCCGTCGTCTTTGCCCTCGCCGTCCTCCTCGCCAGCGTGCCCGGCGACCGGGTGCTGCTGCTTTTCCTCGGCAGCGGGATCGACGGCGGGGAGCAGGCGAATGAACAGGCGTTCCGGAAGGAGCTGGCCCGGGAGCATCCCGGCGTGCGCACCGCCGTCGGCAGCCTTTTTTCACCGGCGGAATTTTCCTGGCTGGACGGCGAGCTGCTTTCCGGGGGAGGCGAGCTGCTTTATGTAATCCAGGATTTCAACGACCCCTACAAGCCGGCCTACCTGCCCGAGCTCAACCGGCGTTACCAGGCGGTGCCGGTGGCCGAATATCGCGGGACGTTCGCGGACTACCCCGTTTCCGCCCTGGTCGTCTTTCACGGCCACCGGCTGATCGCCTACCGGTTGCGCGCGCGCTGAGGATCAGCGTGCCGGGATGGAAACCGATTGCAGGTTCCGCCAGACCGCCCAGTCCCAGGAATTGCGGCCCGCCGGGCCGGCCTCCACCTCGAGCCGGAGACGGGTGGGCGCCGGCGGGGAAAACTCGATCACCGCATGCTGGATCGAACGGTCCTGGGGTCGGGAACGATAATCCAAGGGAACTTCCCACAGCAGCTTCGGCCCGGCGGGTGACTCCAACCGCGCGCGAAAAACCAGACCGTCGGAAGCATGGCCGGCTTGGTTGAACAGGTCGGGATTGAAACCGAAATCCAGGGCGAGCCGTTGCGGCCCGGACGAAACCGCCAGCAGGAGTTGCGACGGCGCGTGGGTGAAGAACGTGTCCTTCTCCCCGAAGGGGTCGGTGAAGCCTTCATAGGCGATGAACGCAAAAGGCAGCACCGGCGGCAGGGAACTCCCGGCCCGGGGAATGGCCTGGACCGGCCGCCAGTCCACGGCCGCGGGCGAATTGGGCGGCACGCCCAGCGCAATGCGCCGCGTCCCGGCCGGCAGGGCCGAGGGATCGATGACAAAAAAGCCGGACGCGGCCCCCGCCGGATCCAGGGCGCGCCGAAGCAGGACCTCGCGCCGGCCGGATTGATCGACCAGGGCCAACTCCGCCACCGCCGGGGCCGTGGCGCGGAAGCTGCCCTTCAGCAGCCGGCCTGCCAGGCGATCGATATCGTACTCAAAGTTCATGCCGGGCCCGAGGCGGACGGCCTCCCCGTCGGGAACGATGCCCGCGCTGGCGTGTTGCGGCACCTCCCAGAAAAGGAACCGGCGGTTGCGGGCGAGCTGATCCGCCACAAAGCGATCCGGGCGGCGCGGCACGGAAAGCCAGGCCCCCAGCCCGATCAAGGCCAGGAGCAATCCGGCCAGACCGGCTTGCGCCCACCGGGAATTCATCGCGGCGGATTGGTCAGGGACGCCGGGGTGCGGCCGGCCAGCTTGCCGCCCTGCTGGTCGTACACCTGCTCGATGATGTAGATGGGACGCGCCTTGGTCGTCTCGTACATGCGGCCGAGGTACTCGCCGATGATGCCGAGCGCCAGCAGCTGCACCCCACCGAAGAACACGATGGTAATGATGATCGAGGGGTAGCCCGGGATGAAGTAATGGGGGTTGACCAGCTTGACGATCACCACGCCGACGCCGGCCAGCACCGTGAGGCCGATGACGGTGAGCGCCAGCAAGGTCACGAGGCGCAACGGCACGACCGAGAACGACGTGATCGCGTCGATCGCGAACGCGACCATCTTCTTCAGCGGATACTTGGTCTCGCCGGCGAAGCGCGCCTTGCGGTCGTACGGCACGGCGACCTGCCGGCCGCCGACCCAGCTGACCATGCCGCGGATGAAGCGGTGGCGTTCGCGCATGCTGCGCAGCACCTCGGCGACGCGGCGGTCCATCAGGCGGAAGTCGCCCGTGTCGGCCGGGATGTCGCTCTTCGTCAGCGCGCGGAGGATGCGGTAGAAAATTTTCGCGGTGAAGAGCTTGAAGGCCGTCTCGCCCTCGCGGGTGCGGCGCTGGCCGTAGGCGACGTCGGCTCCCTGCTTCCACTCCGCGACCATGTCGAGGATGACTTCCGGCGGGTCCTGCAGGTCGGCGTCGATCAACACCACGGCGTCGCCGTCGGCGACATCGAGGCCGGCGGTGACCGCGGCCTGGTGGCCGAAGTTGCGGAGCAGGTTGACGACCTTGACGGTGGCGTCGCGCGACGCGAGGTCGAGGGCGACCGGCAGCGTCTGGTCGCGGCTGCCGTCGTTGACGAGGACGATCTCGTGCACGCAGCCGAGCTGGGCGCAGACCGCCTTCACGCGGCGGACGAATTCCGGGAGCCCGGCCGCCTCGTTGTAGCAGGGGGCGACAATCGCGAGCTTGTAGGTGGCAAGGTCGGCGGCGTGGCTCATGGGGTGGGGCGGGGCCCCCGGCCGACAATCACCACGTTCCAGCACAACGGACGCAAGAAAGGAATGGTGAGCAGCACGCGGTCGAGGTCCTCGAGCGGCCAGTAGAGCCACGCCCACGCGTCGGCCTCCTCGATGACTTTCTTCCAGTAGCGTTCCTTGTTCGGGTCGCGGCGCTGGACGAACTTCATCGTGATGAAGATCAGCAGCGTGCTCAGCCAGAACCACGCGATCTTCGATTCCTTGAAATACGAGCGCACGGCGCGGATGTCGGCGAGGCGCAGCGGGTGCTCGTCCTCGGTGCGCACCTCCATGGCGTTCTTCCGGTAATAGTTGATCGCGGGATTGTACGCGACCGGGTCCCAGCTGACGAACACGCCGTCGGGTTTCAGGTGCTTCAGCAGCCGCGGCATCGTCGAGGCGATGTCGACGTGGTGCAGCGTGTTGCCGATGTAGATGACGTCGAACTTGGTGTCGGCGGGGAAGCCGAGGTCTTCCGACGCGGACACGTGCGTCTTGATCGTCACGCCGTTGTGGGCGGCGAGGCGCTTCGCCGCGTCGCACATGCCGGGCGAGATGTCGCTCGCGGTGACGTCGGCGCCGAGCAGCGCGAAATAAACGGACGCCTCGCCGAGGCCGCAGCCGACGTCGAGCAGCGTGCGGCCGCGCAGGTCGCCGAGCGCCTTGCGGATGTGGCGCATTTCGGGCGCGGTGCAGGCCTCGTTCATCTGGCGGACGTCGATCTTGGTGACGTCGGTGCTCGCGGCCCACTCGTCGTGGAAGGCTTCCTCGGCGTGCTTGCGGGCGGCGTCCTTCGCCGGGCTGCTGGCGCCGAGGTGGCCGTTGAGCTGGGCGTCGGTGTAGAGGCCCGAGCGGGTCAGGACCGTGCGCAGCTCGCCGTCGAAGAAGGCGATGTTCTGCGCCATGATCTTGTCGTCATGGAAGGTCAGGCCGGCCTCGGCCTGGCGCTGGGCGTGCGCGGGCGCGTCGCCGCGGGTGTAGAATCTGGCGTTCTTCAGCTCGATCCGGTGTTCGCCGGCCTGCGGGCCGGTCCACGCCACGCGCACGGCGCCGGGGCCGGGGTTCTCGATCGTGAGTGCGTGGATCCAGTCGGCGAGGCGCGCAGCCTCGGCCGGATTGGTCGCCGCGTACTGCTCGCGCAGCCGGCGGCCGGCCCAGAGGAGCTGGTGCACCGCGCTCTCATAGAGGATCTTCTTCGGCATGGCGGCTCAGGCGAGTTTGGCGGTTTCCTGCTCGGCGCCCTGGTCGAGGGTCAGGCGGTGCTGCGCGGAGGGCAGGGCGATGCGGTCGCGCTTCTCATTCCGGATCCGCTCGGCGATCGTGAGCATCTGCTCGTAGGTCACCGGCCACTTCTTCGCCGGCGGCGAGGTGATGAAGGTCTTGATGCGTTCCATCTTCGCCTTCAGGTAGCGCATCGAGATGGTCATCTCGGGGAAGCTGCCGTACATGCAGCCCGAGCAGGGCTTCGTGACCTTGAGCACTTCCTGGCGGAACGCGTGGTTGTGGTAGACCTGCGGGAAATCCTTGCCGTAGGTCGGGATGTTGCTGGCGAGGCGGTGGTCGCAGCACGGCGCGAAGTTGCCGTTGGGCAGCACGGCGAAGTACAGGTTCGGGCTGTCGCACACGTTGTCGTTGTGCTGGCGCCACGTGGTGGCCTGCTCGGCGGCGAAGCGCTTGATGTCGTCGAGGTACTGGTCGGAGTCGTAGAGCAGGTAGCCCTCCGCGCGCATGGCGCGGATGCGCTCGATCAGCTTGTCGACGTAGGGCAGCTCGTCCTTCTTCCAGCGCTTCGTCTGGTCAAAGGTCCGGAAGTTCATCGGCTTGTCGAACGTCGTGACGTGGATCGGCACGACCGACGAGAACCAGCTGATCTCGGTGCCGAAGCGGATGACGTCCTCGACGTCGCCGAGGTTGTCGCGCTGGATCACGCAGCCGAGCGACGCGAAGCTTTTTTCCTTCGGCAGGTATTTGCTGAACGACGCCATCGCGTGAAGCGCGTCGTGCCAGGACTTGGCGAAGCCGCCGTTGATGTCGTCCTGGTTGCCCGGCCAGAGCGAGTCGAGGGAGATGGAGATGTCGCGCCCACCCGCCTCCACCGCTTCATGGATGCGTTCGTCGGTGGCCAGGCCGTTGGTCTGCATGCGGACGTGGATGCCGCGCGACTCGAAGGTGCGGATGATGTCCGGCAGGTCCTGCCGGGTGAAGGGCTCGCCGCCCGTCAGCAGCACCATGGCGACGCCCAGTTTGGCGAAATTGTCCGCCATCAGCTTGATCTCGTCGAGCGTCGCTTCGCGAACGTCGGAGTTGGCGTAGATGATGTTGCACTGCTTGCAGGTCAGGTTGCACCGCGCGGTGATGTAGAACTGCACGTAGACCGGGGCGTCCTGCAGCAGGGCGGAACGGGCCAGCGTGAGTTTGGAACGGGTGGAGAACATGAACTTTGGGCGGAGTTACTAGAGGGTATCCGCCCTGCTATGGAAGTAAATTAGCGCCCCGGGGAGGCGGGTGCCTCCGAGTCGGAAAAGGCGAGTTCGCTCAGGTACGCCCAGTCAAAGGCGTTGTTGCCGTGCGGGCCGGGGCCGGTGGCGAATTCCAGCCGGCTGCCGGAAGGAAATTCCGGCAAGGCGAACCGGGCGGTCCGGTGGCCGCGGTGGGCGGGAATTTCATGCGGACTGAGGAAGGTCCGGAACAGCGGCAGCGGCGGCTGGCCGGGACGCAGGAGCGTGGCGGTGAATTCCACGCCATCGGTGTCCTTGTCGTAGGCCGCCGGCACGAGGCCGTAGCCGAAGCTCACGGATTTCTCGCGACCATCGAGCGCCCAGCTGAACCGCGTCGGGGCGTGGGCGAGCAGCCCGAAAACATGCACGGCTGTGCCGGTCAGGGCATCGGCCGTGTCGACTGTCTCATGCGGTGTCTGGGCGAGCTGCCGCAGCATCGCCACGTCGGTTTCCGCCGGCACCGCGGGCGGGCGCGGCAGCACGGAGAACTCGAGGCCGATCTCGTGCCGGAACCAAGTGCGGTCTGCGGTGGACACGCGCAAAGTGTGCGGCGTCCGGCCGGGCGCGCCGGCGTAGAGCCGCAGCAGGTCGGCGGTGTCGCCCAGTACGGGGTTGAGCACGAAGGGCGACGCCGCCATCACGCGCACGAGGCGCCAAGGCTGCGTCCCGCCGAGGTCCTCGCCGCCCAGGGCGAGGCGCAGCGGCGGCACCTTGTACACGGCGGCCAGCCACCGGCCGGCCCAGCTGAGCTTCACATCTAAACGCACGAGCAGCACCTCACCCGGTGCGACGGCGGGCACGGGGATGGTGTCGCCAATCTGGGCCTGCACCCGGCCGACGACGCGCGGCGCGGGCACCTGCGCACCCGGGATGGCCGCGAGCAGGAGATGATTCTGCTCCATCAACACGGGCCGGTAAAGATAAGGCAGCGCCTGCAGCACGAGGCCGTCGTCCTGCGCGAGGAAGCGCCCGTCGATGGTCTCCAGTCGGACGAGTTCGAAATCGGGGCGGCGCGCCGGATCCCGCAGGAAGTCCGCGTTGCGTTGCATCAGCGCCGGCGTGTAGGCGTTGAACTGGCCGCCGCCCATCGGCCGCGGCGAGTAGTTGAGGCCGTTCAGCGTCGCGCGGTTGTGCTCGTAGCCGAAGACGTCGAGGCGGCGAGCGCCGGCCGTGCGGCGCACCAGCGGCATGGCGTAGAATTCCCGCTGGGCCCCGAGCTGGCGGTCATAGTCCGCCTTCACGGCGGGCAGCGTGGCGAGCTGGCGGACGTTGGCGGTGAGGCGTGCGAGCAACCGCACGGGCGTGCCCGGAAGGTCGGGCAGCTTGGCATCGCGCGGGCCGGCGCAGGCGAGCACGCAGGTGGCGGCGGCAAACGCCAGCAGCGCAAGCGCGGAAGCGCGGCGTGCCCCCTCCGCCGGCCACGCGAGCAGCGGGATCGCGAGCGCGGCGGGCAGCGCGTAATGGAAATAGAGGTAGGCGTGGCCGTCGGCGCGGACAAACCCGTGTTTCCATTGCACGAAGGCATGTCCGGCCATGAGCAGGAGGCCGGCGACGGCGGTCGCGTCATGCCGGCGCGACCAGCAGGCGGTGCCGAGGGCGGCGGCCAGCGCGGCCGTCACGAACAGGCCGCGGTGCAGCAACTCCGGTGGCCCGTCGAGGCCCATCGCGTCGTTGTAACCGGAGGCGAGCTCGAGTGTGCCGCGGAAATAGGCGGGCAGGTGCAGCGGGTTCTGCCCGGCGAGCAGCCAGAGGCCGAGGAGGGCGCCGGCATATCCGCCGGCGAGTGTCGCGACATGCCGCCAGTCGCGCCGCCAGGCGTGCGCGCCGAGCGCGACCCCCACCGTGGCGAGGCCGAGCGCGAGCTGTGTGCCCTTGACCAGCGAGAGGAAGGCGAGCAGGGCGGCGACGGCGAGCGACCAGCCGCGGCGCCGGGGTTCGGCGATGAGGAACAGGCCGCCCAGCAGCAGCGACCACTCGAGGGAGAGATCGTCGTGGAAGGGGGTGAAGGCGGCCTGTGCCGCCAGCCACAGCCAGGCGAGCCACGAGGGCCGGTGGCGCCGGAGGAACCACAGGACCAGCGCCGCGAAACCGCCCTGCAGGGCCAGCTGGCCCGCGACGCGCGCCCAAAAAAGTTCGCCCCCATAGGTCCAGCCGTAGAGCACGAAGCCGTAGGGGCCCGCCATCGGCACGACCTGCGTGCCGTACTGGAGGTGGTGGGCGGTGAACCAGGCGTAGGACGACTGGTTCGCCCCATCGAGGTTCACGCCGGCCAGCTCGCGCACGGGTGAGTAGAAGAACACCGCCAGCGCGAGCCCGCCGAATGCGAGCAGCAGCCCGCGGAATCTTCCCGGTGCCGCGGAGGCGGGCTGCGGGGCGGCGTTCATTCGAGGACCACGCGTGAAAGATAGGTCCAGCCCCAGCTGCTGTTGCCGCCGGGGATCGGGGCCGTGCGGACGGTGAGGACATCGCCCGCGGCAATCCCGGGGAGATCGATCGCCGCCGATTGCGCGCCGCGGTCGGCGTCGTCGGTCACGGGCTGCAGGCGGCGGCGGTAGATCTCCCGCGCGGGTGCGCCGCCGTGGGTGACTTCGACGATGTAATCGGCGCCCTGCGTGTGGCCGTCGCCCGTATAGGCGCCGGGCAGGAAGCCGAAGCCGAGCGTCAGGCGGCGTTCGGGTCCGTTGAGCACGAACCCGACGCGACCCGGCACGTGCAGGAGCAGGACGCGCCCGCCCTCGAGGTCGAGGGCCGCGGCGTTCTCGTCGTCGGCGGAATCGGGTATGCGGCTGAAGCCGGGGAAGAGATCGGCCGCATAGCCGCCGTCCCGGCGCAGTTCGATGCGGTTCACCCACGCCCAGTCCCAGGAGTTGTCGCCGAATGCGCCGGGATCAGTGCGCAGCACCAGCTTGCTGCCGGCGGTGAAGATCGGCAGGGCGACGCGCGCCGTGTGGTCGCCCCGGTCGGCCGGGTTTTCGCGCGGCTTGAGCGAAAACCTGGCAACGGCGTGTGTGCCGCCGGACGGGCCGCGGATCTCGACGATGAAATCCACGCCATTGGTGGTGCCGCGCTCGTATGCCTCGGGATCGATGCCGTAGTGGAAGACAAACGAGCGTTCGTCACCCGCCAGCGTCCACGCGGCCTCGGCCGGCGGGTGCAGGAAGCGGACGGAAGGACTTGGCCGGAACGCCGGCGTGATCGCGACGGGCACGGCATTGGCGAAGGGGAACTGGAGGCGCCCGCGCAGCTCGGCCAGGGCCGCCGGCGTGAGCGGGGCCGGGCGCGGCGCGGCGAGGAATTCAACCGTCACCTTGGCCGCGAAGCCCGCCGGCGCGTCGGTCGTCACGCGGAATTCGCGCGGGAACCGGCCGGCCCCGCGTTCGTAGAGGTCGACCACATCCGCGTGTTCCTCGAGCTGCGGCGCGAGAATGAACGGCACGCGCGCCATGGCCGGGACCAGCCGGTGGCGGCCGGGGCCGGACGCGTCCGGCAATTCGATGAACACGGGGGCCGGCTTGTAGAGGAAGGCGCGCAGGCGGCCGAGCAGGCTTTCGCGCACGATGAAGCGCGCGAGCAGGACCTCGTCGGCGCCCACGGCCGGCACCGGCACGGCTTCGCCAAAGCGGCCGGTCCACCGTCCGATCGCGCGGGGTGCGGCCGCCGGCGGGCCGCCGGGCGCGAGCTCCATCAGCAAGTGCTCGTGCTCGATCAGGCGCGGCCGGTAGCGCTGGAGGATTTCCAGCAGGGCGGCGCCGTCCTCCTGCGCGGCCAGGCGCCCGTCGATCGGGTGCAGGCGGAAAAGATAGAAGCCGGGGCGGCGCGCATCGTCGCGGAGGAAATCGCGGTTCAAGCCCATGAGGTAGGGCGTATAGGCGTTGAACGACCCGCCACCCATCGGGCGCGGGCGGTAGTTCAGGCCGTTGAGCAGGAGCAGGCCGTGTTCGACGCCGAAGGCGTCGATGGCCTGCGGACCCACCTCGGCGTCCACCTGCGGCAGGGCGTGCTCGCGCCGCGCGCCGGCCAGCCCCGCCTCGAAGCCGCGATGGATGGCGGGCAGGAAAAGCAGGTAGCGGCTGTTGGCGCCGAGCCGCTTCAGCGCGGCAGACGGGGCGGCGCGCCAG
>CAYZSN010000279.1:0-2602 GCA_964481095.1 uncultured Oleiharenicola sp. | reverse complement strand
CGCATCATCGACCTCAAGCCGCTGGCCGACGGCCCGGCCAAGGCCCGCTCGCTCACCGACCCGGCCACGCTCCTCGTCGTCGAGGACAAGCCCGCCATCATCCAGCAGATCCAGGAAGGCCTGAAGCACACGCCGTGGAAGGTCGTGGGCGCCGCCACCCAGGGCGAGGCCATCGACTTCTGCTCCAAGACGCCGCCCGACGTGGCGATGGTCAGCCTCTCGCTGCCCGAGGAATCCGCCTTCGCGCTGTTCCGCCTCCTGCGCACCAACGTGAAGACCAAGTACACCCCGGTCTTCGGCCTCGTCGTCAAGACCGAGACCAACACCCTGCAGCAGGCGCAGACCGTCGGCTTCACCACCGTCATCACCAAGCCGATCGACATGAGCGACCTCGAGTCGCGCATCGCCAAGGCCATGAACCTCGACACCTCGACGCGCTATTTCAACATCGAGGCCGGGTGCTTCATCCTGAAGATGCCGGAGAACTGCACGCCTGCGGTGCTGGCCGAGATCGCCACCTACCTGAAGCCCAAGCTCACCGAGGCGGTCGATGCCGGCCACAACAAGGCCATCATCAACGTGCACGCGCTGAAGTCGCTCCACATGGGCGTCATCAAGCAGCTCGTGCAGGCCATGCAGCTGTGCAAGGACACCGGCGTGAACTTCGTGCTCGTCGGCAACAACCAGCTGATGACCGAGTGCAAGGGCTTCGAGGAGACGCGCAGCTGGACCTTCCACGAGACCGTGGAGGAGGCCAAGGCGAGCTTCGCGAAGGTGCCGACGCAGCCCGCGCTGGCCCCGGCCTGAACGAGGGAAAAAACTCAGAGCGAAAGGCCCGGCACACGCCGGGCCTTTTTGTTTGGGGAATGTGTGGATCGGGTAGGGGCGCAGTCTTGCTGCGCCCAAACGGCGGCCTTTGGCGTTTTCCTGCAGGGGCGGAGCTTGCTCCGCCGAGCGGTGCCTCGCTCCCCTCGCGATCGACAACTCGCTCACGCAAGATTGCGCCGGGCGGTAGGGGCGCAGTCTTGCTGCGCCCAAACGGCGGCTTGCCGTCGTTTTCTTCCCACCCATTCTCCCTGCCATGACGTCCGGCCGCCGGACGGGCCAACTGCACGCGCACCGTGTTTCGGTGCCGGCCACGATCTATTTCGTAACATGCTGCACCCTGTATCGGAGGCAAGATCTGGCGGACCGCGCCCTCGCATCCTCGTTGTTGGCGCAAGTTGTGGCGAGCGATCACCAGCAGGACACCGAAACTATCGCTTTCACCATTATGCCGGATCACTGCCATTGGCTATTTCGACAAGGCAATCGCCTCTCGTTGGGCCGGGTGGTGGCCAGGCTCAAAGCCAGAACCGGTGTAGCTTTGGCGGCAAAAGGTTTGGGCTGGCAGCGCGATTTCTACGAGCATCGCCTGCTCGCTGGCGAGGATCCCGAGGATTACGCCCTCTATATGTTTCTTAACCCATATCGGGCGGCCTTGGTTTCGTGGCGCACGCCATGGCCGTGGTGGTGGTCGCCGCAGCCAGGCTTGCTCCGGTTCTTATCCTTATTGGAGCCGGATGGCTGTCCGCCAATGCAGTGGGTAAACGATTCAGTTCCCGCTTGGGTTCGCCATGGTGAATAGGGAAGATCGCGCGTCGCGCGATCTTGGGCGCAGCAAGACTGCGCCCCTACAAAGTTCCCCCCTTCTCAAACCGCCGCGGCGATCTGCTGCACGGCGTCGGGCGCCACGACCTTGTCGATGTCGAGCAGCGTCTTCACCTGGCCCTTCACCTTGGCGAGGCCGAGGAGATAGGACGTGTCGACCTTGGTGCCGAATTCCGGCGTCGGCTCGATCTCCTGGTCGGCGAGGTGGATGACCTCCTCGACGCAGTCCACGATCAGGCCCATCTGCACGGCCTGGCCGGCGGCGGGACGGACCTGGACGACGACGATGCACGTGCGCTCGGTGAAGGCGGCCTCGAGGCCGAACTTCACGCGCAGGTCCACGATCGGGATCACGCGGCCGCGGAGGTTGATGACCCCCTTCACGAACGCGGGCATCTGCGGCACCGGCGTGATCTTCAGCATCCGGATGATCTCCCGGACCTTGAGGACGGCGATGCCGTAGGCTTCGTTGGCGAGGCCAACGGTGAGGTATTTGCCGGCGAAAACGGAGGGCTGGGCCGTGGTGGTGCTCATGCTTTTTGGTCACAGGGGTATCGGACGTTCCCGCCGCGGCTTGAGCGTAAAATCGCCGCCGATTGGCTTAAAGCCGCCCCCGGGGCAGCCGATGTAAGGACAACCGCTCCACCGGGTTTCATGCCACTTTCCCCTCAACAATTCACGGCACTCGAGGGCGCCGTCAACCGCCTTGCCGCCGAGTCGGTGCTGGCCGGCGTCGGCCGCGACGACGGCCTGGTGCCCGCCTACAGCCTCGTGGGCGAACTGCGCGAACTCAGCACCGGCGAGCCGGCGCTGCACCAGCCCCTCACGCAGCTGCTCAACGCGCTCGAGAGGTGCCTCGACACCGCCCAGCCCTTTTCGGCCGAACTGCTGCAGCACCTGCGCGGCACCATCGAGTGGCTCCAGCCCGCCCTCGACGCCGCGCGCCGCGGCG
>CAYZSN010000278.1:0-2690 GCA_964481095.1 uncultured Oleiharenicola sp. | reverse complement strand
CCAAGCAGAATCGAGTGGAGTTCTTTCGCCACCCCGGCCGTATTCTTCTTGGTTCGAACCTGAGCGAGGTATGAATCCACGAGCGACTCGATACGACTACCACTTGTGAGAGGAATGGTGCGGATCGTCTTGTTGTCGATCACCAAGCAGTGGGAGCCCGGTTCCCCCAGAGCATATTCCAGGACCAGCTCATCGGGCCGCAGACTTCGTTGCAGCTCTGACAGTTCGACAGGTTTGCCCTGTTTCATCAGTCGCGGCACGTCACGCAGTTTGGTCCCCGATAGTCCTTGTTCTTCGTCAAACAGTTTTTCGAGTATTTGCCGACGATCAGCCGGCGTGGATGCCCGCATGAGACGAATTTGAAGGCGAGCGATCTCACGCTCGTGTGCGGATTGAACACCAGTGCTTTTGCGCGGAATCGACTCTTTGTTTCGCAAGATGTCCGCGGCTGTTCGTCCGCGAGCCCTCTCAAGGACCGCGAGCGCTTTAATCGGATCGTTGATGCGATCAACCGCGAGCGTGAAGTGATCGACGTAGATCTGACTCATCGCCCCAATCAGTGATGTCCGGGTACCAGGGCTCGCCACGGATACTAATAGTCCGTCGACAACGTCTTCCGCCTGCTCATAAAGCCGATCCGATTCTTCGAATTTGCCGCGGTCAGACCGAAGTCTTGCCAAGAACGCCAACCGCTCCGGTAATTCGTAGGTCTCTCCAACCTTTTGACTGGCCTCAACGCCTTTGGCCGCTCTGTCGTCCGCTTTTTGGAGGTCGCCGGCGTCTCGGTATAGCTTGGCCAAACCGAACATCGCCATCGCCGTGACACGGTGGAGTTCGCTGCCGGCAGCTAGCGTGGCGGCCTCTTCGTAAAATTCGATCGCGCGGGAACGCTCTCCCGCCTGCCTACTAACGTTTCCGAGTTCGGTCAAGATCGAAGCGGCCAGCCCGCGACGATTCCTAAGGCGTGCACGATCAAGCGTCTCCTGGAAGAGTTTTTCCGCCTCAGGTCGCTTTTTCAGCGCGATAAGGGCCTTCGCTTTGCCTGCCACAGCCATCACGGAGGTGTCCAACTCGGGCGTCGATCGCACCAGTTGCAGTGCGCGGTCGTAGTAGCGGATCGCATCCTCCGGCCGCCCAAACAGTGAGAGCCCGTTTCCCATCAGGTTCAGATATCGAATGTGGGCACCAACGTCCTTCAGTTCGATAGATGTCCTGAGCGCCTCCCCTAGCAGTTGCATCGCGTCGCCTGTTCCGCCATCCAGAAAGGCGATGATGCCCAACTCACCCGAGGCTCGTGCCTCCCGCGCCTTGTCTCCCAGTTTCCGCGCGAGTTCTCGGGTCTCTTCGTACACTTGGCGGGCGGAAGCGACGTTGACTTCCAGATCCAGCGCACCCTTTGCGTCGAGGATCCAGAGACGGAGCTGCGGATCGTTTTGTACCAAGGGAGATTCGAGTTCCGTCGCCAAATACTCCGAGACCTCGGGGAAGGACATTGTTTCCCATTCGGATCGGAGCCGGCCAATCTTCGCATAGAGCGCGTTACGAGAATCCCCGGCGTGCGCAAACTGCACTTCGGCTTCGGCGTAAATCGGCCCGGCGAGATACCAGTTGTAGAGCCAAGCGAGCCGGTCGGCCTTCTCAATCAGGCGTTTAGGATTGGACTCAGGCGGGCGTGATTGGGCCGCAAGCGGGGCGCAGAGGAACGCCACCACGGCAGCTACTGGCAAGGCTGAAAATGCGGCCAGGCCCATGAAGAAATCGTACTGCATATTGCGATCGCCTGGTTATCCCTGCCTCTATTGCAAATATTCCTTCGGTTCTCAGAGCATACGGTTAACGGGTCTTCATTACGCCCCTAAGGCCATCAAACGGGATCAAGACAACTCATTTGGTGGAATTCAAAACATGCCGTACAACAGGGCATGCGCGAAGCTCTCCCCCAAAACAATTCGCTCGGTAAGATGCCCACCAGGATCACGTTCGCTCGTGAAGAGCTTCCGCTCAGAGTCCGTGAAGCGGCGGTGTACTTGGGCGTCAGCGTCCAAACGGTGTATCTTTGGGTTGAGCGAAAGCAGATTCCCCATCTCCGCGTGATGGGCCGAAACATTCGATTCCTCAAATCGGATCTGGAGCCCTTCCGCGCAACTTTCAAGCAGGAGGTGGGAATTGGCAAGACCGAGTAAACACGATGGCTCCATATATCCGCGCAAAGATGGCAAAGTCCTATGGATGGTCTATCGAGACCGGGGCGGTAAGCGCATCCGGGAATCAACGTTCACGGAAGACTGGCAGGAGGCGCAGAAGAAACTGCGGGAACGACTCCAGTCCAGGGACGACAGGATCCTCGACGTCGTCCGGAAAGGAGAGCAGCTACTATTCTCGGATTGGGCGGACTTCTTTTTGGAGAACTACTCCAAGCCGCCGATTCGGGCAGAGAAGACCCACGAAGCCAACGAACGTGGGTGCTTGCACCTCAAGCAGGCGTTCGGGAAGCGGGCGGTGGGAGACATCACCGTCGATGACATCGAGCTGTATCTTCGAAAGCGGCTTCAGACGCGAGTTCAGGTCCGGACCGCTGGCGGTGTCATTGAAAAAGACCGGCTCAAGCCGGCAACGGTCCATCAGGAATTGCGGATTCTTCGCCGTATGATGAATGTCGCAGTTCGCAAGAAGTTGCTGCCCGCCAATCC
>CAYZSN010000277.1:0-6554 GCA_964481095.1 uncultured Oleiharenicola sp. | reverse complement strand
GCCGTGTCGCTCACGCTCGACGGCAAGGAGCTGCATCATTCCACCGGCGCGGAGGTCAAGGACGGCCAGGCGAGGAACCTGATGACGCTGCTGAACCAGGTCCTCGCGCAGGGCCAGGTGCTGCACAAGGGCGACCTCATCATCTGCGGCGCGCTCGGCGGCGCCAAGCCGGGCGAGAAGGGTATCTACCGCGCGGACTACGGCCCGCTCGGCAAGATCGAGTTCGAGCTGCGATAAGCCGGGCGTCTTGTCGTGGATTTGCCTGCTGTAGGTCGGGCTTCAGGCCCGACGATCACTTGTGCTGTCGGGGATAAACCCCGACCTACAATCACGTCCAGCCTTTCCCCGCTCGCCTTGGCCGTGCGGCGCGTCTAGACAGGAGGCGTGGAACCGCCTGCTGCGCGAAAATCCGTGATCCGGCCGATCCTGGCGGCCGTCGGCGTCATCGCCGTCGCCACCACGTGGGGCATGGTCGTGGCGCACCAGCGCATGAAGGCGCACGGGCAGGACCAGATCGTGGAATGCGCCATCCGCCAGTTGTCCGCGGCGGCCGACCAATATTTCCTCGAGAACGGCGGCTCGACGGTCGCGCTGAGCAACCTCGTCGGGCCGGCGAAATACATCCACGGCATGGAAACCGTGGCGAACGAGACCTACCCGGCGTACTACACGCAGGGCGCGCCCATCCGCGTCACCGGCGTGGCGGGTTTGCGGACAATCACCTACGTCCCCTGAAGCGGCCGGGTCAGGCGCGCAGCTTCCGCCAGGTGTCGAGGCAGCGCTGCGCCGTCTCGAATTCCGGATAACGGCTGCCCTCCTGCTCCATCAGGTAGAATTCCACGCCGCCGACGGCCTCGGCCGTGGCGATGATTTCCTGCCAGGGCGTGACGCCCTCGCCGAAGAGCACGCGGTAGCCCTTCTGGTCCTCGTCCTTGCCCGGCGCCCAGTCCTTGAGGTGCAGGCTCCGGATGCGGCCGGGGTTCGCCTTGATCCACGCGATGGGATCGGCGCCGGCCTCCATGCAGGTGCCGACATCGAACTGCAGCACGAACTCCTTCGGCGTGTTCGCGGCGATGAGATCCATGATGCGCAGGTCGCCGTCGACCTTCACCCACTCCGTCTGGTGATTGTGGAAACCCGCCGTCAGCCCGTGCGGCTGCAGGGCTTCGGTCGCAGCGGTGAGCTGGGCGCACAGCTGCTTCCAGGCGTCGGCTCCGCGCGGCTCGCGGCCCGCGCTCGAGAGCACGAGGTGCCGCGCACCGAGGATCTGGTTGAGCTCGATCGCGCGATTCATGCCGTCACCCGGCGTGAACGAGATGAGGTGGTTGTGCGTCGAGTAGCAGCGCAGGCCCAAGTCGTCCATCAGGGTGCGGACGTCCTTCGCGTAGGGCGCCGTCCACTGGAAATACGGCGCATAGAACTCGACCACCTGGTAGCCGATCTTCGCCACCTCGCGTAAAGTCGCCGGCAGGTCCTTCACGAGCGCCCCGCGCACCGAGTACAGCTCGAGGCCGATGGGGCGCTTTTTCGCGGGCGCCGGCGCGGGTGCCGCGGCGGACTCGGCTGCAAACGCGCGGGAGCCGGCGGATGAAACGAGCAGCGCCGCGGGCACGACGCTGGAGAGGGCGAGGAAGCGGCGGCGGGACAACGAATTGGGGGCGGGGGATTTTGGGGGCATGGGGAAAAGAGAAGCCAGGTTGGAGTTGCTAACAAGCCGCAAGATGCCGGCGCGGAAAATTAATGCGTCACCTTTACCGTGTAATAGAGCATGGGCCCGCTGACCTCCTTGAACCAGTGCGGCGTACCCTTCGGGATCACCATCACATCGCCCTTGCCGAGATGGTGCTCGACGCCGCCCGTGGAAGAAGGCGCCCGGATTTCGCCGGTTTCGGTCGTCTTGGGGTCCACCAGCGTGCCACCAGTCACGACCGTCGCCGAGCCCTCGAGCACGCAGAAGATGTCGGTGTCGTGCTCGTGCACCTCCACGATGCCGGGGATCACGCGCCGGCTGGTGTGGATCTTGTAGCTGCCGTTGACCAGCAGCGGCAGGCCCTTGCCGAAGGAGGCCTCGACCTTGGCGTGGTCGAACTGGATCACCTCGGTCGGCGCGGGTTCGGGAGCGGCCACGAGGCCGGCGGCGCCGGCCAGGAACAATGCAAGCAGGGCGGGAGTTTTCATGGGGGTATGACGGCACCATACGGGGAAGCCGGCCACCCGCTAGCCTCGAATTTCATCCGCCGCGCCGGCCAGCGCGACCTTGACCTCCCGCAAGCTTCATCCTGAAGTGCCGCCATGCCCACCCCTCCCCGCCTTCTCGCTTCGCTCGCGCTTTTCTTCGTCGCCGGTGTCCTCGCCCAGGCAAAGTCCGAATCCAAGCTCCAGGAGCTTGGCGACAATACCTATGCCATCACCCGCACGGCGACCAGCGGCTTCGATCGCGATGCGGGCAAATTCCAGCGTGAGGCGCGGGAGGATGCGGAGAAATTCTGCGCCACCAAGGGCAAGACCCTGAAGATCGTCTCCCTGACCTCGGATCGCCCGCATTTCGGCGGCGGCTTCACCTGGGCAAAAATCACCTTCCGGGCGCTCGAGGCCGGCGATCCCGCCCTGGCCGCGCCTGTGACCACCGCGGCGCCGGCGTCCGCCGCCGCCGCGCCCGCCGGCATGCTGCCCACCTACGAGGGTGACCTGTATTCCGAATTGCTGAAGCTCGACGACCTCCGCAAGCGCGGCATCCTCACCGACAAGGAATTCGAACAGCAGAAGAAAAAATTGCTGAAGAAATCAAAGTAGACGGGACGAAGCCAGCTTCCCGGCGAAGGCCGCCCATCCGGTCAACCGGGATGGCCCGCGATGACCGGACGGACCGGCGGCTCAGCGGGCGAATAGCGAATCGAGCGACCACTTGCCGCCGCCGAGGACGACGAGGCTTACGGCGATGCCGACCGCGAGGATGAAGAGCTCGATGCCCTCGCCCTTCTGGTTGCCAAACCAGTTCATGAAAAATCCGTTGCCGCGCAGCTGCCACGCGGCCCCGAGCATGATCAGGGCGAGGCTGGCGGCCGCGAAGCGCGTGCCCACCCCGGCGACCAGCATGAGGCTGCCGAAGAATTCGCCGAGGATGACCAGCAGGCCCACCACGTAGGGCGCGCCCACCGTGCCGGTGAAATAGCCCATGGTGCCGGTGTAGCCGTAGCCGCCGAACCAGCCGAGGAGCTTCTGCGCCCCGTGGGGAAACATCATGATGCCGAGCGCCACCCGCAGGAAGAGCGGCGCGAAAGAGTCGCCGGTGGCGACGAGGGATTGGATAAGGGATGATAGTTGCATACACAACCAAACTGATAATTATAGTTGCATATGCAAGTATTATCTTCGCATCTTTTCCCCGTGAAACCGGAACTCACTGAGCATCGCCTGGAAGCGTGGCGCAAATACTACACCTCGTTCTGGCGGATCTTCGCCGCGATCGAGTCCGATCTGGCCGCCGCCGGCCTCCCCTCCCTGAGCTGGTATGACGCCCTCTACGAGCTCTACCTCGCCCCGGACCGCCACCTGCGCATGAGCGATCTGGCCCGGAGCGCCCTGCTCAGCCGCAGCGGCCTGACGCGCCTCGTGGACAAGCTGGAAAAGGAGGGCCTGATCCAGCGCGTCGCCTGCCCCACCGACGGCCGGGTGCAGCACGCCCAGCTCACGGCCAAGGGCGTGGAGGTCCTGCGCAAGATCTGGCCGGTCTACCGGGCCGGCATCGCGAAATATTTCGCCGCGGAGTTGTCCGAGGCCGAGGCGCGCCAGCTCGCGGCCACCTTCAGCCGGATGATGGTTCCGGCTCAAGAGCCGGAACCAAGTAACAAGTAGCAAGTAGCAAGAATCGACCAGGCTCAGCCTTCTTCTTGGTCCCTGGCCCTTCCTTGTTGCTTGTCACTTGGACGATTGAGCGCCGCGCTCAATCGTCCCGCAGCGCCTCGATCGGCGAGACCCGCGAGGCGCGGTGTGACGGCAGGAAGGTCGCGGCGAGCACCACGATCATCATGATCGCGGCTGCGCCGGACAGGACGCCGAAGTGAACGATCCCGAGGCCGAAGAGCTGGCTTTGCATGGCCCGGCCCACGCCCCAGGCGCCGAGCGCCCCGAGCGCGATGCCGGCCACGAGCAGCTTGAGACCGAGCCCGAGGAATTGCGCGAGCACCTGTTCCGGCTGGGCGCCGAGCGCCATGCGCACGCCGATTTCACGGCGGCGCTGGTTGACCGCGTAGGCGAGGACGCCGTACGTCCCAATGGCCGCAAGTAGCAGGGCCACCGCGGCGAAGATGCCGGCGAGCAAAGCCGGCGAGCGGCGGGACACCATGCTCTCGTCGATCCACGCCTGCATCCCCTTGAGCTCGTCCACAGGCAGCTCCGGGTCGAGCTTGAGCACGACCTTCGAAAGCATCGGCGCCAGCGCGGTGGGCTCGAGCGACGTGCGGACCACGATGGTGAAATTGTTGGAGGCATAATGCTGGTAGGGGAAATAGATCGCGCCCTGCTGGCTGGTTTCCGCCAGCTCGTTCTGCTTCACGTTGCCGACGACACCGACGATCGTGAACGCCTTCTTGTCGTCGAAGGTCGGGCCGTTGGTCAGGCGCCGGCCGACCGCGCTCTGGCCGGGCCAGTACCGATTGGCGAAATCCTGGTCGATCACGCACACGCGCTGCTCGCGGTGGTTGTCGGCGTCCTCGAGGTAGCGGCCCTCGACCAGTGGGATGCCCATCGCCTGCCAGTATTCGCCGGCGGCCCCGGAGGTGTAATGGGCGCGAATCGTATCACCGGGCGCGGGCTCGTGGCCTTCGACCGCGGTGGCATTGTTGTTGATATTGCCGCCCATCGGCAGCCCGGTGGTGAGGCCCGCCGAGAGCACGCCCGGCTGGGTGCGCAGCTCGGCCATGAGACGCTCGACGAAGGCGAGGCGCGGTTCGTCCTTCGGATACCCCTTCCACGGCAAAGCGAGGTTGCCGGTGAGCACGTGGTCGGGCCGGAAGCCGGGCGCCGTCGCGAGGACCCGCTGCAGGCTGAGGCCGAGCATGCCCGCGCCGGTGAGCAACACAAAGGCCAGCGCCACCTGCGCGACGATGAAACCATGGCGCACCCGCTGGGCGGCGCGGCTGACGGTGCCTCCGCGCGATTCCGACTGCAGCACGGAAGCGAGGCGCGCATGCAGGTTGAACCAGACGATCGGCAGCGCGAGGGCGAGGCCCACGATGATGGAGACGGCGAGCGAAACCGCCGCCACGCGGCCATCGAAAACAATCTCCGCCCCGAGCGGCAGCCGGTCCGTGCCGAGCACGGCCAGCAGGCGGATGCCGACCGCGCCGACGGCGAGGCCGAGGACACCGCCCACCGTGGCGAGCAGGACCGTCTCCAGCATGACCTCGCGGGCAATGCGGGTGCCGCTGGCGCCAAGCGCCTGGCGGACCGCCAGCTCCTTGGAGCGGCCGCTCGCGCGGATCAGGAGCAGGTTCACGAGGTTCACGCCGCCGATCAGCAGCAGGAAGAGCACGGCGCCCTGCAGGAGCAGCAGCATCGGGCGGATTTCGCGCACATGGTCGGCATGGAGCGGGTACACGCCGGTGTGGAAACGCGCGCCCTTGATCAGGCTGGCGTAGGGATCGTCGAGGAGCTGCTGCGCGTTCAGCGCGTCGACCTGGGCCTGGGCGACCTCGAGCGTGGCGCCGGGCGCGAGCCGCGCGACCAGCTGCACGTTGTTCGAATGGCGGTGGTCGGGTTTGCGATCCTCGAGGTCGGAAGCGAGCGGGATGAAGAATTTCGCGTCGACCGAGAGGAAACGGAAGCCCGGCGGCAGCACGCCGATGATGTCGTTCGGCAGCGAGTCCACGATCATGGTCTTGCCGACGATGCCAGGATCCGCGTTGAAATGATTGCGCCAGTAGGCGTCGGTCAGGATCACGCGGGCGCTGTTCTTGTAGAGCATCTCGTCCTCGGTGAACGTGCGGCCGCGGGCCAGCGGCACGCCGAGTGTGGCGAAGAATTCGGGCGATACGCGGGCGCGGCTGACGCGCTGCGGGGAGCCGGTGCCGCCGACGATGGCGTTGCCGCCTTGGATGATGGACGTCGAGGCGAAGGCCTTGATCAGCTCCTTGCGATCATAGTAGTTGGGCAAAGAAGTACCGGCGCGCTCGACGCCCGCACCGGGGTAGGAATTGACCGTGGTCACGAGGCGCGCGGGTTCGGGGAAAGGCAGGGCCCGCACGAGGATGGCGTCCACCACGGCGTAGATGGCCACGTTGGCGCCGATGCAAAGCGCGAGCGTGAGGAGCACGGTGATAGTGAAGCCGCGCTCGCGCGCGAGCCGGCGAAAGGTTTGCCGCAGATCGGCCAGGGAGATCGGGGAATGCACGTGTCAATTAACCCACAGAGCAGGGCCGGAGTTACAGCATATTTATGCTATAGGAAGCTCGTGCGCGAAAATTGACTAAACGCGGTCGCTCCCGCACGTTCCGACCCTCTACCCCGGGCCACGTGCCCTTTCCATGCGCTACATCGATTCCCACATGCATTTT
>CAYZSN010000276.1:0-11287 GCA_964481095.1 uncultured Oleiharenicola sp. | reverse complement strand
TCGCGGGCGCCGCGGACTGGCTGGGCTGCGCGGAATTGGCGGACGGGTTTCCGGCCTGGCGCGCCGCGTCCTGCGCGGAAGGCAGCGGCGGGGGGGACGCCACGGAACCGGGCGGGGCCTGGCCGGCGATGTGGCCCGGCTGGAGTTTCAGCGCCGATGTCCGGCCCTGGTATTCGACGGTGAGGATGTCCTGCTCCCGGTCATAGCTCTTCGCCACGAACGGCAGGTCCTGCTGGCCCAGCTTCACCCATTTGGCTTCGCGGCTCCCCTGGTCGTAGATGCTGAAGGCGTATTCCCCGTGTTCGAACACGACGCTCCGAAACTCGAGCGGGCCGCTGATCCCGGGGGCGGAGCCGTGTCCCGCGCCGGACGGCAGGAACGGCGAATCCCGCACCAGCGCGTCGAGCGGATCGGCCGGGACAGCGCCCTGCGCGGCGAAGGCCAGCGCCAGCGCCGAAAAAATGACCGGAAGTTTGCGCATGCGGACTTGGTTCAGCGGAAAAATTCCCAGAGGCGGGTGTAGGCGGCCAGCAAGCCGGCCTCGTCCGCGGCCGAGGTTTGCAACTCGCGCTGGACGCGATGGAGGACCACGGGGTTAACCAGCATCACGGGCTGCCAGAGCAGGACGGGGAGCGCGCGCAGCAGGCGCTCGCGCGGGTAGCGGAAGGCGCGGATGCCGATCAGGCCCCCCGCCCCGAGGCGGCGGGCGTTGACGAGCCAGTTCCGCCAGGCCGGCGGGCCGGGGCACTTCGGGACCGGGTCCCACGCGTAATTCATTGGCGAGCGGAAGCTCGGGCCGAGCCGGCAGCTTTCCAGCCACAGCCACACGCGGCAGGCCAGCTGGGTGACCTGGCCCCAGTCCTTTTCCAAGCCGGCGGCGGGGCGCCGGCTGAGGTGCGGGTGCAGCTTGAACCGCACCCCCGCGGCGTGCTGCGCGCGCACGGGCTCGAGCCAGGAAGGATCGCCGCGCAGGCTGAGGCCGGCGAGACGGCGGGCGCGTTCCTGGCAGCTGGCATGGTACTGGCCGAACGTGGCCAGCAGGGCATCGCCCAGCGCCAGCCTCGCTTTGGCGAGGTTGCGCTCCACGAAATCCGCATCGTCCGCCGTGAACGGCCGGCGCGCGAGGCGCTCGCGGGCAAACAGGAGCCCGCTGCAGCGGTTCAACAGGAGACGGGTCGCCTCGGCGCGGGGAATGTTCTCCGCCCGCTCGTGGTGCGCGCATCCGGCGAGCAGGTCGGCCGGACCGCACAGCCGGCGATGGCCGCGCACGAGGTCGTAGGAAAACATGGTCACGTCCGGCCGCTGCAGCGCCGCGCGGGAAATCACCTTGAACTCGACCTCCACGCCGGCCGGGACGGAAAGCTCGTGGGCCAGCCGGTCCAGCGCGGCGCGGTGGCGCCATTCGTTGAGCACGGGGTGGCCGCGCAGCAGCACATAGAACTCGAGGTCGTTGTACGGCCGGTCGCCGTCCGCGGCCTGCAGCACCCCGCCCTCGCCGCGGCCATACCCGCCACCCAGGAGGATGCCTTCGAGACGGTCCGCGGGGATCAGTCCCTCCACCCCGGCGCGCACGCGCTCGCAGGTCCGGCGCAGGTGTTCCTCCAAGCCGGCGTCGCCATCCAGGGTGAAGCGGCCGGCCGGCGCCGCGGCCGGCGGCGGTGCGGCCGCGACGGGCACAAAGGGCAAGATGGTGGCGACCCCCTGCATGGCTCAGGTCCCGGGGGAAATCAGCGAAGGTGCGGTCCAGCGGGGGCTGACGGGTGGACCGCCCGGGTCCGCCCCGGCGCGGTAGTCCTGCCAGCCGTTCCGGAAACCCGCCAGCCGGGCGTTCCGCTGCGCCCAGCGGATGCGCAGCGCGTGCGGCAGCTCGCCCAGGCGGCCGTGGCGCGCGCAAAAGCCGAGGTCGCGCCGCGCGTCGTTCAGGCCGCCGAGCAGGACCGTGCGGAAATAACTGAACTTCCGCGGGTCGCCGTCCCACATCGCCGCGAGCGCGCGGCCTTCGCCGAAGCTCCGCTTCGCCGCCTGCGCCGGCGTGTAATTGTGCGAATGGGTCACCACGGATTCCGGCACGTAGAGCACGCGGTAACCCTGCGCGCGCGCCCAGCGGGTGTACTCGTCGTCCTCGGAATACTGCATGGCCTCGTTGAAACCGCGCGGCTCCCAGAGGTCCTTGCGGAGGCCGCTGCTCACCATGCTGAAGAAATGATCCCACCGCGCCGAGGCGCGGCGGCGGCCGAAGCACTGCTCGTAGTCGGCGGCGTACACCGCCTGGCAATCCGGCCGCGGCACCTGCCGGCCGAAAACCGCGGCCACCTCCGGGTCGCGCAGCGCCCGGACCAGCGGCGCGAGCCAGTGCGCGTCCACCGGCGTGGCGTCGGCGTTCAGGAAGACCACGAAATTCGACTGCGCCAGGCGCATGCCGAGGTTCAGGACCCGCGGCGGGTGGTACTCGTGCGGCTGGATGCCGATGTAGTGCCGCGGCGCCGCCTGGCGGATGAGCTCGTCGGACCCGTCCGTCGAGCCGGAGTCGATCACGATGAGCTCGTAGTCGCGGAACGTCTGCTGCCGGAGCGCCTGCAGCGTCCCTTTCAAGGCCCAGCCCTCATTGTAGGAACGCATGACGATGCTGACGGCGGGAGGATTCACGGCCGGATGCTACCGCCCGCCCCCGGCGGCCCGTATGGGGTGATTGCCCCCATCATTTCGGGTCCCGCAACCCATCTTCGCCCGCGCGATTGCCCGATACAGTGTCCCGGTTGGCCCTCGATCATCCTTCAACTGCAACCGTCATGACCAAAAGCATCCGCCCCCGGAAAATCACGGTGTCGATCGGCTTGCTCGCGCGGAATGAGGAATCCCGCATCGCCGCCACCCTGTCCTCGCTGTTCCGCCAGACCCTTTTCGCCGAACTCGACCGGCGCGGCGAGCGCGCCGAGATCTGGTGCGTCGCCAACGCCTGCACGGACGACACCGCGGCCGTCGCCACGCGCATCTTCCAGGCAGAGGGCGCCCGCCACGCGCACGCCGAGGCCTTCCTCGCCCACAGCGTCTCCGTGGCCACCCCGGGCAAGATCAATGCGTGGAATCTCTTCGTGCACGAGATTTCCGACCGCGAAACGCAGTGCCTCATCCTGATGGACGCCGACATCCGCCTCGTGGAGGCCACCACCCTCTGGAACCTCGTGCACGGCCTGCGCGAGAACCCCGACGCCTCCGTCACCGTCGGCGAGCCGGTGAAGGACATCGCGCTCCATGCCCACCCCACGCTCCGCACGCGGCTTTCCCTCGCCACCTCCCGCGTCACCCAGAGTTCCGCCGCGCAGCTGACGGGCCAGCTCTACTGCATCCGCGCCTCCGTGGCCCACGCCATCCGGCTGCCGCGCGACCTCGCGGCGTGCGAGGATGGCTTCATCAAGAGCCTCGTCTGCACGGATTTTTTGCGCCACCCGTCCGACCCGGCGCGGATCCGCCGGGTCGGCGGCGCCTCGCACGTCTTCGACGCCTACACCACGGCGGCCGCGATCCTGAAAAACCAGAAACGCCAGATGATCGGCCAGACCTTCGTGCACGTGCTGGTGGACAAATACCTGCCCGCCGCCTGCCGGGTGCACGCCGCCGATCCCGGCGAGGTCATCCGCCAGCTCGACGAGGCCAACCCGGGCTGGCTGCGCGAACTCATCAACAACCACATCCACGCAGCCGGCCATTTCTGGCGGCTGTTCCCGGACGTCTGCAGCTTCCGCCTGAAGCGCTGGCGCGCCCTGCCCGCGCGCCGCAAGCTCACACACCTGCCCGCCACGCTGGTGGGCACCGCGGTGACGGCGGCGGCCGCGTGGCTCGCCTTCCGTTCCCTGCGCCGCGGCGCGCTGGGCTACTGGCCGCAGAAGCCGCCGCAATCCGGGCCGGCCTCCCGCGCGCGCCTGCCCGACGGCCTCGATTTCGCCCTCACCCATGGTTGATCCCGCCCGCTTCCCATGAACCACGAACTGCCCATCGTCATTGAATCGAAGGACCTCATCGGTCTCCTGCTGCTGGTCATCGGCATTTCCGCCACCTCCGTGGCGCTGCTCGTCTGGCCCCGCCTCCGCTCCGTCGCCTTTTTCCTCATCGTGTCCGGCTTGATCCTGAGCACCTCGGTCGACCTGGATATCTACAGCGCGTACTGGTACCGCGGCTCGACCCGCGGGTTCGAGGTCAACCTGTTCGACATCCTCGGCCTGGGGCTGCTGGTCAGCTCCGTGCTCGCCCCGCGCGCCGGCGAACTCCGCCGGTTCTGGCCGTCGAGCCTCGGACCGATGCTGTTGTTCCTCCTGTATTGCGTCGGGCGCACGCTCACGTCCGACCCGATGATCTTCGGCCTGTATGAGGTCTCAAAGCTGCTGCGCGGGATCATGCTCTTCCTGGCGGTGGCGATGTTCGTGCGCCGCGAACGCGACCTGTCGGTCCTGGCGCTGGGCCTCGCGGCCGCGGTGACCTTCGAGGCGCTCATGGCGTTCCGGTCCCGCCTGTTCTACGACGTCTACCGCCCGTCCGGCACGCTCGACCACCCGAACAGCCTCTCGATGTTCCTTTGCCTGGTCACGCCGGTGCTGGTCGCCGCGGCCTGCTCGTCCCTCGCGCCGTGGGTTCGCCGCTGCTGCTGGTTCGCCGTGGCCGCCGCCGCGGGCACGATGGTGCTCACGCTGTCGCGCGCCGGCCTGCCGGTCTTCGCGGTGACCACCGGCGCCGCCCTCGCCTGGTGCGTTTCCTGGCGGCCCACGCCCGGGCGCTTCGCCCTCGGCGTGCTGGCCGTGGTCGCGTTCGGCGGCTTTGTGCTGAAATCCTGGCCGCTGCTGAGCGAGCGCTTCGGCCAGGCCACGCTCCAGGAGGAATATTTCGACTCCCCGGGCGAAACCCGCGGCTACTACTTCCGGCAGGCGGGCGTGATCCTCGATGAAAAACCCTTCGGCGTCGGGCTCAACAACTGGTCGTACTGGGTCAGCCGCGAATACGGCAAGCCGCTCGGCATGAATTACCAGAATTACGACGACATCGTCTACGCCCCGCCGTCGGACCTGCTTTATATGTACCGCTACGCCGCCCCCGCCCACAACCTCGGGGTGCTGACGGCCGCCGAGCTCGGCTGGGTTGGCCTGGGCTTCATGCTGTTGCTCTGGGCGCGGTGGCTGACGATGGGCGCGGCCTTCCTCTTCGACCGCCGGGCGGACGCGATGCACCGCGTCGGCGTCGGGGTGGCCTTCGGCTTCCTCGGCGTCTTCCTGCACAGCTTCACCGAGTGGACCTTCCGGCAGACGCCGATCTTCCAGATGTTCCACGTGCTCGCCGGCGTCCTGGCCGCGCTGATCGCCGTCAGGCAGGCGCAGGCGGTCGCCGCGGAGGAAACCGAACCGGAAGCGCTGGAAACCTGGGACACCGACCCGATCGCGGAGCCGGTCCCGCTGAGCCCGATGCAAAATTGAGATGCGCGCCGCCCATATCCTTCGCAAATATGTGCCCGCGGAATGGGGCGGAACCGAAACAGCAATCCGGAGCCTGACGGGCGCCCTCGCCGCGCAGGGCGTGACGTCCGTCGTCTACCACCCCTCCGCCGGCCCGCTGGAATCGGATCCGCTCGCGGAGGCCGGCTGCGAGATGCGTGCCTTCCGCGCGCACCTGCCCGTCCTCGGCCTCGACGCGGCCGCGCGCCGCGAGATGATCGCCGTCGGCGGCAACCTCGTTTCGTTCGATCTCCCCGGGATGCTCGCCGGTGAGCGCGGCCTGACGGTGATCAACAGCCACGTGCTGGGCCGGCTGGGCGGCATCGCCTGCACGATCGCGCGCCGGCGCAACATTCCCTTCGTCGTCACCATCCACGGCGGGGTGTTCGCCATCCCGGACAGCCTGAAGCGGAAGCACGCCGCCCCGCGGCGCGGGAGCCTGGAATGGGGCCAGCTCTTCGGCTGGTGGTGGCGCGCGCGCCACGTCCTCGCCGAGGCGGACGCCATCGTCACCTGCAACGCCCGCGAGGCGGAGCTGCTGCGCGAGCGCTACCCGGACCAGCGGATCGTGGCGCTCTCGCACGGCGTGGACACCGGCGCCTACCGGACCGACCATCGCGCCGCGGCGCTCGCGGCCTACCCCGCGCTGGCCGGCCGGCACATCCTCCTCTGCGTCGCGCGCATCGATCCGATCAAAAACCAGTCCTGGCTGGTGGAACAGCTGCCCGCCATCCTCCGGCGGCATCCACGGGCCGCGCTCGTGCTCGTGGGTTCCTGCACCAACGACGACTATGGCGCGGGCCTGCACCGCGAGATCCGCCGCCTCGGGCTCACCGACCGCGTGCTGCTCACCGGCGGGCTGCCCCCGCGCGACCCGCGGCTCACCGGCCTCATGCAACTCGCGCGCGTCGGCATCCTGCCGTCCATCTCGGAAACCTTCGGCCTGGTCATCCTCGAGGCGTGGGCCGCCGGCCTGCCGCTGCTCGCCAGCCGCACCGCCGGCTCGCTCGAACTCGTGCGCGACGGCGAGGACGCCGGCCTGTTCGATTTGTCCGGGCCCGCCGGATTCCACGCGTGCCTGGACCGGATGCTCGGCGACGAGGCGCTGCGCCGGCGCGTGATCGCCGCCGGCCGCGTCCGGGCGGGGGAATTCGACACGTCCATCATGGCCGGGCGCGTGGGCCGGCTCTACGCCCAGCTCAGCGAGGAGAAGAATGCACTACGTCATTCTGCGTGACGACGACACCTGCGCGCTGACGCCGGTGGAATGCCTGGAGGCCCTCTACCGGCCCTTCCTCGACCGCGGCCTGCCCGTCAACCTCGCCACGATCCCCAACGTCTGCAGCGATGCGCGCCGCCCCAACGGCCAGCGCGAGGGCTTTCTCCAGTTCAGCCCCGGCAGCTCCACGCCCTTCATCCCGATCGGGCAAAACCGCCCGCTGGTGGACTACCTGCTCGGCGAACCGCTCTACCACATCCTGCACCACGGCTACGACCACTCGCTGTACGAATTCGACTGCGATGCGAGCCAGGCCGAGCACCGCCTTTCCGCCGGCGCGCAACGCCTGCTCGCCGCCGGCTTCCCCACCCCGCACGCGTTCGTCGCCCCCTACGACCGCTTCTCCGGTGCCGCCCTCCGCGCCGTCGCGGCGCGCTACCCGGTGATTTCGACCGGCTGGTTCGAATGGCGGCGCCTGCCGCCCGCGTGGTGGCCCGCCTACCTGGTGAAGAAACTGCGCCGGCAGCCGCACTGGAGAATCCACGACACGCTGCTGCTGTCGCACCCCGGCTGCCTGCTCTCCCACCACCGGCCGCTCCCGGGCATGCTGGACACCATCCGCCGCGCCGTGGAGTCGCAGCCGCTCACCGTGCTCGTCACGCACTGGTGGGAATATTTCCACGACAACCGGCCGGACACGGCGTTCATTGCGACCCTGCACGAAACGGCGGACTACCTCGCCCGCACCCGGGACATCCGGGTCATTTCCTTCGCCGACCTCGCTACCGGCCGGGTAACGCTGCCAGGGAGCGCACCGGCGGGGGCGGCGGCGGGACCGCGAAAACATTCCGGCAGCGGTCGACCACGCGGCGGTCGGCCCGCTTACTTGTCTGGTGGAGGTCGATCGATTTCGCCTGCGCCCTGATGTCGGCGGACAGCGCCGCCAGCTCGGCCTCGGGCCGCGTGGTGAGCAGGCAGTTGAGGAACACGAGCGAATCGCGCATGTGCGCCGCCGGCGCCGCGCAGGGCACGAGGCCCTCGTCGGTGATCTGCCGGAACCGGTAGCCGCAGCGCTCGAGCAGCGCGATCGTCTTCGCCGGGTACGGCCGCGCCGCCTCCGCGATGATGTCGGGATGGTGGCGGCGCAGGGTTTCCTCCGCGCCCTCGAAGAACGCCGGCTCATGGCCCTCGACGTCCACCTTCATCAGGAAACGGTCCGGCACCCCGCCCCGCTGCGCGAGGTACGCGTCGAGGCTCGATACCGCCACGCTGACGACGCCGGCATGGTTCGAGTCGAAGTTGCGCTCGAGCGAGGAGCTCATGTCGGATTGGTTCAGGAAGAAAGGCATCACGCCCTCGTGGTCGGACAGCGCGATGGGTTCCGCCGTGACGTGGGCGAAGCCGTTGGCCGCGACGTTGGCGGCGAGCAGGGCGTTCAGGCGCGGGTGCGGCTCGAAGGCCACGATGTCCAGGTCCGGCCGCGCGGCCGCCAGCCGGAGGGAAAAGAAGCCGATGTTGGCGCCGGCGTCGACAAACAGGCGCGTGGATCGGGTCAGGCGCTCCGCCAGGCCCGTGGTCAGCGGCTCGTAGTAGTCCAGTCCGCGCCAGAAGAGCTCGAAGCTCAGGTAGTTTTCGCTGAAGCTCGCCAGCTTCACCCGCAGTCCGCTCTGGCGCGACACCGCCTCCGGAATGGAGCCGGCGAACCAGTCGCGGCTCGTCCGCAGGCCCCAGTGGCTGAGCACCGGCCGGAGGAAAGGCGCGCGGTCGCTGATCCGGAACAGGAGCCGTCCGAGACGGCGTTTGGGCATCCAAGGGGGCATGGCGAAGGGGGTGATGGAATGGTTCAAGCGGAGATGGCTTCCACGCGGGGCGCGCCCGCGCGGTTCGCGGCATGGGCCGCGACGGCATCGCGCCGCATCAGGCCGTGGAGGTGCGGGATCGCGGTGACGGTGTCCGGCACGTTCGGCACGTTGGTCAGGAGCGCCGCGTAGCTCTGCGGGTCGTCCGGGTGGTAGCCGTGCATGGCGTGCAGGGGCCTTTCGCCCATGTCGCTCGGCACGATCAGCACGCCCTCCTCGACGAGGAAGATGAGCTCGCCGAAATAGCGGTCCGGGAAAAACGTGCCCAGCTCGCGCAGCTCGTCGTCGGGCAGGATGCGGCCCTCCGGCACGCCGCCGAGGCATTCCGTGACGAGCGCCCGCGCCCGGTCGTGGAAGAACCAGAAGCGGGCCATGGTGGAATCGTAGACGACGGCGTAGTCGCGGGAGAGGCGCAGCGGCAGTGCGGCGAGCCTGCGGCGCAGGTCCAGCATGCGCGTGCAGTTGGCCATGCCGTGGTCGCTGAACACGTACAGCCGCACGTCCGCATAGTGCCGCCGCGCGGTGGCCATGAGCCTGGTCAGCTGCTCCTCGTAGGCCGCCAGCTTGGCGGGCACCTCGGGCGAATCGTTGCCCACCCGGTGCATCAGGCCGTCGAGGTCGGGCCAGTACAGGAACGCGAAATCGATCCGCTCGGCCGCGATGTCGGCCTGCAACGCCGCGAGGTTGCCGGCCTCGCCGCGCGCCGGCACGCTGACGTGGTACGGGATGTCCTCCGCCTCGAGGAAATCGAAGATGTTCGGGCCGCGGTTCATGCCGCCCGCCTGCAGCGGGTTCTTCTTCTCGGTGAAATCGAACTGCCCGATCTGGCCGAACGAAAGGTTGTACAGGTCGAAGTAGCCCTTGAAGCCCATCGGCCCGCGCAGGAGCTTCGACAGCCAGCGGCGGAAAATCCGGCGCGACGTGACCCAGCGGGGCAGCCAGCCGAGCGGCCGCAGCGCGCGGAACGGCGAGTTCGCCGGGTCGTGGACGAAGTAGCACCAGTTGCGGTGCTGCTCCGGCCAGGTCCCGGCGAGGATCGACGGGATGCAGGCGGAGCTGTAGCCGAAGACCGAGCGCAGCGGGCGCCGCAGCGGCGCCAGGTCGCGGGCGAAGGGCCGGTCGCGGATGATTTCCCAACCGCAGGCGTCGATGAAAACAAAGAGCGGGAGCACGGGTTTCATAGGGCGATCAGGCGGGCCGGGCGCGGCGGGGTGATTTCAAAAAGGTGGTGCAGGCGCACCAGCTCGAACAGCTGGCGCAGGTCCGGCGGGGGGTTCGTCACGCGCCAGACGCGGGCGGGCCCGCCGCCCCGGTCGAACTCCTCGTACACCGCCAGCAGCGCGTCGATCGTGTCGCAATCGGCGGACCGCAGGTGCGCAAGGTCGAACTCGACCGTGGAATGGGCCGGCGTCAGCGCCGTGCGCAGGTCCCGGATCAGGCCGCCGGCCTCGGGTTCGCCGAGCTCGCGGAGGTCGCTGACGCGGAGCGTTTCGTCATCGGTGGTGATTTTCATAGCGGCGGATGGGGCAGCGGCGAATGGTCGGCCGGGATCAGCGGCGGGTTGGTGCCGGTCAGGGTCTGCGCGATGCGCCGGAACCACTCGGTGGCGTCGGACTGCTCGCGCAGGGCGCACAGCAGGAATTCGTCGGGCACGTGCAGCGACGAGCCGTCGCGCCAGTTGATGAGCGTGCTGCCGAAGGCGAGCGAGTCGGTGACCTCGGTGTTCTCGCCCACCAGCGTCTCGGGCCCGACGATGCTGCGCACGACCTCGGCGCCGGGCTCGACCAGGGAGCGGTCCTCGATGACGGCATGGGGGCCGATGATGGCGCCCGCGCCGATGCGCACCTTTTCGCCGATCCAGCACGGGGCGCGGAGCACGGCTTCCGGGTGGATCCGGCACTGGCGGCCCACCCGCACGCCCGGGGCCTGTTCCCGGACGCCGGTCCGGTCCGGGGTGACCGCCCGGTCGACCCACGCCTGGACCGCGGCATACCAGTCGGCGTAATTTTCGCCCAGGCGGTGGTCCGCGAGGCCGGGCAGATGATCGCCGAGCACGACGTCGTGCGGCGCGTGCAGCCAGCCCTCGCCGCCGCCGTGGCGCGCGCGGGCTTCCGCCACCGTCAGCTCGTACATTTCGGTCACGACCTGGACCTTCAGGCCCCAGCGCGAGCCGGAGCCGACGATCTCGCGCAGGGCCCACGGGCGGTCGCTGGCGCAAATGACGACCTCCCGGGCCCCGAGCGAGGCGAGGTGCACCAGCCAGTAGACCACCAGGGATTCCCCGAGCAGCGGCAGCGCGGCCAGCGGGGCGAGTTCAGTGAGGTGCTTGAGCCCGGGCCGGTAGCCGGGGCAGATCAGGACGGTTTTCATGTTAGGTCAATAGGCGCCCGAGCCCGACACGACGGCCGGCAGGGTCTTGGTGATGATGACGAGGTCCTTCCAGAAGCCGCGGCTTTCGATGTACCGCACGTCGAGTTCGACCTGGCCGTGGAAATCGATGTGGGCGCGGCCGCTGATCTGCCAGAGGCACGTGATGCCGGGTTGCACGGCGAGGCGCCGGCGGTCCGCCAGCGTGTAGAGCGCGACCTCGCGCGGCACCGGCGGGCGGGGCCCGACCACGGACATGTCGCCGAGGAGGACGTTGTAGAACTGCGGCAGCTCATCGAGGGAGAATTTCCGCAGCCAGCGGCCGACGCGGGTGATGCGCGGGTCGTCCTTGATCTTGAACGTGA
>CAYZSN010000275.1:0-2750 GCA_964481095.1 uncultured Oleiharenicola sp. | reverse complement strand
GCGCGCGCGGCGCGCGCATCCAGGCCGAGCTGCTCGGGTGGGGGCAGGCCGGTGACGGCTACAATATCGTGGCCTCGCACCCCGAGGGTGCAGGATTGCGGGCGGCGATGCAGCGTGCGCTGGCCGACGCCGGCGTGGCGCCGCGCGACATCGGCTATGTCAACGCCCACGCCACGTCGACCCCCGCGGGCGACCGCTCGGAGGCGCTGGCCCTGCACGAGGTTTTCACGAAGGCCGGGGCGACCCCGCGCGTCAGCAGCACCAAGGCGCTGACCGGCCACGGCCGTTCGCTGGCCGGCGCCATGGAGGCGGGCTTCTGCACGCTGGCGCTCGACGAGGGTTTCATCCCCGGCGCCGCGCACCTCGCCGAGCCCGACCCCGCGTGCGCCGGCCTTGACCTGCCGCGCACCTCGCTCGCCGGGGCGCCCGGCCTCGTGCTGAACAACAGCAGCGGCTTCGGCGGCAGCAACGTCTGCCACATCCTGCGCCGGCCGGCGTGAAATGCCGGCACCCGGGGGGCATTTTTATGGTCGTCAATGGATGGCCGATCCGAAATTTTTTCCCGACGTTCATGCCCGACCCCCTCGTTTCCCGCCTCAAGACCCTGATTGTTGCCACGCTCAAGCTGGATGGTGTCCGCCCGGACGACATCCCGGACGACGAAGTACTCATCGGTTCGCCCCGCTTCGGGCTCGATTCGGTGGACGCGCTGGAGCTGGTGCTGGCGCTCGAGAAGGAGTTCGGCGTCAAGATCGGCAGCAGCGAGGAATCGCGCCAGGCGCTGGCCACCGTGAACACGCTGGCGGCCTTCATTCGGGCTCATCAGACCAAGGCCTGATGAGAAGCGGTCGGCATTCAGTTATCAGCGGTCAGCCCAATTCCTCGGAACCGATTTCTTGCTGATTCCTGATCGCTGACTGCTGAATGCTGAAAATGAGCACCCCCGCCGACCAACTGCCCGCGGGCCTCGAAGCCTGCTCCTGCCTCACGCCGTTTGGCGGCGCCGCCGCCACGGCGGCGGCCCTGCTGGCCGGCCGGCGCGCGCTGGAATTCACCCCGGTGTTGGGGCGGGATGGCGGCGACGTGGTGCCCCTTGCCCTGCTCGGGCCGATGGACGAGACCCTGCCGCCGCGCTGGCTGCCGGCCGTGCGGCAGCTTGCCCGGGAGATCCCGGCGGGCCGGTGGGGTTCGGCGCGCGAGCCGGTGGTGGTAACGAGCAGCAATTTCGGCGTGGGCAGCCTGTACGCATTCACGCGCGACCAGGACCCGCGCCACCTGGCGCACGGCACGCCGTTCGCGACGGTCGAGCTGCTCCGGCGCGAGCTCGGCTGGGGCGAACACACCCAGGTTTTCTCGCACGCCTGCGTGACCGCGCACCTCGGCCTCGCGCACGCCGCGCGCCTGCTGCACGGCGGGTTCGCCGACCGCGTGCTGGTGTTCAGCTTCGATTTCGTCAGCCCGTTCGTGGCGGGCGGGTTCCACAGCCTCAAGATCCTCAACGGCGGGATGCCCGCGCCGTACGCGGTGCGCGACACGGGCTCGATCGGGCTCGGCGACGGCGCGGCGTTCGCCGTGCTGCGCCGCGACGCCGGCCCGTACCGGCTCGCGGCGCACGCGCTGCACAACGAGATGTTTCACTTCACCGGCAACCAGCCGGACGGCGCGGGCTTCCACGCGTGCCTCGCCGCGATCGCGGGCGCGGCGGGCGGGCGCCGCATCTGGATCAAGGGCCACGGCACCGGCACGCTGGAGGCCGGGCGGCTCGAGGCCGAGGGCTATGCGCGGCACTTTCCCGGCGCGCCGCTGGTTTCCTGGAAGGGGAGCCTCGGGCACACGCTCGGCAGCTGCGGGCTCGTCGAGCTCGCCATCGCACTGGCCGCGCTGCCCGGCGGGAAGATCCCGGGCACCGTCGGCGGCGCGGCGCCCGCTTTCACGGGCGAGGTGGCGCTTGCGCCATTCGCCGCCGCCGGTTTTGACGGGGTCCTGCTCGCGGCCAACGCCTTCGGCGGCGCGCACGCGGCGATGCTCCTGGAATGCAGCTGAGCGCCGGGCGCCGCAGGCCAAACCCCAGACCAACCTTTTCGAACTTCCCTTCCCGGTGCCAGACTCCCAGTCCCCAGCTCCCAGCCCCCGGCTTTCCGCCCTGCACCGGTTCATCCACCACCGGCGCGTCGAACTGCCTCCGGCAACGGAAGGCGCGGCGGAGGCGCGCGCCCGGCTGGCGGAGAAATTCCCGCGCACCGCGCTCCGGCGCATGACGCACCTCGGGCTCCTGCTCGGGTCGGCGCTCGACGGCGTGGCGCTCACGCCGGACGACGCGGTGGTGTACGCGTCGAGCTACGCCGAGACGCGCGCGCTGGAGGATTTCCTGAAAAGTTTCCCGCCGGCCAGCCCGCTGCTGTTCCAAACCTCGATCCATCCCGGCGGCGTACAGCAGGTGCTGATCGGCCGGCAGCAGCCGGTCGCGCGCCTGTGGCCGCTGGCGGGCCGGGCGCGCCTGGCGGAGCAGGCGCTGCTCGCGGCATTGCTCGAGCCCGCGCCGCGGGTCGTCCTGCTCGGCGGCGAGGAACGGGGCACCTGGCTGCTCGAACAGGGATACGCCTCGGACCGCGCGTTCGCCTTCGCGCTGGTGTTGACGCGCGAGCCGGCCGGGGCGGCGGGGCGCGCCGCCTTTGTCCCGGAGCCCGGGGCGTCCGACGAGCCGGCGCCGGCCCTCGCGGACTGGGCGGACGCGCTGGCGGCGGGGCGGC
>CAYZSN010000274.1:0-16562 GCA_964481095.1 uncultured Oleiharenicola sp. | reverse complement strand
ACTTCGGCCGCCACTGCTTGATCAGCTTGCCCTCGAGCAGCAGCGCCTCGGGCTCGGACTTCACCTCGATGACGTCGAAGTCCGCGATCATCTCGACCAGCGTGCGGATCTTCGGCTGGTGGCGCAGCGCGCGCGCCCGGCCCGACTGGAAATAGGTGGAGACGCGCTTCTTCAGGCTCTTGGCCTTGCCGACGTAGATGATGCGCCCCAGCCGGTCCTTCATCAGGTAGACGCCGGGGGTGTCGGGCAGGGCGCGGACTTTCTCCTTCAGGTCGGCGGGCATCGGCCCACAGGGAGCATGAAACCGGCGAAAAGTCAGCCTCGGGCTGCGGGAAACGGGCGGGGCGTCGGGACGCTGGTATTTTCCCCAAAAGGGGCTAGGGTGTCGGACGTTGGCCCCCGTTAATGGCACACTCCCAGACACAGAGCGCTACCTCGCGCCCCGGCGCGAAACCCAGTTCAGCCCGCTACGAACTTCTCACCCTCGGTGATGAGCTCCTGCTCGGCCTGACCGGCAACAGCCACCTGACGTGGATCGGCGCGGAGCTGGGCCGCCGCGGCGTGCTGCTGCAGCGCAACGTCACCATCACCGACGAGGCCGACGCCATCGCCGCGCAATTCCGCGAGAGCTGGGCCGTGGCCGACATCATCATCACCACCGGCGGCCTCGGCCCGACCTGCGACGACCGCACCCGCGAGGCGATCGCGGAGGTGCTCGGGCAGAAGCTGGTCTTCGACCCGCGCACCGAGGAGGCGATCCGCGCGCGCTTTGCGAAGTTCAACCGCACGCCGACGGCCAACAACCTGAAGCAGGCCTTCCGGTTCGAGCGCGGCGAGGTGCTGCCCAACGCCAATGGCACGGCGCCGGGCCTCTGGGTCGAGCAGGACGGCAAGATCCTCGTCATGCTGCCCGGGCCGCCGAACGAATTGCAGCCGATGTTCACCGAGCAGGTCATCCCGCGCCTGGCCGCGCTCGGCCACCTGTCGGACCACGAGGCCTACATCCAGATGCGCTCGATCGGCATCGGCGAGTCGGCGCTCGAGACGATGTTCGAGTCCACCTTCGGCCGCTATCCCGGGCTCGGCATCGCGTTCTGCGCGCACCAGGGGCAGGTGGACTGCCGCCTCAGCTCGCCCGACGGCCGCTACGGCATGGAGAAGCTCCGCGCCATCGCCAGCGAGTGCGCCGCGCTCCTCGGCGACAACCTGATGTGCTTCGGCCACGACAGCCTCGCGCAGGTCGTCGCCGACCTGCTCCGCGCGCAGGGCCGCACGCTAGCGGTCGCGGAGTCCGCCACCGGCGGCATGCTGGCCAACAGCTTCGCCGACCTCTGCGGCGCGTGTAAGTTTTTCCAGGGCGGCATCGTCAGCACCAGCAACGAGGCCAAGATGCTCATGCTCGAGTGCCCCGAATGCCTGCTCAAGCAGCACGGCGCCGTCAGCCCCGAGTGCGCCGTGGCGATGGCCAGCGGCGTGGCCGAGAAGCTCGGCGCCGACTACGGCCTCGCGGTCACGGGCTTCGCCGGCCCCTGCACGGGCGAGGGCGAGAATCCCGTTGGCGGCATCTATGTCGGCCTGCACGCCCCCGGCGGCGACTGGGCGAAAAACCTGAACTACCCCGGCCCGCGCAAGGCGGTCAAGCTGCGCGCCGTGAACGACGCCATCGACTGGCTTCGCCGCGAGATCCTGAGGGAGTCGCGCCGCAGCGCGCCGCAGGTGAACTGAAGTTCCCCTCTGGGATGTCATCGCGAGGCGCCTGGCGTCGTGGCGATCCACGGATCTTACTGTCTGTCATTGCGAGGAGCGTAGCGAGGAAGCAATCCAGCGCCCGCTTTTTCAGCACCAGTCCGCCGCTAAATCCGCTCAAGCCGGGTTGTCTCGTTCGATCAACTGTAGCTTCTTCTTTCTCGATCCCGCTTTGAGCTGCTTCTCGCGATCAATGGCACGGTGGATGTCGCCGTACTCCTCAAAATAGACCAGTCGATGGAGCCCGTACTGAGCGCTGAAGCCGGGAAGGGCCTTGTTCTTGTGCTGCCAAATTCGCGTGCGCAGATCGCTCGTCACCCCAGTATAGAGCGTCCCATTGCGCTGATTGGTTACGATGTAAACGTGATACACATCATGCCCGCCCTGTCATTGCGAGGAGCGCCGCGACGAAGCAATCCAGAAGCGCGCGGAGCTGGATCGCCACGCCCGGCTGCGCCGGGCTCGCGATGACAAACAAGGGAGGGGACGCGGAGCCCTGAAAAATCTTCGTGCGCTTTCGCGCGTTTCATGGGCAAATCCGGGGGCATGCCCAAGGCCATGACCGCCGCGTTCACCTTCGTCTGTGGTCCCGACGACTTCCTCGTCGGGCGCCTCGGCAAGGAGCGCTTCGAGGCCCTCGCGGCGGAGGCCGGCGCCGACGATTTTTCGCGCGAGGTGATCAACGGCTTCGCGGGCAACGTCGACGAGGTCGAGACGGCGGTGAACCGCTTCCGCGACGCCGTGCAGACCGTCTCGATGTTCGGCGGCAAGCGCGTGGTGTGGCTCAAGGACGTGAGCTTTCTCGCCGACAACGTGACCGGCCGCGCCGAGGGCACGCTCAAGCAGGTCGAGGCGCTGCAGGAACTGCTGGAAAAGGTGAACCCGGACGACGTGTCGGTCCTCGTCACCGCCTCGCCGGTGGACCGCCGCCGCAGCTTCCCGAAATGGTGCGAGGCCAACAGCGACTTCACGCTGGCCGGCGGCGACGGCGACAACGCGGCCGAGGCGCTCGCCGCGGTCGCGCTGGCCGAGGCGCGCGCGGCCGGCGTCACGTTCGGCCCCGGCGCCGTCGAGGTGCTGCTCACCAAGGTCGGCGCCAACACCCGCCTGCTCACGGAGGAGGTCCGCAAGCTCTCGACGTATGTGGACGAGGGCGGGGTGATCGGGGAGGCCCAGGTCATCGAGCTCACGCCCAACATGGCCGAGGGCGATTTCTTCGAGGCGGCCGACCGCTTCTTCGCCGGCGACCTGCCGGGGACGCTGCGCGCGCTGCAGCAGCATTTCTTCGCCGGCGGCGACGCGCGGCCCGTCCTCTCCTCGCTGCAGAACCGCAACCGCATCCTGATCCAGGCGCGCGTGTTGATCGACGCCGGCGACATGCGCCCGCCGGGCCCCTACGGTTTCGACAAGGCCGCGTGGGTGAAGGCGCAGACGACCTACGCGAGGCATTTCGGCGGCGACGCCGAGAAAAGTTCCTATAATCTTTTCACCCAGAACCAGTGGTACGCCGGCAAGCTCGTGAGCACGGGCCGCCTGCCGGCGCTGCGCCGCCTGATCGACAACCAGCAGGAATTCCTCGCGGCGTTCGAGGAAATCATCCGCCGGCCCAACGAGCAGGAAACCGTGCTGCGGGAGATGGCGGTGCGTTGCCTCACCTGAGGATTTCCCTCATCCAACTTTCAACTTTCAACCCGCGGCGTAACGCGCCAGCGTAACGCCGCCGTGAAGCCGACCACCCCTCCCGCCGAACCGATCCCCAACGTGCTCGCCGAGCGCTACGCCTCGCCCGCCATGCAGGAGATCTGGTCGGCGCACGGGCGCATCCTGCTCGAGCGCGATTTCTGGATCGCCGTGATGAAGGCCCAGCGCGACCTCGGCGTCGCGATCCCGGCGGAGGCGATCAAGGACTACGAGCGCGTGCGCGACGACGTCAGCCTCGACCGCATCAAGGAGCGCGAGCGCGTCACGCTCCACGACGTCAAGGCCCGCCTCGAGGAGTTTTCCGACCTGGCCAAGCGCCAGTTCATCCACCTCGGCCTCACCAGCCGCGACCTCACCGAGAACGTCGAGCAGCTCCAGGTCGCGCGGGCCCTCAAGCTCGTCCAGTTCAAGGCCGCCGCGGCGCTGCACCTGCTCGCGAAGCGCGCCGCGGAGTTCCGCGACGTCATGCTCACCGGCCGCACGCACAACGTCCCCGCGCAGCCGACGACGCTCGGCAAGCGCCTCGCGATGTTCGGGCAGGAGCTGCTGCTCGCGCACGGCCGGCTCGAGGACCTCATCGCCCGCTACCCGGTGCGCGGCCTCAAGGGCGCGGTCGGCACGCAGCTCGACCAGCTCACGCTGCTCGGCGGCGACACCGACAAGGTGGACCAGCTCGAGGGCCGCATCCTCAAGCACCTCGGCTTCAAGGCGAAGTTCGACGCCGTCGGCCAGGTTTACCCGCGCTCGCTCGACTTCGACACCGTCACCGCGCTGCACCAGGTCGGCGCCGCCGCGGCGAGCTGCGCCACCACGCTGCGCCTCATGGCCGGCGCGGGCCTGCTCACCGAGGGTTTCCAGGAAGGACAGGTCGGTTCCTCCGCGATGCCGCACAAGGTGAACGCGCGGAACTGCGAGCGCATCTGCGGCTTTGCCACGATCCTTTCCGGCTACGTCACGATGACCGCCGGGCTCGCCGGCCACCAGTGGAACGAGGGCGACGTGTCGTGCTCGGTCGTGCGCCGCGTCGCGCTGCCCGACGCCTTCTACGCGATCGACGGCCTGCTCGAGACGTATCTCACCGTGCTGCGCCAGATGGAGGCGTTCCCCGCGGCCATCGCGGCGGAAAACCAGCGCAACCTGCCGTTCCTCGCCACGACCACGATCCTGATGGAGGCCGTGAAGCACGGCGCCGGGCGCGAGACCGCGCACGAGGCGATCAAGGAGCACGCGCTCGCTGCGGCGAAGGCGCTGCGCTCCGGCGGCGACGCCGACCTGCTGTCGCGCCTCGCCGGCGCCAAGCGCGTCGGCCACGGCAAAAAGAAACTCACCGGGGTGCTGGCCGAGAGCGAACGCTTCGTCGGCGCGGCGCCGCACCAGGTCGACTCCTTCGTGGCCGCCGTCGGCCCGCTGGTGAAGAAGCAGAAGGGCGCGGCCGAATACCGCCCGGGCAAATTGCTCTGAGCGATTCCGGACTGAACATCCAACGTTCAACATCGAACATAAACCGGACGAACAGCGCTCGACCCCTCTCGTGGATGTTGGAAGTTGAACGTTGAGGGTCGGACGTTCGGTTCGGCGCTACCGCCCCGGCAAGCTGCTGGAAACTCGCGCATTCGGACGAAAATATTTTTCGCCTTGGCGCCGGTTCCGCGCGCGGCTTTGAGCGCCGGATTCCCGCGTTGGTTCCGGGCCGCGCAAGGGCCGCGCGCTAATTTTTGCGCGGCGGGAGATTTCGGTTGCCAGTGCCCGGGGCGTGGCCTTTTTTGGCCCTTCGCGTTCATTTTATTCCCAGCTTTAAACCACACACCACCATGGCAGAACTCGTAGGAAATTGTCTCATCGGCCAGACCGGCGGCCCGACGGCCGTCGTCAACGCCAGCGTCGCCGGCGTCGTTGCCGAAGCCCTGAATCATGAATGCATCGAAGAGGTGTATGGCTCGCTGAACGGCGTGCTCGGCCTCCTGAACGAGGAGTTCGTCGACCTCGCCGCCGAGTCGCAGCAGGCGATCCGCGGCCTGCGCTTCACGCCCGGGGCCGCCCTCGGTTCCTGCCGCGCCAAGCTGAAGAAGCCGGCCGACTTCGACCGCGTGCTCGCCGTCTTCCAGGCGCACAACATCAAGTACTATTTCCACATCGGCGACGGCGAGTCCCAGGAAACCGCCGCCAAGCTGGTCGAGGCCGCGGCCGCCGCCGGCCATGAGCTCCGCGTCATCGGCATCCCGAAGACCGTCGAGAACGACCTCCCGGCCACCGACCACTGCCCGGGCTACGGCAGCGCGATCAAGTACATCGGCGCCACGGTCAAGGAGCTCGCGCTGGACGCCGAGGCCCTCGGCCAGGGCGACCTCGTGACACTCGTCGAGGTCATGGGCCGCAACACCGGCTGGCTCGCCGCCGGCGCCTCGCTGGCCAAGCGCCGCGACCACCCGAACGACCCGCCGCACCTCGTCTATCTCCCGGAAGTCCCGTTCAGCAACGAGAAGTTCATCGAGGATGTCCGCCGCGTGCTCAAGCGCGAGAAACACTGCGTCGTCGTCGTGGGCGAAGGCCTCGTCGACAAGGACGGCAACTATGTCGCCGTCGAGGCCGGCACCGACGGCCACGCCCAGCTCGGGGGCGTCGGCGAGGCCCTCAAGGACGTGGTCGAGTCGCAGGTCGGCGCGAAGGCCCGCGTGGCCCGCCTCGGCGTGACCCAGCGCGCCGCCGCCCACCTTGCCGCCAAGACCGACGCCGACGAGGCGTTCCTCGCCGGGCAGGCCGCGGTGAAGGCCGCGATCGCCGGCGAGACCGGCAAGCTCGTCACGCTCGTGCGCGGCGACGGCGACCAGTACACCTGCGAGACCGGCCTCACCGCCCTCGCCGAGGTCGTCGGCAACCTGAAGAAGCTGCCGCGCGAGTGGATCAACGAGGACGGCGTCAGCCTGAACTTCCAGTTCTTCCGCTACGCCACCCCGCTCATCCAGGGCGAGGTCAGCGTGCCCTTCGACAACGGCCTCCCGGCCTACGCGAAGCTCACGCGCGAGGGCGTCGACAAGACGCTCCCGGCCTACGAGAGCTGACGTCGTCGTCATCGCGAGGCGCGTCCGCGCCGTGGCGATCCAGGTAATTTCGAGCCGGCCCGCGGGGCCGGCTCTTTTTTTGGCTCCGACATCAGATGCCGGGTAGCGCAGGTCTTCGACCTGCGGTTTGGCACGGAGGCAGGTCAAAGACCTGCCCTACTTCTTCGCCTCGGCCTCGTCCACCGACGGCGGCGGGCCGGCGCGCAGCACCGACTCCTCGTGGTCGAGCAGTTGCTGGAGCGGGCGGTGCACGTCGTCGGCGATCTGGTTCGTGCGCCACAGGTGGTCGATGGCGGTGCGTTCCGCCTGCAGGGCGACGGTGCGGTAGCGGTGGCCGGCCCGGCGCCGGCGGCGCGCGCTGTGCCGGGTCTCGCCCTCGGCCTCGAGCACGGCGAGGCGGCTCTCGTATTCGCTGATGACCTGGCCGAGGGCGGCGTTGTGGTCGGGCGTCGTGGCCCCGGCCTCGAGCGTGCGCAGCGCTTCCAGGCCGGCGGCGACGGCGGTGGTGCGCGCGAGGCGCTCCTCCTGCGCGCGGGTGCTGTCCTCGCGCAGGCCGAGCCGCTGGATCAGGCGCTCGAGCGTGGTGCCCTGCAGCAGGAGCGTCACCGCGATGACGCCGAACGCCAGGAACACCACGATGTCGCGGCCGGGGAACGGGGTCCCGTCCGGCATGAAGTAGGGAATGGAAAGCGCGCCGGCCAGGGTGACGGTGCCGCGCAGGCCGGCCCAGCTCAACACGAGCGCGGTGGCCGGGCGGGCGGCGGGGCGGCAGATGCCGGGCAGCAGCAGCGGCAGGTAGATGCCGGCGAAGACCCACGCGGCGCGCGCAAGGATGGCCGTGCCGGCGATGGCGGCCGTGAAGCCGAGCAGCGTGCCCACCGGGTGGGTGCCGCGCACCGCGGCGAAGATCGCGGGGAACTGCAGGCCGAGGAGCACGAAGGCCGTGCCGTTGAGCCAGAAGATCACCAGGTCCCACACCGCGAAGGCGCTCTGCCGCGTTTCCACGTCCATGCGCACGGGATCGCGCCAGCCCGAGTACAGGCCCGCGGCCACCACGGCGAGGATGCCCGACACCCCGAGGTGCTCGGCGGGGAGGTAGGCGGCGAACGGCGTCATCAGCGACAGCGTGATCTCCACCACCGGGTCGCCGGCCTCGAGGCGGCGGAGCAGGTCGCGCAGCTTGCCGATGCCGTAGCCGACGGCCAGCCCGATGCCGAAGCCGCCGAGCGCGATCAGCGAGAACCCCAGCGCGAACTTCCCGAGCGAGAAACCGCCCGCGACGGCGGCGGCGAGGGCGAACCGGAAGACGACGAGGCCGGTCGCGTCGTTCATCAGGCTTTCGCCGTTCAGCACCGTGGTGAGGCGCGCGGGCACCTTGAGCCGCTCGGTGATGGCGCTGACGGCGACGGCGTCGGTCGGCGACACGATCGCGCCGAGGGCGAAGGCCATGGCGAGCGGCAGGCCGGGCACGAGCCACCATGCGACGAGGCCGACCGCCAGCATGGTGAAGATCACGAGCCCAATCGCCAGCGTGAGGATGGCGCGGCGCGCGCGCACGAACTCGCGCAGCGGCATGAGCCAGCCGTCGGCGAACAGCAGCGGCGGCAGGAAGCAGAGGAAGAAGAAGTCCGGCTCGAGCTTGAGCCGCGGGAAGGCGGGCAGGTAGGCCGCCGCGACCCCGCCGAGCAGGTAGGTGATGGCCGACGGCCACGGCAGCCAGTGGGTGACCACGCTCAGCGCCGCGATGAGCAGGAGGAGGACCAGCGCGTTCTCGAAGGAAAACATCCGCCGGCACCGTAGCACGCCGCGTTCCGCCGTCGAGCCTGTCGTCCGGTAATGACCCCATGCGGGGCGAATGTGCGGAACCGGGTCCCGGCGCGCGGGCACTATAGATGAACCCGCTTCGTCCATGTCCAAGCTGCCCCGCATCCTCCTCGCCATCGCGGCGGTCGTTGCCGCGCTCCTGCTCGTCGTGCGCTTCGCCGGCTCGCCCCTCGCCACGCACCTGGCGAACAGGAAGCTGGCCGCGCTGCCGGACTACACCGGCCGCGTCGGCGGCGTGCACCTGGCGCTGTGGCGCGGGACGGTGACCGTCACGGATTTCACCCTCTACCGGCGCGGGCAGGAAGCCGCCGGCCCGCTGGTCACCGTGAGGCAGGCGTCGCTGGCGGTCGCCTTCCGCCCGCTGTTCGCCGGCAAGGTCGGCGGCCACGGCAGCATTGACGGCGTGGAGGTCGTCATCGTGCAGACGGAGCCGGACGAAAAGAAGGACGACAAGCACAAGGAGAAGCGCCCGCCGCCCGTGCGTGAGTGGTCCGCGGAGCTGCGCGAGGCCTTTCCCGTCGAGATCACGCATTTCAAGGTGGAGAACGCCCGGATCCATTTCGCCAACCGGAGCGTGACGCCCGCCGCGGAAATGGTGATCGACGAATTCAAGCTCGACGCCACCGACCTGAGCAACCGGCCGAAAGGCGGGGACCTGCCGGCGCACGTGACCGTGCAGGCGCGGGTGGGCGGCACCGGCCGCCTCGCCGTCGACATTCGCGCGGACCCGTCCGCGCCGGCCCCGCGCTTCACCGTCCGCATGGAGGTGAAGGGCCTGCAACTCCTGCCGATCCACGATTTCCTGCTGCACTACGCGCTGATCGACGTCTCGCAGGGCTCGTTCGAGGTCTACAGCGAGATCAACGCCGCGGGCGGGCACTACGACGGCTACGTGAAGCCGTTCTTCAAGGACCTCGAGTTCAAGGCGGTGCCCGACCCCGACAAGAACCTCGCGCAGCGGGCCGTGACGAAGATTGCCTCGGCGGTGAAGGACCTCCTGAAAAACGACCAGGGCGAGGTCGCGACCAAGGCGCCGTTCCAGGGCGACTTCGCGGACAACAAGGTGGAGGTCTGGACCACGATCCAGAATCTCCTGCGCAACGCCTTCGTGCAGTCGCTGGTCGAGGGCCTCGAGGGGCGGACGCCCGCCTAGCGCGTTTTAAATTAGGCCGTCGCCACCGTTCCACCCGTTTGTCATCGCGAGGTGCGCGAAGCGCGCCGTGGCGATCCAGCTGGATTGCTTCGTCTCCCGCAGTCGCGGGATCCTCGCAATGACCCGTTGCTGCAATATCGGTTAAGGCCGCCTAGCGCCCGGCGTGGGCGCGGACCTTCGTGGTCACGAACTCCTCGCGCACCTGCACGGCGGTTTCCTTGGGCTGGACGGGCAGCCGGTGCGCGTGGCGGTAGGACCGGATGAACTCCACGCCGAAAAACAAGATGGCGCAGGAGTAATAGACCCAGACGAGCAGCGCGACCAGCGAGCCGGCGGCGCCGTAGATGGAGGCCACGGTCGAGTGCCCGAGGTAGAGCGCGATCAGGTAGCGGCCGGCGGTGAAGAGGACCGCGGTGACCGCCGCGCCGAGCCCCGCGTCCTTCCAGCGCAGCCGCACATCCGGCATCACCTTGAAGAGCAGGGTGAACAAGATCGTGATCACGACGAGGCTGCCCGCGAGGTCGACGGCCTTGAGCAGCGCCGGGTTTTCCCCGACGAGGCGCCCCGTCGCGCTGGTGAGCGCGGTGGTCAACACCAGCGAAACGAGCAGCAGGAACGCCAGGGTCAGCACCATGGCGAACGACACCAGCCGGTGCAGGAGCAGCACCGCCCAGCCGCTCTTGCTGGGCCGGGCGCGCACGCCCCAGAGGGTGTTCATCGAATCCTGCAGCTGCCCGAACACGGTGGTGGCGCCGAACAGGACGAGCCCGAGGCCGGCGGCCGCGGCCCAGGGGGAGTCGTTCGCGGCCTGGCTGGCCTCGGCGGCGGACAGCACGGCCTTCGCGCTCGCGGCGCCGACCAGCTGGGTCACCTGCAGCTCGAGCTGGCGGGCGGCGGTGTCGCGCCCGAGGAAAAACCCGGCCACGGCCAGGGCGATGACTGTGACCGGGGCGAGCGAGAACAGCGTGTAGAAACTGACGGCGGCCGAATGCTTGAAGACATTGTCCGCGTTCCACGCCTTGGCGGCCTGGACGAAAATCCTTATCCCGGGGCGCATGCTGGTTGGAGCGGCGCGGGGCCCCGGCGGTTCCTTGGTTTGCGGCGACCGTCAGGCGTTGGCGATTTCCAGCAGGACGTCCGCATGGCACGGGCCGCTGGGCGGGCACCAGCAGGCGAGGTTGCGGCCGCGCAGGCACGACCGCGCGTCGCGCCGGAGCCGGGTTTGCGCGGGACGGCCGATCCACGCCCGGTAACGGGCGACCGCGGCCGGCCGCCCCGCCGGATCCCGGGCGCGGAACGGATTCCCCCAGCGCGTCGGGCGCGCGACGACGACCGTGTTCGCGGGCAGGCGCCAGCCCTTGCGGCGCCTGAGCTGCACGCGGCGGACCTGCCGGCCCGCACCGGCGTCAGGCTTTCGCTTTCCATTCGCGGGGGCCATAGCCGGGCCAGCGGGTGCGGGGTTGTTCGGTGACCGATGCGGCCGCCGGGGCCGGCCCGGGTTTGGGGCCGAGCGCCAGCAGGTGGGCGAGGTTCATCGCATCGTAGGGCGCGCGGGTCTTCACGTCGTTGTCGAAATACACGAAGACATCGCGCGCCTGCTTGGGCGGCGCGCCGGGCGCGACGAGCCGCGCGCCGCGCGGGTTGCGGCCGGCGGACCAGGCGCGGATTTTTTCCGCCCACGCCCGCAGCGCCACCGGCGTGTAGCCGCTGACATACAGCTCGGCGTCGCCGTGCAGGCGGATGTAAACGAAGCCGGCGGTGACGTCCTCGATCACCGGCCACTTCCCGGCGGTGTCGGCGACGACGATCGCGACCCCGTGCCGGCGCAACAATTGCATGACTTCCGGCGCGGCGAAGGAGCTGTGCCGCACCTCGAGCGCGTGGCGCAACGGACGCCGCAGGCCGGTTTCCAGCCAGGGATCCGCCACCTTGCGGTCGTGCCGGCGGGCGAGCCGGGCGGCGGCGCCGGTGTCGAGCGGGAGCAGCGCGAGGAATTTCTCCAGCACCGCGCGGTTGTAGCGCAGGCTGGGCGGGAGCTGCCAGAGGATCGGGCCGAGCTTGGGCCCGAGGCGCAGGACGCCGGACGCAAGGAAGTTGGCGACGGGCACGGCGACGTCCTTCAGCCGGCGGATGTGCGTGATGTAGCGCGGCGCCTTGACGGAGAAGATGAAATCGTCCGGCACCTCGCCCGCCCATTTCGCATAGCTCGCGGGTTTTTGCAGGGCGTAGAAGGTCCCGTTGATCTCGATCGTGTGGACCCGGCGCGCGGCGTACGCGAGCTCCTCGCGCTGGACGAGGCCCGGCGGGAAAAACGTCCCGCGCCACGGCGCGTACGTCCAGCCCGAGATGCCGATGCGGATCACGGCTTTCCCCCGGGTTCGCCCTCGAGCGTGGCGGTTTCCGCCTTGGCCTCGATCCTGCCACCGCGCTTAGAGAGGAGCTGCGTGTAGTGGAGGTGGAGGGTCCGGAACTCCTCGCAGTAGCGCGCCAGCTCCGCTTCGGTGACGTTCTCGAGGTCGACGAGCTCGGTGCGCGCGCCCTTCACCGCGCGGAGGAGCTCGTCCAGCTTCACCTGCATGGCGCGCGAGTCGCGGTTCTGCGTGTTTTGCAGCAGGAAAACCATGAGGAACGTCAGGATCGTCGTGCCGGTGTTGATCACCAGCTGCCAGTTCTCGCTGTAGTGGAAGACCGGGCCCGCGGCGGCCCACGCCACGACGGCGAGCGTGGCGCCGGCGAACGCGACCGGGTGGGCGACGAGGTTGGCGGCCCAGCGGGCGAGGCGGACGAAGAGGTCGTGCATGGCGGGGGATGCCGCCCGGCGTGCCTCAGGCGTGCACCCTGATAGAACCCGCCGCGGGCCGCGGGTTGCGGGAAAAATCGCGCAAGAGGCGCCGCAGCTGCAGGGCGTTCTTCACCGCGTGGCCGTTCCGGTCGTTGTCGAAGTAGACCCACGCCTCCCGCGCCCCGCTGGCGAGGATGCGGTCCCGCCACGCCGCCAGTTCCTCCGCGGTGTAATCGTGGCGGTACCACCGCGCCGTGCCGTGGAGGCGGAAGTACGCGACGGGCTGGCCGGCGGGGAACTCCTCCGGCAGGCGCGGCGCGCTGACCGCGCAAAAGGTGAGGCCGCGCGCCCGCAGCGCCGCGTAGACCTTTTCCCGCCACCAGCTCCGGTGCCGGAATTCCACCACGCTTTTGCGGGCGGGATCGAGCTGCGTCACGATCGCCTTCAGCCGTACCGCGCTGTACTTGAAGCTGGGCGGGAACTGGAAGAGGAAGCAGCCCATCTTTTCGCGGAGCACGTCGGCGATGGCGTACCAGTCGCGCACGAGCTGCTTCGTCCCGGCCAGGCGGCGGTCGTGGGTGATGAGCCGGTTGACCTTCACCGTGTACACGAAGCCGGGCGGCGCCTCGCGGTACCAGCGGCGCACCGTCGCCGGCCTGGGCCAGCGGTAGAACGGCGCGTTGAGTTCCACCGTGCGGAAGACGTTGGCGTAATAGGCGAACCAGTTCTTCGTCGTCACCTCGCCGGCGGGGTAGAAGATCCCGCGCCAGTGCGAATAGAACCAACCCGAGCAGCCGACGTGGATGTCCATGGCCCGGGCCCGGCGCGCGTCACCGCGGTTCGGGGAATTGCGCGCGGACGATGGCGACCGCGGACCGGTGCAGGCCGGACGAGCTCCAGCACATCTCCTCCTTGAGATGGCAGACGATGCCGGCGTCGAAGAGCGAGAACATCACGCCCATGACGCAGGCATCGGTGTCGAGGCCGCAGACCGTGATCTCGCGGATCCTGCGCCGGTGCAGGCGCCGCAGGTCGGCGGGTTTCAACCCGTAGCCCGGCTTGTCGATGACCAGGTCGCCGCGGTCGGGCGCGATCAGCAGCGCCGTGTCGGGCGAGCCCGGGGCGCAGCATTTTTGTTTCAGCACGCGGCGGAAGACCGAGCCCGGGGGGTTGAGGTAGCGGGTGAACACCCGGCACGGGAAGCGCCGCGAGTAGCGGCGCAGCTTTTCCACAAACGCCGGGGGCGGCGCGAACGCCGCCTGGACGTCGACGATCATCAGGGCGCGGTGGGGAGCCATAGCCCTTTAGTCCCGCGCCCGGCCCGGTGGTTCGCGGCGATTTCCCTCCGGCCGGGACGGTTCAACCGCCGGTTTCGCCATGGGGCGCCTCGACGGGCTTCGATTCCGGCGAATCCCTTTCGCGGAGAAAAATGGACAGGACAACCATCGAACCGATGGCGAGGAACTCGCTCTGCCAGTTTTGGAAGGATTCGAACCAGAATTTGGCGCCGCGCAGGTGTTCGCCGACGCTCAGGGCGGGCCGTCCGTCCCGGGCCCGTTCCTCGTTTTCCAGGCGCGTGCTGCCGAGCGCGTGCAGCCAGAAGCTCAGGAGGAAAAGCAGGGCGAAGGCGCCCGACAGCGAATGGCCGTAAAGGGCGCGCCAGGCGCCGCCTTTCCGGACGGGCCAGGGGGAGGATTTCGTGACCGGCCGCCGCGGCCGCGGCCGGTCGGGGTCGTTGGATTCGGCGGACCCGCGCTGGAAGAGGAAGGCGGTCGCATAAACGTACAGGAACATCTGCAGAAACTCGCTCTCCCAGTTTTCCGTGGTCGCTTCGACGAAGTGGGCGGAGGCGAGGTAGTCGCGCAGCCCCAGCGGCGGTTCCCGGTGCTCCCGCCTTTCCTCGTTGTGCGTCTTCCAGCCGGTGACGACCTGGCCCCCGAGGAAGGTGCCGAGGAAAAGCGCCGCCAGGAACAGCGAAAGGCCGTTGTTGCGCAGCCAGCCGCTCATGTGCGCGGGTCCTTCGGGCCGGGCCGCCGGAAGCGCCGGAGCCGGCCCAGCTCCCATACGATCAATTCCTCCTGCCGCAGGGCGGCGGCGAGCTCGGCGCACCATGCGCGCAGCCGGGCCGGACGCGTGGCCGCCACGAGCACCTGCCGGGATTCCTCGCGCACGAACTTGCGGCGGTCGGGGTCGAACCAGCCGCCCGCCGCATGGATGATCGTGAAGCCGCCGGGGAAATGCCGGCCGGTCACCTGCTGCAACGTCGCGTCCGCCGCCGGGGAAAACCGCCGGCGGCCGGGGCGATTGCGCGCGCCGATCATCAGGGAGTAGCATCGCATGCTGGGAAAGACCGCTGCGGCCGGGCTGGGTTCGGGCAGCAATTCTTCCGGGCCGGGCTTCCCGCCCGTCCGACGACATCCCGCTTCGGCCCCGACCGAAGCGCACAGGGGACCTTGGTCCCCTGCTCAGGCGAAACAGGCTCGCGTCTCCCCTCGCGGGCTACACATTCCCGGCTGTTTCGGGCGTGTAGCTCAATGGTTAGAGCAGGGGACTCATAATCCCTTGGTTCTGGGTTCGAGCCCCAGCGCGCCCACCAGCCTTCGCCAAGAGGAATGGACGCTAATAAAACTGTCAGCGGGAGTCATGACGACGCGGGACCCGCATCCGGCAGGCGAGCACCAAGCCGCGCCGTCAAGGCGCCTGCTCTTGCGGCCTGAACCTCTCCCCATCATCAGCTCAATCGCGTACCCTTGGATACCATCTCCCAGCACCAGAGTGGATCCGATGTCCTGACTCCACCCTCGAAATAGCCAATGACGATTGGCCAATGGTTAATAATCAATGCCGCCGCGCGAGCGGCGGCTAGATCGTGACCTGCAGAACAGGGGTTTCGCACCCCGGCCGGCCCCCGGTTGTTTTGGACGCCGCGCCCAAGCGTGCGGGATTGCCCGGGCCGCGCCGGCCGGTATATCCGTTCCGCCATGTACTACGCGATTGTGCTGCCGCTGACGCTCCTGCTGCCGGTGATTTGTGTGGCGGCGCAGGCGTCGGCGGAGGCCCGGCCCGAAGTGTTGCTGCTCGCCGGCAAATGGTGGGTGTTCTGGGCGGGCGGGGTCCGGCTCCTGCTCGCGGGCTTCCGGCAGGTCGCGCAGCCTTCCTTCACGGCGCGGGAGATTTTCCAGCTGCGCGAAACGGAATCGTTCGCGGTCGTGCGCGAACTCGGCTTCGCCAACCTCGCGATGGGCACGATCGCGTTCCTCAGCCTGTGGTTTCCGGCTTGGCTCGTGCCGGCCGCGCTGGCCAACGCGCTCTACTACGGCTTTGCCGCCGTCAACCACGCGCGGGACCGGGCGCCGAAGAACGGCCTCCGCCTGACCGCCATGCTGACCGACTTCGTGGTCGTGGCCGCGCTCGCGGCGTTCCTCGCGAGCCGCTGGCGGTGACGATTTCGCAAAACCCGTCCTTGCCCGGGAGCCAGCGGAGCGAACGGAGGGATTGGATCCATCTCCGTCAAATTCGTTTCCTCCGGTGAAACCGGATTGATCCCGACGTTTTTCTCCGTGTCGCTGCGGTCCATTCCGTTTTGCCGGGTCGAAGGAAGCTTCGCGCGCTTCGTTACCGTTTGTGAAAATCGGATCGGCCTGCGTCGCCGCAGGATTGACCCGAGCCCCAAAAATCAAAACCTGACGGCACCCCGCCCCGCATGAAAACCAAGCCCACCGTCCTGTTCGTCGACGACGACGCAACCACGCGCAAGATCTACAACACCAGCCTGGCGATGGCGGGCCTGCCCATGTTCATCGTCGGGACGCCCGAGGATGCCCTGAAGGTCCTGGAGAACAACCAGGTCGACGTGATCATCACCGACCTGATGATGCCGGGCTATACCGGCGTCGACGTGATCCGCGCGGTGCGGGAATGCGACTACACCCGCCACATTCCCATCCTGGTCTTCACGTCCGGCGGCAACCTGGAGCTGGTCGAGCAGGCGGCGCTGGCCGGCGCGACGGAGATCATGCAGAAGCACAGCACGCCGCCGGCGAAGCTGATCGAGCGGATCCTGAAGGCCCACGCCGACGCCTGGGAAAAGAAATAGGCGATTGCTTCCCCGCACGGGTTGGCCGCAAAAGGCGCAAGAGGCGCAAAACCGATCCCTTCACAGGAGCAGCGGTGTCAGCCGCCAAGGGTAAAGTTGGGGTCCTTGAGGAGGCGGTTAAGGATAACGATCATTTTGCGCATGACGGCGACAAGGGCGACCTTGGCTGGTTTGCCCTCGGCGAGGAGCCGTTGGTAGAAG